>JAHCHD010000035.1 GCA_026129915.1 Bryobacterales bacterium
GAGCGGCACCAGTATCCTGGCGCACGAAACCTTCCGGCAGTTGATTCCCACCGGAGCCAGCACAGGCTTCTCAGGCGTCTTCTTCCAGCAGGCTGGCAGTGCGCTGGCTTCCGTGGCGCAACAGGCTGCTACCCTTGCAGGACAGGATGCTGAGCGCGCTGCTGCCATCCAGCAGATGGCCAAGGAACTGAAGCCCAGTTTGATTGCGGCCTATGCCAGCCCGCGATCGGTAACCGTTGCTTCCAAGGACGGCCTGGTGGGGCTGGGCGGCGGATCGTTGATGCGCATGGGCATGCTGTTTGACCAGTTTGGCAAAGTGCCGCAAGCGCGATAATCTGCGTGAACAAATGCCGCAATGGCAACGTACCAGCAAAAGGGGAGCATGCCATCCATGGCGGCGATCATTGAACTCGAACAACTGGAAGTAACGCTGGGCCGGCGAGTAATCCTCAGCCGGCTCAGCGCTACCCTCACTGGCAAATCCATTGGACTTCTCGGCCCGAACGGCGCTGGGAAGTCCACCCTCATCAATACTTTGCTCGGCTATTACCCTCCCACGTTCGGCACTGCGCGCGTCTTCGGACATGACATCCGCAAGGATGCCCGCGCCCTGCGTTCGCTTATTGGCTTCATGCCAGAGAACGATTCGTTCATCGCCAGCATGAGCGGCCTGCGCTACGTACGAATGATGGCTGAGCTATCCGGGCTTCCTCCCGCGCAGGCACTCGAACGTGCCCACGAAGCGTTCTACTACGTGGGGTTGGGTGAACAGCGTTACCGTCCCATTGGCGGCTACTCGCTGGGCATGCGACAGATGGCTAAGCTCGCACAGGCAATCGTGCACGGGCCACGGCTCGTGATCCTTGACGAGCCAACCAATGGCCTCGACCCCGCCGCGCGCAAGCGGATGATCCAACTGGTTAAGGAAATTCGTGCTCAGGAAGGCACGCACTTGCTTGTGTCGTCACACTTGCTGCGCGACGTGGAAGAGTGTTGTGACCAGGTTCTGATTCTGAAAGAGGGGCGTGTAGCCGCCTTCTGCGACCTTGAGGAAGAACGACGCGCCAACCAGCACGTTTACGACATTGAGTTGGCTAGTGATGCACGGAGCTTTGTGGATGCCCTCGCCGCGCGCGGCTGCCAGAGCGCCTGGAACGGGAATGGGCGCGTGCGTGCGGTGCTACCCGAGGGTCCAGACCAGGTGGACCTTTTCGCATTGGCCGCATCCCATGGAACGCGCATTCGCGGCTTGGAACGCCGCCGCGATTCGCTGGAAGATCTGTTCCTGAAGGCGATGGAGTAACCACAATGGCCGTATATGAACGCAGTTATCGTCGCTATCCGGGCCCGCTTACGAGCGCTCGCACGCGCTCGCTCGCGCTCGCTCGCTACACCTGGGAGGACGTGCGCCGATCACGGCTGCTTAGCCCTGTGCTCTACGCGGGATTCCTGTGGCCGCTGATCTGTGTCCTAATCATCTACCTGCACCACAACTTCGACGCGTTGCGATTGCTGGATGTGGGAGTGAACCGTCTTATTCCCATAGACACAAATTTCTTCTACGTGTTCCTGAGCGTGCAGAGCACAATTTCGTTCTTCGTGGCTGCCTTGGCCGGACCAGGGCGTATCTCTCCGGATCTCACAAATCGCGGGCTTTCTACAATCCTCGCTCGCCCAATCACACGCACTGACTATGTGCTTGGCCGGATGTTGCCGCTGGTGGCCATGCTCTCTGCCATCACCTGGGTGCCGGGCTTGCTGCTGGTGGGCCAGCAGACGACGCTTGCCGGAAGCGGCTGGCTGGCGGAGAACTGGCGTATCCCTCTCGCGCTGGTGGCAGGCGGTCTTCTATGGGTGGGCCTGCTGTCACTGCTGGCCATGGCGCTCTCGGCCTGGGTTCGCTGGAAGCCAGTGGCGGGCGGCGCGATGTTTGTCATCTTCTTTGTTGGCGCCGGGTTCGGTGCGCTGCTCAACCAATTGCTGGACGTGCGCTGGGGCCACCTGATGAATGTTCGCACCCTGATGGCCACAGTGTGGGCTTGGCTGATGGAAGGCCATGCTACGGGCGGCGCCGGCTTCGGCCTGTTCCGGGTATTTGAACGCGAGGAGATCCCAGTGTGGTCTGCCTTTCTGGTCTTGGCCTTGCTGTGCGCGGCCTGCATCCGGCTGCTGGCATGGCGCATCCGCGGGGCGGAGGTGGTGCGATGAGCGCACCCAATTTAGGTCAAGACAGTGCGATGAGCGCACCCAATTTAGGTCAAGACAGTGCGATGAGCGCACCCGGGTTGAAGCATGACAATGCGAAGAGTGCGGCGGCCGTCTACGTGCCGTCTGGCGACCGCATTGTCTTCCAGAACGTGTCGCGCTTCTACGGTGAGGTGCTGGGCGTGAACCGAGTGAACCTCTCTATCGGCCCCGGTATCACCAGTCTGGTGGGTCCGAACGGATCCGGCAAGAGCACGCTGATGAATCTGATGGCGGGACTGATCCAGCCCACTGAAGGCCGCGTGGAAGTGCTAGGTATTTCGCCGCGGGATCCCGAACGGCTCTTCCGTGTGCTCGGGTACTGCACGCAGTTTGATTCGTTTCCGCGAGGCATGACCGGACTTCAGTTCGTGCGCAGCACACTGCGCTTTCACGGGCTCTCGCCCGCGGAAGCCGAAGAACGGACTTGGGAGTCCATTCAGCGTGTGCGCCTTGAAGACGCCGCCCATCGCAAGGTGGCGGCTTATAGCAAGGGCATGCGCCAGCGCATAAAGCTGGCCCAGTCGCTGGCGCACCGCCCCCGGGTGGTGGTGCTGGATGAGCCCCTCAACGGACTGGACCCCATGGCGCGCGCCGAGACCATTGCCATCTTTCGGACACTTGGGGCCGAAGGCCTCTCGGTGATCGTCTCCAGCCACATTTTGCATGAGGTAGACCAGATCTCCGACCGCGTCATCCTCATCAATCAAGGCTACATTCTGGCGGAGGGCGATATCCGCGGAGTGCGCAGTGAGGTGAAAGGACAACCTGCCCAGATCCTGGTGCGCTGCAGCCAATCCCGTCTGCTTACCCAACATCTGCTGGGCAACCCCACGGTGGTGGAGGCGCGCATCTTGCCGGACGATGCTGGCGTGCTCTTCCGCGCCGTGGACGCCGATCAGTTCTACGAGGCGTTTGAATCCGCCGTGGTGTCGCTGAAGCTGCGCGTCGACCAGTTACGGCCTACCGACGAGGACGCTGACAGCCTCTATCAGTATCTGATAGGCGAAACGGGAGGAATCTCATGAGCACCGCACCGCTACACGGCTCTGGCGCGGGCCCCACCAGCAATGGCGCCTTCGTTCCGTCGAGCCAGGCTCCCTACGCTTCCTACGCCCGGCAGTTGGGTGCTCTGGTGCGCATGGACCTGCCCTATCATTTCTTGACGACCCGGGCCATCTGGCTCTACCTGCTGGCGGCCGGACCGGTGGCTATCACGGCCATCTACGCTTTTGTGCAAATCGCTTACCGCCGCAGCGGCTCCCTCAGCGGCGAGGTTACGGCCTTCGCCAGCATGATGGAGTTCCTTTACCTTCGCTTTTTGATCTTCTTCGGCTGCCTGGCCGTAGGGACGTTCCTTGTTCGCGGTGAGGTGCTGAACAAGACCTTGCACTACTACTTCCTGTTGCCAGTGCGCCGTGAGGTGTTTCTGGTGAGCCGCTTCGTTATCGGATTCCTCGCCACCACACTGGTGTTCTCGCTCAGTCTCACCGCTGCCTACTTCTGCCTGATGGCGCACCGCGGCAGCGCCTTTTGGAACTACTTCTGGCAAGGGCAAGGCTTGCCTAATCTTCTGGATTACCTGTTAATGACCGCGCTTGCCTGCGCGGGCTACGGCGCCATATTCCTGCTGGCCAGCCTGTACGTGCGAAACCCGCTGATTCCAGGTGCGGTTGTCTTCGTTTGGGAGGTAATTCACGTATTCCTTCCAGTTACTCTGCAGCGCTTCAGCGTAACCTACTATCTGAAAAGTCTCAGCCCCATCGACCTGCCAACTGACGGAGTGTTGGCCCTGTTCCTGGTGCCACCGGAGCCAATCGCGCGTGGATGGGCTATTCTCGGCATCCTTTTGCTGGCAACTGGCGCACTCGCCCTTAGTGCCCTGCGGATCCGCAAGACCGAAATCGACTACAGCGACTGACAAAAAGAAATGGCCAACGCGGTGGATGCCGCGCTGGCCGTTTCCGCCCAATCGAACTATTCGCTACTCTTCCTCTTCCTCCACGCCGGTGCGTGCAGCCTTTGCCTTGGCAATCACCTTTTCTGCTTCCTGCTGCGGAACGAAGTCATAGTGATCAAATTCCATAGCAAACGACGCCCTGCCCTGCGTGATGGCGGTGAGCGCATTCTGGTAGGTAAGCATTTCAGCCATCGGCACCGCGGCGTGAATCAGTTGGTTTGAGCCCTTCATGTCCATGCCCGAAACACGTCCGCGGCGGCTGTTGAGGTCTCCCATGATGTCGCCCGCATATTCCTGCGGAGTGTTGATGGTGACATTCATGATGGGTTCCAGCAGTGATGGCTTGGCCACCGCCATGGCCGCCTTAAAGGCCTTTCGACCGGCAAGCTTGAAAGCCATTTCCGAGCTGTCCACATCGTGGTAGCTGCCATCGTAGAGGATTACTTTGAAATCCACCACCGGAAAGCCAGCCAGGTAGCCCTGTGCTGCTGCTTCCAGAATGCCCTTCTCGACCGCAGGGATGTAAGTGCGGGGAATCGATCCGCCAAAAATGTCGTTGACGAATTCAAATTCCTTTCCGCGCTCGAGCGGTTCCATCTTGATCTTGCAGTCACCAAACTGGCCATGACCACCGGTTTGCTTCTTATGGCGTCCCTGCACATCCGCCGTGCCGCGAATGGTTTCGCGGTAGGGAACCTGCGGTTCCTTCAACGTCAGATTCACGTTGTAGCGCTTTGCCATCTTGCTCACCACAATCTCTACGTGGGGCTGCCCGGCACCCGCCAGCAGAAACTGCTGGGTCTGCGGGTCGCGATAGAAGCGCAGGCACGGATCCTCTTCCAGAATGCGGTGGATGGCGTTGCCCATGCGGTCTTCGTCCTGGCGGCTCTGCGCCTCCACCGCGAATGCAATCGAGGGCTCCGGCAGCTTCACCGGAGGATAAATCACTCCGCTGTTCTTTTCCGCCAGAGTATGGCCTGTTAGGGTGTCGCGCAGCTTCGCCACCGCGCCAATGTCGCCCGCATGCAACTCAGGCACCTCGGTGAGGCTCTTGCCGGTGATCGAACTCAGGTGGGAAAATCGCTCATCCGTACTGCTCTGCTGGTTGTAGAGATGCTGGTCGTTCTTCAGCGTTCCACTCATCAGCTTGAAGCAAGTGATGCGCCCGGCAAAGACGTCGGCCAGGGTCTTAAACACAAACGCAGCAGTCGGTTGGTCGTCGCGAATTGGGCGCGTGGTTTCCTCGCCCTGAAACGAAAGTGTTGCCGCCGGTCGGTGTGCTGGCGAAGGCATGTATTCGCCTACGACAGCGAGTAATTCCGTAGTACCGATATTAGGCAGCGCGGCCACACACATCACGGGGAACAGCTTTCGCGCATGAATGGCGCCGCGCAGTCCAACAATCAGATGCTCCGCGCACACCGTACCCGCTTCGAAGAACTCCTCCATCAGTTCTTCGTCGCCCTCGGCCACCATCTCAACGATGGCTTCATGCAGTTCCTCCGCGCGGGCCATCAGGTCCGCCGGTATCTCTCCGAGGTTGCCCAAGCCTTTGCCATTTGGCTCAAAGAAATAGGCGCGCATGCAAATGAGGTCAATCACACCGCGGAAGTCGCGTTCGCTTCCGATAGGCATCTGCACGGCCACGGCTTCCCGCCCGAATACCTCATGGAGTTGTTCCAGGCTCTGGTCGAAATTGGCACGCTCCTTGTCGAGCTTGTTCACCACAAACCCGGTGGGCAGTTGGAACTCACTAGTGAAACCGAAAAAGCGCTCGGTCTGGGGCTGTACTCCGTCCACTCCGTCCACCAGCACCAAGGCGCAATCCGCGGCGGCAAGCACGCTCTTGGCGTCATTCACGAACAGCGGGTTGCCTGGCGTGTCGAGGATGTTGAACTTGTGGTTATTGTATTCGGCAGCAGCAAGGCCGGTGGAAATCGACATCTTGCGTTGGATTTCCTCCTCGTCGTAATCCGTAAGCGTATTTCCTTCGTCCACGCGTGTCAGCCGGTTGGTGACTCCCGTGGCGTAAAGGATGCCCGCCGTCAGCGTAGATTTGCCACTTTGCGAGTGGCCAAGTAAGGCGACGTTGCGGATGTGATTGCTGTCGTAAACCTTCACCTGAGTAAACTCCTTCGAATGAAATCGGATGACTTTGTCAGTTTTCCTCGTTGCGATACTAACATAGTCGTAACAAGGTTGGCGAAGGGGGACTCCGTTTCGGCTGCGATTAGGTGATCGTCGGTCCTATGGCTGAGTCCGCCCCAAAGTAGAAAAACCCTGGCAAGCTCTTAGCGAGCTTGCCAGGGTGTGATTAGCGTACTCATTCGCGTTGCAGAAGCGACTTCGCCGGTACCCGAACAAGTCTTTCCGCCTAATTCCGGCATAGCGCTGGCCATTCTGACCGCTAGAACAACGAACGCAGACCAAGTGGCCCAAATACCGTGCGGTGATGGATGGTCTACAAACCGTCAGCGTAGCGTGTTCTCGACAACATTCGGGAGTCGATCTCGGTGCTAAGCGGCTTTGCGCGAACGATACTTTGCTGCTAGCAATCCAAGGCCAGAAGCAAGCAGAACGAAGGTTCCAGGCTCTGGAATCTCGCCCGTGGGAGCCGGAGGGTCATCCCCGGCATACGCGCCGTCAATCCAGAGGTCGGAATCGAGCTCTTCATCAAAGGCATTTACTACTCCGAAGTAGAAGGTGTAGGTGCCGGATTGCTGAATATTCACGGTGAGCGTTGTCCATCCATTGATCGTCGCTCCTCCATCGGGTCCCACCGTAAACAGGCTTGCGAATGTGGTCACCTGCGCCGGATCTCCGTTTAGAGCAATTCCGTAAAACGCCCAGTCGTTGTATGGCATATAGTCACGCTCGACAAAGTTCCAGCGGAACTGGAGTACATCGCCTGCGTTCACTGTAACGGTCTGCCAAATCAGCGAGCCGACGGTCGCGGTTGTTGGGTCGCCCGTGTCCGGGTCCAAATTTGTGGCCTGGAGTTCCTCCAGAGTGATCCCCATTTGCGTGGCAATCTGTTCCGCCGTCGCCCCTTGCGAGATCAGTCGGGCGGAAAAATTGCCCGAATCAGGCGATAGGATTCCGGCTCCCTCATCGATATAGTCGACGGGGCCGCTCACGCTGGCAGATCCAAGGGAATTCCACCCAGTCAGGTCTCCACTCTCGAATCCTCCATTGATGAAACTAGCAAACGCCCCGCTTGTCAGCAGCAACGCGATGGCGCTTAAACGATAAAGCGATTTCATTCTCGATCTCCTCAGCATAGACAACTAGCCGAATCTGTGACCCAATAGCTCGTGAAGGCGTTGATGTCAGATTCAGAGTCTTTAGTATCAGTGAAAAACCTTACTTTATTCAATCGAATTTTGTGCAGCTCTCCTTGACGGATTTCAACCAATTCGAGTGCTTTTAGTGCTCAATCTAACAGTACTATGCTCAGTGTGTTCTTCCGGTCTCCGAATCGCTGAACTGGCGCGAAACTTAGCGTCAGAAATTGCAGGAGTACCAACCCCCAAAATTCCATCGGTTTTCAAAGAAGGGCACTAGAACTATCGGAGGGTACTGGAAGAACCAAGGTACTAACGATCGACGCAAGCGCCGAAAGACGTGCAAAAAGCGTTCGGTAATCCGACGCAACTGCCAGGTGGACGCCAAAACACTACCATCTCTTGAATGTTCTCGTCAGCTTTGTGCACGAAGCAGCCTGTCCCAGATCGCCAGCCACGCGGCGTCCCCGGGCGGACATTCCACGGCAATCAGGTCCATGGCCAGATCGTCGGCGTCGTGGAGGGCGCGGTAGAGGCTACGGGCATAGCCTTGAGGGCTAGATGGCAGCTCGATGGAAGCGTTAGCAGGACGAGGCGACTTCCACCACACCCAAACCACGTGGCCTTCAGGAATCGGGTCGTCGGCGCTAAGCAGACGCAATGGCGTGCGCGGACTGTAGTGCCGTGGATGCATGCCGGGGGCCGCATGGGCTCCCTCTGCGGTAGCTACCGCCCGTTGCACCTCCACCCCAAGCACTTCCCCTAGCTGTTTTGCAGTGATGGCGCCAGGTCGTAGCAATAGCGGCTGCTCGCCTGCCAGGGACACTACCGTGCTTTCGAGGCCAACCGCACTCGGCCCGCCCTCCAGCACCATTTCGGCAGCCGTCGCTAACGAGCGCCGCACGTGCGCCGCCAGTGTCGGCGAAAGCCCCATGAAGCGGTTCGCGCTCGGCGCCGCCACCGGCAGTTCCGCCGCCTTCAGCAGGTCCAGCGCCACCGGATGGGCGGGCACGCGCAAGCCAACGGTATCGAGACCAGCGGTGACCTGCGGCGGAATGTCCGCGGTCTTCGGTAGCACCATCGTCAGGGGGCCGGGCCAGAAGGCATCCGCCAGCCGTTGCGCAGACCCCGGCCAGGCAGCCGCATACCGCCGCGCCTCCGCAACCGAATGCACATGCACAATCAACGGCGACTGAGCCGGGCGTCCTTTGGCCCGGTAAATCTTATCCACCGCTTCCTCGTCCAGGGCATTGGCGCCAAGCCCGTAGACGGTTTCTGTGGGAAAGGCCACCAGTCCGCCCCGGCGCAGGATAGCCGCCGCTCGCGCAATCTCCGAGGGGCTGGCCATCTGAGGAACTGCATTTGGTGATTGCATCGTGGTCACCACTGAACCTGCTGGTTGGAAATCCGCCATCGGCTTAGGCGCTAACCGAGGTCATCCGTTCCGCTATCATCCCCCACCACTTTGCCGGTTTTCTTCCAGGCAAGGTAGGCGTGCATGAAAGGGTCAAGGTTGCCATCGAGCACGCTATCGACGTCACCGACGCCCAAGCGACTGCGCAGGTCCTTCACCAGCCGGTACGGCGCAAGCACATAGTTGCGGATCTGGCTGCCGAATTTATTGTCAGCCTTTGAATCCTCCAGCTTGTCGGTTTCCGCCTGGCGCCTATCCAGTTCCGCCTCGTAGAGCTTCGCCTTGAGTTGCTTCATGGCCATGTCGCGGTTCTTGTGCTGGCTCCGCTCGTTCTGGCACTGCACTACGATGCCCGTTGGCAGATGGGTCATGCGGACGGCGGAATCCGTTCGGTTCACATGCTGACCCCCGGCGCCGCCCGCGCGGAAGGTATCCACGCGCAAGTCATCAGGCTTCACTTCAATGTGGATGGTGTCGTCGATCTCGGGGTAAACAAACACGCTGGCAAACGAGGTATGCCGTCGCGCGTTGGCGTCGAAGGGAGAGATCCGCACCAGGCGGTGTACACCCACTTCGCTTTGCAGCATGCCGTAGGCATACTTGCCGTTCACCTCAAAAGTGGCGCTCTTGATGCCAGCGCCGTCACCGTCCTGACGGTCAGTAATCACAGTCTTGAATCCCTCGCGCTCGGCCCAGCGCAGGTACATGCGGAGCAGCATTTCTGCCCAGTCCTGGCTCTCCGTGCCGCCTGCTCCGGGATGGATGGTAACGATGGCGTTGCGGTAATCGTTCTCGCCGGACAGCAGCATGGCCGTCTCCAGCTTCTCCACCACTCCGCGCGAATTCTTGAGCTCGCGCGTAAGCTCCACCTCCACATCCTCACCCTCGGCGGCAAGTTCGAAGAAGGCTTCCATATCGCCAATCAGGCTGGCTAGCTGTGCATCCTTGGCGAGCTCTTCTTCAAGGCGCTTGCGGGCCTGCATCAGGGTCTGGCTATCTTCCGGCCGGTCCCAGAAGCCGGGTTCGGCCATTCTCTGCTCGATCTCTTCAAACTCCCGGCGTTTGCCAGGAGCGTCAAAGATACCTCCGAATGGCGGCAGCCTGCTGCTTGAGGTCGCTGAATTCGCGTTCCAGCTCTTCGATGTGGGTCATAACTACCAGTGTAACAACGGCGGATGTGCCTCCCTTTGCTAGTGGCAGGGAAACGCTGGCCGTCGAGGCAGTCCCCTCTGCCCCAGAGCGGATTCCCTCATGAGCCGAGTTACGTGTCGATTCGCGAACCGTCGCTAGTGCCCAGAGTTCTCGTGTGATAGGATTCTCCCAAACTGGACTAGATCGCTGGAGAAATGCATCATGTCTGTGCGGCTCACCGGTCTGCTCGTCTGCCTTTGTTTGCTCTGCGCGCTGGGTTTCGCGCAAGCCCCGGAAATCGATGCCACCACGCCGGAGGGCGAACTGCTTGCTAAGATCGGCTTGGCCGAGGATCCCGCTGAGAAACTGGTATCGCTGAAGGAATTCGAGGCGACATACCCCACCCATGTGGCCATCGGATGGGTACTGGCGCAGCGAATACAGTTGCACCAGAGCAGGGAAGAGCACGCCGAAGTGCTCGCCACTGCTGACAAACTGTTCGCTGGGGATCCCCTCAAGTCGGGCTTCACCCACCGCGTGCGCGCCTCCGCCGCGGCATTGAAGTCGGCTGAAGCGCTCGGTGGCAAGGACGCCATCATCCAGTGGGCAAAGCGCAGCCATGAAGCCGCTGCCACCCTGGCTGCCGCCCCTGCCCCTGAGGATATGGAAGCGGATGCGTGGGAAGCGGAGCAGACCTATGCGAAGCAAGTGGCGCAATATGCTGACTACGCTCACTTGTTGAAGGCATCGGAATCCACTGATGCCTCGGAGGTCGCCGCTTACGCCAGCGCCTTGCGCGCCATCAGCCCGCAAAGCGAGTACTTGCCCGCCGTCATTGAACGCCAGTTTGTGGTAGGGCGCGCCTCCAATAATCGTGAGCTCGCAGTGCCTGCCGCTGAGGCGCTCACCGAGATGGAAAAAGGCAACGATGAGACCTTGCTTTACCTCGCCAGCGTTTATCTCGAAACCAAGCAGAAGCAGGATAAGATTGTTCCCTACACCGACGCAGCCCTGGAGAAGCTGGCGGTGAAGGAACGTCCGGAAACCGTAAGCGAAGAAGACTTCAAGAAGCAGCAAGACTTTTCCACGGGGCTCGCCCACTGGGTGCAAGGCCTCCACCATGCCACCGGGAGCCTCTGGCAGCAGGCGAACTCCAGCCTCCGCAAAGCCCTTCCTTATGTAGGAGGCAACGCGGCCATGCAGGCGGCGGCCTACTTCTATCTCGGTGTTGCCAATTTTGAAATCGGCAAACGGTCGAAAGATCACAAGGAAATCCTGGACGCCGTGAAGTTCACCGAGCTATGCGCCAAGATGAGCAGCCCCTACCAGGCGCAGGCAAGGCAGAACCTAACGGCCATCCGAAGTCAGTTCCGCATGTAGCGCGCACAGCAAGATACCCCAATAGCGGATAGCTCCGGCAATCGTGCAAATGGCCGGCTTGGCCATGCCCACACCCGGAGTGCCGTGAGGAATTTGGCAACAACTAGCTGGCTGTGTTGGATTGCGCCGGGGATCGTTGACTTCCGCTATGCCGCCGGCATCCACTACCCCCCTCGCACGTTCGCAGTTTCGGGTGGAGAGTCCCGGTGATGCCAAGTGTCCGCTGCCGGAGGGTTGGCGGAGCTGACCCCAAGCTGGGTCCAATCGTGGAGACTGGGGTTCGCCCTGCCACAGAACCGTCGGCTTTCCGTGCCTGGCCTACTCGGACGTGGCCAGTCCGGTATCCATTTCCCGCTGTGTGAGGTGTGGTGGTCGTGTGTCCGCGAAGCGCAGCTTGCTCTTGCCCACCCAGCCTCTTTCGACGCCAATCACCTGCCAGCCCGCCGCTTCACGTCGCAGGTATACACGGATGTCTTTTTCCGCATCATCACCAAATAGGCGTGCCATCAGAAACGCACCCAGACGCTCGCTGGCGGTATCGGGGGGTAGCTGCAAACCGAGCGCACCTGCGATCGGGGAGGCCTTGTCTAGATCATTGTCGAAGTGGGACCACTCCGCTTTGTACTCTCGCGCCGGATAGTGCCCATGCTGCGCGCCCAGATCGTCGAAGCGCAGTGCTCCATTCTCTACCCGGAAGCGGTCAAGTGGCAGCACTTGGGCAAAGAAAGCACGCCCTATCTTGTCGCGCCGTTGAATCAGGCATTCCACCACCCAAGCAGCGGCCGCCGGGTTCGTGTACTCCCCGGTTTCCACAGCCCAGCGAATCTGTTCATCGCTAAGGGCCATTACCTGTTTGGCAGCCCAAAAGGCATCGTCGGGCAGTGCGTTCTCGAAGGCGGGGTTTACATATTCCGGTCGCCAGTCTAGAGGCTCAAAAGTCTTCCATTCAAAGCGGCCCACGGACGGAAAATTGGGATAATTGGCTCGCGCCCAGCGCGGCACGTTCAGCCCGAGCGTGAAAGTCCGTGCGGCCGCTTCGCGCCAGCTGAACAGGTAGTTGCCACTTCGCGGACTGTTGGGCCGCACGCTTGCGCTGCCCAGGGTTGACCCGAAGTCGATGAGGTAGTGCTTCACGTAACGCAGTCCATCTTCCTCGTGCAGCATGTCGAGGCTGTTGACGGCCCTGGAATCGTCGTGGCCCAGCCATGCGCAGTGGACCCACAGTCCCCGCTGGTCGCGGCGATGCTCATGCGGCACCACGTCATTGGGGTCATCGCGGCGCGTGCCAAAGTAACGATGTGGGCCCAAGGGTATACCCGGTAAGTAACTACTTACGCTTCCCCGGTACTTGCCGTCAGCGTCCTTGGGCACCTTCAGCAAGATCTCCGTGACGTCGCGCTCCGTCATAGCGCGCGATTTGCCATCTGGCCCCCTAAACTTCGTCTTTGGTTCAATCAGCAGTTGGTCCCGGGTGAAGTGAACCACGTGATTCTCTGGAACATGGTAGCCCAGTGCATAGAACAGCCTTGCTGCCAGCGTATCGGCGGCGGTAGCCATTTCCTTGGAGTCGAGCGGATCAAACTTCAGCAAATAGCGGCGCTTGTTTTCATCCACAATCGTGAAGCCCGGGGTTACTCCTTCGTTCTTCGCGGAGATCACCCGCCACGAGCCAGTGGCTGCTGGCGGGCCCACCCTGCCTGGGCCAGTCTGAATCTCTTCCTTCGACATCCGCCGGTAGTAATTGCGGTTCTCGTACCATGACCCATCCGGCACCTCACCCAGTGTGTTCACGCCCTGGGCGGGGTAGTGCAGATTCTCCGCGGAGCCCCTTGGCTTACGGCCATTCAGCTCACCGGGAGGCGCGAAGGGGTAAACCAGGAACTCGTAGTAATCGCTAAGAGACCGGAACTTAGCTGACTCCACGCGGCGTGGAGGGGGCTCACGCCAGAGCGGATCATCCGCGTAGAACTTCTTCGCAGTTCCTGTGGACCCGCTAAGCGTTAGAAGTAGCAGCACCAGTATCCACGAAGTGCCGCCATGTTTCCGCATCCCTCTACGGCTCTGCTTCTTAATCTGTGCCATTGCTTCCTGCTGCTACTGGTACACAAAGTTACTGGAAGTCGTTTGGATGGCGGGTGCGAAGGCGTCACCGAAGGCAAACCATACCTGATAGCCCTCGTGACTAAAGCCCACGTCCAGCCGGACAAACGTGTTGTTTCGTGCATTAAACCGCATCCCGAACCCCGCCGCGGATTCGAGGTTACGGAAATTGAACTCACTGCGACGGTTGTACACTTTTCCCGCATCTGCAAACAGTGCCATATCCAGACCGCTGAACACTTCCCAGCGCCACTCCGCATTCATCACTATGCTGTTATCGCCATAGAAGCGGAAAGGCCGATAGCCCCGCAAGTCGTGATTTCCACCCAGCACTGGCTGCAAATAGAACGGGACTTGCTGTCCATCGCGGGTGAACGATTGGTTAGTCCGTGCGCGCAGCGCGATGACCCGGCGCTTGTTGAATAGCGGAAAATACTGCTGCAGGTCGACGCTGATTCGCTGAAAATCGAATCGATCCAGGCTGCGGTCGTCGTATCGGTTGTATTGGAAGGTGTAGCTACCACCCGACCGCGGCCCGCCAGGATTGTCGCGATTGTCCACTTGGGCGAAGAACCCATAGCGGAAGGAATTGCCCTGTTCATCCAGCCCTGCTGTGCTTTCCGGGGAGTACTGCTGCTCGGCAGAGATCAGGCGCTTGTTCGTTCCCGGACCCGTGTTCACCATCAGGTAGCCTGTAGACACTCCGAGCTGCAACACGTTCACAGGCTTGAATGTAACGGTAGTATCGAACGCGTTGTCTTCCAGCCGGAAGTTGCTGCGACCGGTCTTTTCGGAGTCTGGCCCAGGCCCGTAATAGTTTAGCCGCGGGTAGTTATGCCGCACGGCTTGCACGCGCCAATCCAGCCGCTGGTTGGCCAGCCGAGGGGCAGCCAATTCCAGGTCGATCTTCTGCGCACCGGTGAAGGAGACCTGTGCGGCGCCGCGCAACAACAGTTGGCCTTTCGCGAAGTCCTCGCGATAGTATTCCGGACCAAGGGCAAAGCCTGCGCCCGCTGCCAGGCCGCCGAACTTCAGCCGTACACCCGCGATGCCTTCGCTTAGCCGTTCCAGGATTTTGTCGTCCCGCACCCGAATCAGCGCGCTCTCCCACTTGTTGGGATCTTCCGGCTCGAGTTCAGCAGCCTTGGCGTCGCGCGCAGCTTCGATAGTGGCGGCGCGACTCTCCACCTGGGCCGATTCGGGAGCTGTCTCCGGCTCGGAAATCTGAGCCACAAGGGCGAGTGAAACAAAGGCTAGGGCGGTGAGCAAGCGCAAAGGCAACTGGCAACGCCCAGCGGCGCGAGTATAGCTCATGAAGTCTCATTATGCCTGCTGCTGGGGATCATCCAGTGATTCAGGTCCAGCATCGCAGGGTGATGTTTTATGCTGCCTGATTCGCTGTGAATTGGCAAGTGGCAACACGGTCCTACGGCGAAACTGTCACGTTGCAACTGTCACGTTGCAACTGTCACGCTGCGGGATAGCCGCCTGAGTGTTGGGTCACCAGCAGAGTAGCTTGTCAGCGTGATGCCTGGATGCGGAAGTCTGGCACCATGGGCATGGCCACTACCTTACACATTTCGAACAAGCGGGAGCGCGCCCTGGCGCCAATGCGCTCCGCAAGCGAGGTGCGGTAGACCACTTGTCCAGGCATGCCCGTGTCACGCGAGCGCAGCCCGTCGACCACCTCCACGTCGGTCAGATTCGTCGTGGCGATCAGTGCTCGCTGTTGGTTGCAGCGTGTTGTGATGATGCTGGTAACCGTGTCTTCTACCCAGTCTGTCACGCGGTGCGAACCTAAATCATCCAACAGCAGGACGCCCACTTCCAGCGCCATCGAATAGGCCTCGCGGCTCGATGCGCCGGCCTGTGGGTCCCAGCTCTTTCGGATGAGATCCAGCAAGCGCTGGTAGTCGAAGAAATTGCAGTCGAAGCCACGCTCGATTAGTGTCTTCAATGCCGCCACGGCAAGGTGGGTCTTGCCCGTGCCCGGCGGACCCACCAGGAGCAACCCCGGCTTTGGCGTGTTCGGGAATTCCTTCGCATAGGAGCGCACGGCCAGAAATACCTGGCTCAATTCCCGCTGCAGGTCAGGGTTGCTTTGGTGGCGTACGAAGTTCTCAAAGGACGCTCGTTCATATAATGGCGGAATGGAAGCCTTGCGGAATAGCTCACCCGGTTCTACCGGCTCGCGGCAGCCGCACTCTCGTACGCCACTCAGGCCATCGCGTTCTTCGAAAATCCAACCGCTGCCACCGCAGCGCGGGCAATCAGGATCTGGCATCAGCCCTACCATTATCGCGCGAGTAGCGGCGTTGCCACGGGATAACTTTTTGATCGACCCCCAGCCTTGCCCGCGGAGCTTTCCGGGTATGGAGCCGACGGTTTCCGCAACAAGACGGATTTCCTGCCAGGCTGCCTCTTGCGCAATGAATCTGAGATAATGCTCTCGATTCCGCATGGTCGGCCCGCGGTAGGGGGAATCGAACGTGCGTGAGAAATGTAGGGAGTTCGCGATGAATATTCTGGTGGCGAATCTGGGTTCGACCTCCTTGAAGTATCAGATCCTGGAGATGCCGTCTGAGACTTTGGTGGCTCAAGGAAAGATCGAGCGTGTTTCAAATTACCGTGAGGCAATTCAGCAGGAACTCGCAACGCTAAGCGTGCCGGTGGACGCCATTGCCTTTAAGGCGGTGCATGGCGGTCCAAACTACCGTGGCACCTACATTGTGGATGACGAAGTGCTGGCCGCGATGGAAGAGTTCTTGGCAGCCGCGCCGCTACATAACCGTATCTACCTCGACGGCATGCGCGCTTTTCAGGAAGCAATGCCGGGCCTACCTCTGGTGGCCGCCTTCGAAACGGAATTTCACCGTACCATCCCACCGCAGGCCAGCTACTATGGCATCCCAGCAGCCTGGCGCGAACGCTTTGGCATCATCAAGTACGGCTTTCATGGCGCGTCTCACCAGTACATCGCGCAGCGTGTGCCTGAACTTGTCGGCGCCAACCCGGAGTCGTTGCGCATTGTCAGTTGCCATTTGGGCGGTAGTTCTTCCATCTGTGCCATTCGCTTCGGCAGTTCTATTGATTGCAGCATGGGCTTTTCTCCCCAAACCGGCATCGAGAACGCCACGCGCCACGGAGACTTCGACGTCTTCGCTGTGCTGCACCTGATGAACAATTTGGGCCTATCTTTCGAAGAAGTACTCGATTCCTTGACTCGCGATGGCGGCCTGGCTGGTCTTTCGGGCGTCGCTGGTGGAGACATGCGCGACATCGTGCAGGCTATGGAGCGCGGTAACACCGATGCTGCCCACGCCTTCGATGTCTTCGCCTATCAGGTGAAGAAATGCATCGGCGCCTACACTGCGGTGATGGAGGGACTCGACGTGATAGCGTTCACCGGCGGCATCGGCGAGAATCGCTTCCGCCTGCGCTCTGCGATTTGCCTCGGTCTTGGCTTTCTTGGAATCGAACTCAATGAGGAACTGAATGTCACTGGAGGCGGTGACCGCGTCATCAGTTCTCCCGCTAGCGCGGCGAAGGTGATGGTGATTCAGGCCAACGAGGAAGTGGTGGTAGCCCGGCGTGCCGCCGCCGCGCTGGCAGCCTGATGCCGAACCAGAACTGCATCTGGCTCACTACTTTGCGGGTGGAAATGTCACCAGCATATCTTCTTTGCGCATCACCAAGTTGCTGGTATTGTAGGTGGCCAGCTCAAAACCGTGCCCGTGCGTGATGGCGTCCGTGGGGCAGGCTTCCACGCAGAACCCGCAGAAGATGCAGCGGCTGTAGTCGATGTTGTAGACCCTGGCAAAGCGTTCGCCACCGCTGATGCGCTTCTGATCTGTGTTCTCTTCGGCTTCGATATAAATACAATTCGCAGGGCAGGCCGCCGCGCACAGGAAACAGGCTACGCACTTCTCCATGCCGTCTTCGTCGCGCTGCAACTCGTGTTTTCCCCGGAAACGTTCCTGGAACTTCACCGGGCCGTCAGGATAGTCCTCAGTGACCGTGGGAGCCATCATCTCCTTGAAGGTCACTCCCATGCCCGTGGCAATCGCGGCTGCGTGATCGAACAGGTCAGTAATTTTGGTAGCCATGGCTCTGTCCCTATAGAGTACCGAAGTACAGAGGCCGATTCCGAGTTCGATCCTGCCTTCGGGCCAACCCGTACCAGTTTGAGGCAAGTTCAGCCCTGCTCCATCGCGTTGCGCAGTTGCCGCGCGGCAATCAACACAGGGTCCCAGGTGGTGGCATAGGGCGGCGCGTAACAGAGGTCGGTGTATTGGAATTCGTCGAGGGTCAGCCCTGACCCAATGGCCGTAGCCATCACATTAATGCGCCCCTCCACGTCGCGGTCACCCACAACGGCAGCACCCAGCAGACGCCCGCTTCGCCGCTCTGCCACCAGTTCCACTTCCAGTTGTTCGCCAAAGAAATAGCTTGGACGCGAGCGGGCCGTTACCCTCGCGCTCACCGCGCCGAAACCCTGTTGCCGCGCGCCACTGGGCGACAATCCTGTGGTGGCAACGGCCATTCCGCA
This sequence comes from Bryobacterales bacterium, assembly GCA_026129915.1. Classification (GTDB taxonomy): domain Bacteria; phylum Acidobacteriota; class Terriglobia; order Bryobacterales; family Bryobacteraceae; genus JACTMJ01. The sequence continues at coordinate 18,063 of JAHCHD010000035.1, forward strand.
GACCTTGACGATGGACGTACCGGCCACCCCGGGAAACCGCTCCCGGCGTCCAGCAGCGTTCGCCCCTGCCACCAGTCCCATCTTGTTGGCCGTGGTTCCAAGCGGAATCCAGTCTGGAGCGTTCTTCACCCGGTGGAAGGTCTCGGCGCAGTCTCCCGCGGCAAACACACCAGGAAGATTCGTTTCGAGATGCTCGTCCACCGCGATGGCGCCGCTGCGGCCCAACTTGATGCCGGCCCGCTGCGCCAACTCCGTTTCCGGGCGGATGCCCGCTGCCACCACCACCATCCCAGCCGGCATTGCATCCAGCCCCTGTTCGTGGATCTCCTCAGCCCGGTAATTGGTGTGCAAATCTATCTGAAATTGTCCTAAGCGTTCCCTGATTCTTCGCGAAAGCCACTCCTCATGCCATCGCAGAGGGTGTGGTCCTGCCTCCACCATGGTCACCTGCAGACCACGCATGCGCAGCGCTTCAGCCATTTCCAATCCCACGAACCCTGCGCCGATCACCATCGCCGAGGCTGGCTGGCGCTTTTCCAGGTATTCCTGCACTCTGCCGAAATGCTCCCAGGTATGTGCCTGGAAACAGTGGGGGGAGTCAATGCCGCGGATCTCCGGGACGCGTGCGGTCGCCCCCATCGCCAGCACGAGACGGTCGTAGGACAGTTCACGCCCGTTTGAGAGCAACACCCGCCGACGCGCATGTGCGATCTCAGTCACCGCGGTATTCAGTTCCACCTGGATGTTGCGTTCGTTGCGGAAGAAACCAGGGGAGTGCACCAGCAGGTCCTCGCGGTCCTGAACCTGGCCTTCAATCCAGTAGGGCAACCCACAGGCGCCGTAGGAAATCACGGGCCCGCGTTCAAGCACGGTGATCCGCAGGTCGCGGTCAAGTTTCCGGGCCCGCGAAGCAGCACTCAGTCCGGCGGCCACACCCCCGATCACCACCAGGTGTCGTCCCGAAGCCGGGTGCGCAGTCATCGCCTTAGTCCACCTGCTTTTGTTGGCGAAGGAACTCGAGGATATCGAAGCGCTTTGATTCGCGATCTGGGAAGAAGCTGTCCACTGCGCTACGCTCGTCGTCGTAGACCTCGAAGACCGTTTCCAGTTTCGTCAACAGCATTAGCTCGATATTTCTGCGGGACAGGTTCAGGAGCTTCAGCGTTCCGCCCTGCTTTCGAAACGTGGAGAAGCAATACACCAGCGTGCCCAAGCCCGAGCTGTCGATATAGTCGACATTCTTCAGGTCCAGCACCACCTGCCGCGTTTCTGCGTCACTGAGAGCCTTGATCGCGTCTTTTAGCTTAGCCGTGGCCTCGCCCACCACAAGTTTGCCGTCGAGCGCAACAATCGTGATACCGTCAACAGACTTCTGGGAGAATTGCATATTTGGTTGGATATGCCGGGCGCCGCCAACTGCAGGCCTGCGGCCATCTAACCGAAGGATACCCTATATGTATAAGCCAGCGGTTGTTGGGTTGATCGGCGAAGCCCGCGGCCAGCGCGCTTGGGAGTGAACAAAGCGCCGCAATTTACCCGGGCAGCTAAATCGTCCCGACAGCTACATACTCAGACCGCCTGTGCGGTTTCTGCCACATCCACGGAGCGGATGGTGTAGCCGATACCGCGTACCGTCTGGATAAGCTTGATATCGTAGCCCTCGTCGAGTTTCGTCCGCAGGTGCCGGATGTAGACGTCCACGATGTTTGTGAGTCCGTCGTAATCCTTCTCCCAGACATGCTGCACAATCATGGAGCGCGAGAGGCTCTGCCCGCAGTTGCGCATCAGGTATTCGAGAATGTCAAACTCCCGCGGAGCCAAATCCACTTGGCGTCCGCCGCGGCTTGCCTTGCGGCGCGCGCAATCGAGGGTAAGATCCCCCACCTGCAGACGTTCCTGGGTGGGCCGCGCCCGGCGCAATATGGCCTTCATTCGGGCTTGCAACTCAACCAGCGCAAACGGCTTCGAGAGGTAGTCATCCGCGCCGGCGTCGAGGCTGCGGACACGATCCTCCACCGACGAAGCGCTCCCCAGCATGATGATTGGCAGGTCGCCTTTACGCTGGCGGAGCTTCTCCACCAGCTTCAGCCCAGGCATATCCTTAAGATGCGCCTCCACTACCAGCAGATCAAATTGCTCTGCCGTCAGCCTGGCCAATGCTTCGGCGCCATCTGGTAAGCAAACTACCTGGTATCCCACGCCGGCTAGCGAGTGGGAAAGAAACTCGGCGATTGCGGTTTCGCCGTCAACAATTAAGACGCGCATCCTTCACTTCCTACTGGGGCGCACCCGTTACCGCTCCCGTAGGAACGGATAATGTCTGTTCACAAAGCACAGGCGTAGATGATCGAAACAAGGTTACGATCCTGGAAAAAAGTTCACCTAGGATTTTCTGTGAATGAGACCTTAACCTTCGGGTTCTGTGAGGTGCACTGTCTGGACGGAGCGCGATCGCCATTTGCCTAGCAATTCCCAGGCGACTTCGCGTCGCTTCCAGCACCACGACACCGCACACATGGCCGCAATCAGTGCCACACTGAACACCACGGTTTCCGCCACGCTAATGCCGTTGCTTCCAAAACCAGAACCATCGCCCATAGACGATCTCCAAATGCAGCCAATACACCATCAGCGAGCTAGTGCCCAGCAACGTGACAAAGCTTGGGCGGCGTCCTGGAAGGTAGGTAAGCCAAAGATAACCGAATGTCATGAGCAGCAAAATTACCCCGAGTTTGATGAAGACCAGGCCAGGGCTGTCCACCCAGAAGTTAACGTTGCGGTAGATGGAATAGGGGATAAAGGAGAAGTAACCGCCAGCCAGAATAATCCCAAACGCAATCAGCGCTGTCCACTGCAGAAAGCGGTTCAGGCTCGCTTTTGGTGTAATGCGGATCATACTGCCGAAGGAAACGCCAAAGGCCGTAAACGCTGCCCACGGGAACAGCCCGAAAACCTCTGTGTTTGGCTCTAGATAAGCACGAAGCAGAAGGGGGCTTTCCTCCCAGGCAATTCCGCTCACGACGGGTGCCAGCAGCGCAAACGCCAAACCGCACAGCAGGCCCCACTTCACCCGTTCCTGGGTAGAGAAAAACGCAGATACCGACATCACTGCAAGCGAGATTCCCATGCAGTTGAGGATGTCAACGCGAAGCAGGTCCTCCCATTTGCTCCAGGGCACCGCAAACAGGTAGGCCTGAAGCCGCACCGCAAATGCTAACAACAACAGGTAACCCGCACGCCGCAGAGCCGCCACGAATCGCCCCATCGCGTCCACGCCGCGGCGCTCTCTGCCGTCGAGCAGAAACGCCATGGTTACTCCGGTAAGGAATAGGAAGATCGGCGCTGGCATTCCGCCTACGAACTGAGAAAGGGTGTATATATCTCCCTGACGCTCCTGGTCTTTCAGAAATGAATGAAAGGTGTGGCCCTGCAACATGATGAGGGCCGCAACGCCACGCGTCCAATCAATGAACTGCAGCCGGTCTTTGCTGCTTGATGTGAAAATTGCCGGGGAATGGCCCATGAGAATTGTTTATCGTTGCGGAAATTCCCGCTTGACGTTCGCGGGCAGGTCCAGCCGCACGTCGTTCGCGCCAAGCGTCGGATTCAGCTTCACGTCGCTGTATGTCACTTCCATATAGTCGTCAGAAGGTTCGATGAACTTCTGGCGAATTGGATGCGCGGCACCGTCAGGAATCCAAATTTCGATGGACTTCAATAGGTCACGCACCTTCGGTGACTTCGGCGTCAGCAACAAGTGTGTCGTCGCCACCCCAGCCACGGTTTCTGCGCCGTTAGCCTTTACGGTGTATGCTTTGGCCAGGTCCTTGCCGGAGCTGCCGAAACCGAGAAGCAGAAACTGGTCTACCAAACCACGGTTCTTGCCGACATCAAACTCTTGAACAGTATTGATCTTCGGGTAGAAGATCTCTACCTTGTTTCCACTAAATGCTACCGAGCGTGGGTTTGGCTTCTCGACAAGAATCTTCGATTCCAGACTCTTGGGCGTGCGGCGGATAACCATGGAGCCCTGTTCCTCGGTACGGTCGTCGAGAATCGCCGTGTATTTCACCCGCGTGATGGCCGCACTGACAGCACGGAATCCCGGGGCTTCCTTGTCCATCCGCGCCAGAATCTGCTCTGCCGTCGACGCAGCCTGCAGCGCCACCGCACCCGCAATCATTGCTAACCCTAAGAAAAATTTGGAAATACGCATGGTGAGCCTTCCTTACTTTCGCCCGCCGGTCCGCCACCTAGGGCCGAGTGACCACCACATAGCCATGCAGGGCATCATCCGCTGACCGTAACGCTTCCAGCGTTACCGCCCGCCGTTCCATGCCCGTGCGCTCTGTAAGTAATTCACTGAGCCGTTCCATCCGGTGATCCACGGGGATCGTCTGTATTAGGGACTCTTCCAGCCAGAATCGAGTTTCTCCCGAGGCGCCGGGTAGCATAACGATCTCGTCGCGGGCCTTACTCAACAGGGGTTTATCTCGAAATACCGCCGGAGGGGTTAGGAAGATGAACGCGAGAATTGCACCCACCATCAGGTCGTAAGCAACGCTTCCGCGCGGGTAATCCCACATGAAGAGGCGCTTCCATAACGCGATGCGCTGTTCGCTCACATCTTTCAGCGTAGCATGAGCACCGGAAGGGTAGCTGGACACCTGAATTCGCTGAATGCACGAGTTCCGTCAGGTGTCTTGCTCTCGTACCGTCTGGGTTCCAGGTCAAACGCCAAGCTCCCGCAATATAACTCTGGTAGCCCCGGGAACCTTCACTTGGCGATAACCTGTTCAAAAGACAGACCATTTCGTAGAGATCCGAATCTTCTCGTATGGATCGCCCTACCTCCCGCTACCGTTCGCTCTGGCTGATCCCCATCCAACCCTGGAGAATCACCATTCGCTGAAAACTAGTAGCAGCGGCGAGACTACTTTGTTTTACTGAGAATGCCTAAGGAAGCGTGCGTAGGACAGGTAATCTCAAGGGAAACCGGAGTTCAACCGCAAAGCACGCCCAAGGCGTTCAAAACCAAGAGGAGATTGTGGAATGTCCCACCTTGTGAAGTCCGCGGAGAAAGCGGTCGCCGTCACGGCGGATCTCGCGTGGCGTGTATACGAAAAGATCAATTCGATCAACACCCGCCCGTCTTTTACCCCGAAGTGGTCCGAGAAGCCGCTGCTGAAGAGCTACCAGAAAGTGAAACCTCCGCTCGGATGGCCGCGCACGACGGATTCGCTCTGCCCCAAGTGCATCCCCGACATTCGCAACAAGATCATCAACGGTGAACTGCCTGTCGAAATCCTGCGCAACGAGAAGGTGGGTGAGATTAAGGCCCAAGTGATCGAGCGCGACGGAAAGATCCTGATGGTGAAGGATTGCCCCGTTCACGGCCACTTTGAGGATGTGATGTCGATCGACCCCGCTTTCTTCAAGCACCTCGAAGAGAGCTTTCCCGGCCGCGACATCCGAGCCCACAGCGACAAGAAGCTGCATAACCACGGCTCCTCCACAATTACTCACGGCCGCGGTTCCGTGCTCACCATCGATCTCACCAATCGCTGCAACATGATGTGCGACCCGTGCTTCATGGACGCCAACCAAGTTGGCTTCGTCCACGAGCTCACCTGGGACGACATCAAGACCATGCTCGACAACGCCATCTCCATCAAGCCGCGCCGACAGATGTCGGTGCAGTTCTCCGGTGGCGAGCCCACGCTATCGCCTTACTTCCTTGACGCCGTTCGCTACTGCAAGAAGGTGGGCTACAACTCCGTGCAGGCAGCCACCAACGGCATCGAGTTTGCGCAGAGCGCTGAATACTGCCGCCAAGCCGGTGAAGCCGGTCTTCGCTACGCTTACCTGCAGTTTGACGGTATCGGCAACGAAGCCAACAGCCACCGCGCCGTCGGCAACCTGTTCGACGTGAAGCTGAAGGCCATCGAGAACCTGCACGCCAACGGCGTGGATATTGTGCCCGTAACCACAATCGTCAATGGCATCAACAACGAGCAGGTGGGCCGCATCATCGAGTTTGCTCTCGACAACCCCAAGAAGATCAGCTTCCTCAGTTTCCAGCCTGTTTCTTTCACCGGCCGTGACGAGGAAGTCACTGACGAACGCCGCACGGCACAGCGCTATACGTTGTCGCACCTGGCCCACGACGTAAAGAGCCAAGTGGGCATGGGAGAGCCCATCCGCGACTGGTTCCCCATCAGCTTCATGAGCACCTTCAGCGACTTCGCTGACCTGCTGCACGGTCCTCAGGCCGATTGGGGCCAGCTCTCCTGCGGATGCCACCCCAACTGCGGCATCGGCATGGCGATGATGATCGACAAGGAAACCAAAGAAGCCAAGCCGCTCACTCAGTTCATCAACGCGGACCGGTTGGCGAAGGACATCCAGAAGATCAATGACGCTGGCCGCGGCAAGTGGGCCAATGTGCTTGGTGTAGCGCTTGCGCTGCTGCGCAACTACGAACCCTTTGAGAGTCCCACGCACTTCCGCATTACTGACCTGATGAAGAAGTTCGACAAGACCTTTGGAGCCACCGGCAAAAACTACGGCAGTGTCGGCAAGGACCGCACACTCACCGATGTGGAGAAGCGCCGCGCGGACCGCTGGAACTTCCTTTTCATCGCCGGCATGTGGTTCCAGGACCTCTTCAACTACGACTTCCGCCGCACTGAGCAGTGCATCATTCCTTACGCCACGCAGGAAGGCGAAATCTCCTTCTGTGCGTATAACACCGGCGTGGGCTGGCGCAATATCGTCGAGAAAATGCACATGACTGCCACCCTCACCAAGTGGTACGAAGAAAAGGGCCGTCACAAGATCTACGCCGGCGGCAAAGAAGTGGACATGGACAGCAAACGGCACTCGTTGATCCTGAACGAGGAAGCGGTTTCCGCCGAGCGCCAGCATGATCTTGACGCGATGGGCATCGCGAAGAATTCTCGCGAAGAAAAGATCCGCGCCCGCGACGCGAAGATGAAGGAAGCAGCCTTCGACGCGAAGATGGAGCAGCTATACCGCAAGGAAATCCTGAAGGAACCGGAAGCGCCCAAGGGTGGCTTCGTTTCGCTCGACGCGCTGGTTAGCGGCAAGAAGGACAACGGCCTGCACGGCATTGCCCCGGCGCCCGCCGCGGTGAAGACCGAGAGCGATCTGGTGGGTACCCAGGGCGACTAGTTTGCCTTAGGCTCTCTGACAATTTCCACAACACTCTGCAACCATGCAGAACCTCCTCTAAGGCCCATCCCGACAATGGATGGGCCTTTTTTTTGCACGGGTAAACGCGATGGGCACTTACACTCAGCTAGGATGGCGCCGAGATGCAGCGACATTGAGATTGAGACTTCTGTTTGCTGCAACGATGATGCTGGCCAGTGTGACCTGGGCCACTGAATTCACCGCGGACAGGCAAGCATCGCCGGAGGGGCAGACCCCTTCTGCGCCCGTGCAGCGTTTGGAGGGAAAAGCCTCGGTCTTGCCGGTGGCCCCGTTTGATTTGGAGAGTTTCCGTAAGAAGTACTGCAAAGGGGTGGTTGTTGACCAACGCATCCGCGGGGATGTCTTGGTCTACCGCCGCTCACAAGAGCCTGTTTATGGGAAGTCGCGCGGGTGCGAGGATGGCGGTTTCCGTGTGCACCATGCGATGTCGCCTTCCCAGCCAACACCCGTCCGCAGCCTGCTGGTTCCCTGGGAGGAGTTTGCCGGCCTGGATGCCAGGGATCCTGCGGGTAGGGCAGGCGGGGCAGTGGTGATACTGGTTGGGGTTCCACTCTCCTTGTTCACCGGCGCTGGCGTGGCATTGCAGGTCTCGGAACTGGGTGGGCTTTTCGTTCTCGGTGGCGGCTTCATCGCAACGGCGCTGCTTGCGGGAAAGATGGAATCACAGCGCATCCGCCTGGCTCGGGAAGACATCGACGGTCCTCTGCGCGGATTTGTTCCGCAGCCACAAACACGAGGCAAGCCATGAATACGAGACACTATCGGGTAATGGGGCGGGGAGGCAGCTATACCTCCGCGTGTCGCCCCACACCAGTGTTGCTGCAGCTATTGCTGGCTATGCTGGTGGTGTCGATGGCAGTTGGGCAAACTGCCGGGGCTGCAAGTGGCCCGCAGTGGAAAGTGACCGAAAAGGACATGTCTCTCGCTGAGTTCCGAGCCATTCATTGCGAGGGCAGCGGCACAGACCGGCTTACCGGCTACACCGGAATCCAGCGCAACCAGGCAGACCCGGTTCTGGGCCGGTTCTCGAAGTGTCTCCCGGAAGGCATCGAACTGAAGCAGGCGTTCTCCGCCGGTACTCCGGTGCCAGTGGAATATACGGTAATCCCCTGGGAGGTCATCGCAGTGGTGGAGTGTGATGAGCCCAGAGGACGCGCGGGTCGCAAGCGGACGGGGGCCCTGGTTGCCCTAGGGGGAATTGCAGCCGGGCTCGCACTCGGGTTTCGTGAGCGGGAAACGGCTGGCTTCTGGATTGGCGCGGGAAGTCTGGCGTCCGGCACGGGAATCGCTCGATCGATGCCGGAGCACCGCTTGCGGGTGCGGATTCTCGAGTAGCAGGAAATCGGTCACCTGCCCGCGAAGCGCCAATCCATGGTGTACCAGGAATACGATGTGGCACGGAACATGGCAGCCCTAGGTTGTCAGGATCCATCCAGTACAATCAAGAGATTAGTTAACTCAGTTTACTTGTGATCTGAACCCAGTTGGAGTCGTCTTGCGATGTCTCTGGAACCACTGCTCTCGTCGTCGCCGGTGATCGTGGTGCATGCCTTTGCGGCAATTGCCTGTTTCTTCATCGGACTCGCGCAATTCACCCTGGCCAAGGGAACAGCTGTCCATCGAATGATGGGCTGGACCTGGGTTGTCCTGATGATGGTAGTGGCGCTAACCAGTTTCTTCATTCACGAGATCCGTATGTGGGGAAACTTCAGCTGGATCCATCTGCTCTCCATTTTCGTGATCGTTCGGCTGCCCGCCATCGTGATGGCCGCCCGCCGCGGTGACACTGCACGGCACCGGCTGGGCATGGTTCTGATGTTTGTGGGAGCGCTGATGGTGGCCGGCGCGTTTACGTTGTTCCCGGGTCGAATCATGCACCGGGTGCTGTTCGGCGGCTAGCCGACTGGCCGGCCCACTCGTTCCCAAATCAGCCGCAGTCCCTCCAGCGTGATGTCCTCGTCCACGTGCTTCAGATAGCGCGAATCGCCCACGATCATCGAGGCCTGTCCGCCCGTAGCCACAGTCTTCGTGCCCGGCCCTAGCTCCCGCTCCAATCGCTCGCTGATCGAATCAATCATCCCAATTGAGCCGTAATACAGCCCCGACTGCATGCTGGTGACGGTGGTCTTGCCTATCACACTGCCTGGATTGCGGAAATCCACCTGAGGCAGCCGGGAAGTGCGTGCCACCAGAGCTTCCACGCTCACGCCGATGCCCGGACAGATCACTCCGCCAAGATATTCTCCCATTGCAGACACCACATCAAAGGTGATTGCAGTGCCTAAATCAACCACAACCACCGGACCCCCGTACTTGTGGAAAGCCGCCACTGCGTTCACGATGCGGTCGGCCCCCACTTCGCGCGGGTTGTCGTAGCGAATGGTGATGCCGGTGTCAGATTCACTGGTCACAAACACAGGGTCCAACTTGAAATAGCGGCGGCTCATCCAGGCCAGGGAGGCATCGAGCGGAGGCACCACGCTTGCGATAATCAGCCCATCCACCTGGGATTGGTCCAGTTGCGCCAGGTCAAAAAGGTTCCGTAGTAGGATTCCCCATTCGTCCGCCGTCTGATCACGCACCGTGCGAAGACGCCAGCGGGTCTGCAGGGACGAGCCCTCAAACACGCCCACGGTGATATTGGTATTGCCCACGTCCAGGGCCAAAAGCATGCATGTCTCCTTCGAAGCCTACGCCCCCACGGGACGTACGCCCCCCGCCACCACCAGCCTGCGTTCTCCGCTTGGCAGACGCAGCCACAGGTAGCCATCCTCGTTCAAGCCATCAGTGATGCCGCGTTCCATATGGCTGCCGAAATCCACTTCTACTTCGCGTCCCTTGGCGTAACTCGAAGCCAGCAGGAAGGTGTCGATGATCTTCTGCTTGCCACCCTTTTCGAGCATGGTGAGATAACTATCCACCAGTTCCGACAATGTCTTCAGCAAATCCTCGCGCGGCACTTCGGCGTGGCCCTCCAGCGCCAGGGACGTGGCTGGTGTCGTCAAGCCCTCCGGAAAAGTCTTCTGCTCAAGGTTGATGCCGATGCCCGCCAGGAAGGCTCCTTCCTCGTACTTCACGAGAATGCCGCACACCTTGCTGCCATTGATAAGCACATCGTTTGGCCACCGCAGGTCGCAGCGCAGAGGCGTCCTGCGGCTGATAGACTCTGCCACTGCAAGTCCCAGGCAGATCGTCAGCATTGAGAATCCTGGCGGAGTACCTGGGCGCAGCACGAAGGTCACATACAGCCCGTCCCCAGCGGTGGAATGCCACTCGCGGCCCATCCTTCCTTCGCCCTGAGTTTGCTCCTCCGCCCCCACAATGGTGCCATGACGGGCGCCCTGTTTGGCCAGAATCGACGCCCGGTGCATGGTGGAAGGAAGGCTCTGGTGCCATTCGACAGCCTTGTCGGGCATCATCTGGTAGAGCAAGTAAGGGTTCATAACCATTGGAAGAAGTTCACTCCGTTTATCGTATCGCGGGTGATCACCGCCTTTTGGCTCATCTTCAGGTGAAATGCCTGCATGCGCGTGTATTCGTACTCGTTACGAGTTCCCCCTGCCCTCCTGGCAGAGTTTGCACTGGGCTTGCCTTTCCCCGCATGATAGTCCTGATGGCTTTACGCATACCGAACTGGCTGCGCCGCACACTGTTGGTGCTTGGGTTGCTGCTGCTGGCCATCTCGCTTGCTGTCGGCGGGGTTTGGCTTTACCTGAATCCCACACCGGATCGAACCGACGGCATCGTCTACGGCCAGCGAAACGGGCGCGACCTCACCATGGATGTGTTCCGTCCGGCCCGCCCCAACGGACGTGGTGTGGTGTTTGCAGTTAGCGGAAGCTGGAAATCAAAATCACCCGGGGCAGTACCGGTTTCCACCGTTGCGGTGTTCCTACGGGCCGGTTATACCGTGTTCGCGGTCTGTCATATCTCGCAGCCTGAAGCGTCGGTGATGGAAATCATCGAAGACATGCACCGCGGCGTGCGCTTCATCCGGCACAACGCTACTGAGTATGGCGTGAATCCTAACCGGCTGGGAATGGTTGGCGGCAGCGCGGGAGGCCACCTCAGCTTAATGACTGCCACACGCGGTGGCCCTTTGGACCCAGCGGCGGCAGACCCGGTAGACCGCGAATCCAGCGCCGTGCAGGCAGTCGCCATCTTCTTCCCTGTCACCGACCTGCTCAACCTTGGTACATCTACTGAGAATCTCGGTGACGGCGGACCACCCAAGAGCTATCGCAAAGCCTTCGGCCCGGATGCGATGAACATGGATATCTGGAAACAGATCGGCCGCGACACCTCGCCCATCTACCACATTCACCGCGGGATGCCGCCCATTCTCATCCATCACGGCAATGCCGACACACTTACACCGCTTGAGCAGTCAGAGCGGTTTGCCGCTGGCGCCGCGGAACTCGGCATCGACGTCCCCATCGTGGTGCATCCGGGAAAGGGCCACGGCTGGACCACGATGACGATGGACCTCTTCGACTTCGTGCGCTGGTTCGACCGGCACTTGGCCGCTGGCGCGTAGCCCGTTAGCTGCGTTCCAAACGCCGGATCTTCTCAAGCGTTTCGCGCCGATGAATTTCGAGCACCGCGTTTTCCTTCCCCTCTATTTGCAGTTGCCGGAAGATAGCCATTGCCCTCCGGTAGGATGCAAGGGCTTGTGCGCGATCCCGCATGGCTCCCAGACAGTCGCCAATCAGCATGTGCGACTCGCCCACTTCACCTTGTGCGCCAGCGTTCATCGGGTTCTCGCTGGCCAGAGCCTCGCGCATATCGAGCGTCCTCCGAACAAGCGGCAGCGCGTGAACAGGGTCGCCCGCGGCAATCATTGCCCGAGCTAGGCGGTAGACTGTGGACGCCAGGATACTGCGGTTGCGTGCGTCCAGCGGATCCGCTGCGGCAAGGTCTTCGTGAATCTGAATCGCCTGCCGGTAGCGCTCCATGGCTTCGAGATACTGGCCGTTCTCATGCAACAAACCTCCCAGCGCAATCGCGCCGGCGGCCACGTCATTCAGATTCCGCGCATCGGTGGCGTTCTCGCGAATCATCTCCTGTGAAAGCGACAACGCCTTGCGGTAGTGGTTCTCAGCCTGCTTGGCGTCCTTCAGCATTAGCAGAATCCCTCCCAGCCGGCGATGGGCCAGGCAAAGCCCGCGTTTATCCTCAGGATCTTCTGAGCCTGCCGCCACAATCTCCTCGAACATGCGCAGGGCCTGGCGCCGGCTCTCAAGCGCGCCATCCCAGTCGCCAATCTGCGACAGGCCTCCGCCCAGTCCTGTATAGCTGGACGCTACCTTCCGCCGGTGTTCCAAACTGTTAGGGTCGAGCGCCAGCATCTCCTGATACATCCGCAGCGCATCCCGGTCGTACTGCAGGCCCATCTGGTAATCGCCCATCAGCTTGTGAAGGCTGCTTAGGCGGGAATAGGTTTGCGCGATATCCGCCTTGTTGGAAAGCTCTGGCTTTTTAGGGTCGCTCAACGCTTCCCTGATCGAGAGCGCCTTGCGATAGCACTCCAAAGCAAGCGCCGTATTGCCGATGTTGGCCACATTGGGGCGCCCCTGAACGTCTCCAAGTTTTTCGTATGCGGCGGCAAGTTCGCGCTGTAACCCGGAGTCGCCCCCTGATTCATGGGAAAGGCGGTCGAGGTACTCAAGCGCTCGCTCCACCAGTTTGCCGCGCACCCCCGTCGCCCCAGGCAGTTTCGCCAAATCCGCATCCAGTTCGAAGATCATGGAACTCGCCAGCTGGCGGACGTCCTCGAAACGAGCTTCCGCTCGCTGTCGCTCATACTCCGCACGGTTCGCCAGCAGCGTAGACGCCACCACGCCACCCACAAGGCTAGCCACGGCCAGCCCGCCCACCATTACCGCCACCCGGTTCCGTCGCAGGAACTTCCGTGTGTGATAAAGGGCAGTATCCGGGCAGGCGGATACAGGCTGGTGATTTAAGTAGCGCGACACGTCTTGCGACAAATGGTTGGCGGTAATGAACCGGTTTTCTGGTCTCGGCTGAATGGCCTTCAGGATGACGGCGTCAAGGTCCTGATGCACTCCCGGTAGCGTGGAGATCTCGCTCGGCCGGGGCGGGTTGCCTGCCGCGATCTTGGCTAGAATTGCAAGCGGATTTCCCGGATCCGGCTCATAAGGCCGGCGGTCGCAGACCATCTCATAGAGCAACACGCCGAGCGAGTAGATGTCGCTCGCAGTATTCAGCTGCTCGCCACGTAATTGCTCCGGGCTTGCGTAGGCTGGCGTTAGCGCGGTCACCTGTCCGTCGTCCGAGAAGCCGCGATCCTTGCCCTCGGCGTCCAGCACCCTCGAGATGCCGAAATCCAGCAACTTGGGCATCCCATCCTCCATGATGAGGATGTTGCCCATCTTAATGTCGCTGTGCACTACCAGGTTCTGGTGCGCGAAGCTCACAGCCGAACACAGTTCCCTGAACAACTGGAGTCGCTCCACCAAGCTTGGATGGGTGCGCCGCAGATACTCATCCAGCGGAATTCCCTGGATGTACTCCATCACAAAGTAGAGCAGACCATCCTCTGTGATGCCGCCGTCGAAGATGCGTGCAATGAACGGGTGGTTCAGCCTGGCCAGAATTTGGCGCTCCAGCCGGAAGCGTTCCACGATGTCGTAGCCGCTTGTGGCGCGGTTCAACACCTTGATGGCCACCTGCATGCGGAACTCGGCGTCCTCGCGAACGCCAAGGTACACCGATCCCATGCCCCCTTCGCCAATCAGGCTTTGAATTCGGTAAGGGCCAATCACGCGACCGATTAAGACATCGCCCTTTGACCACTCCTCCTTCACCCGATGCACGATTGGGCCGAGGGATGGCAGGTGACTGGGCGTATCCAGGATCTCCGCGTCTTCGCTCGCCGATTCAAGCAGACTGCGCACTTCCGCCAGCAGGTCGCTGTCTCCATTGCAGTGCATGGCCAGACACGCTTCCCGTTTGCCTGGCTCCAACAAAAGAGCCTGCTGGAACACGTCCTTTACTTGTGCCCAGCGTTCCGCGGTCATCCCGAACTCACCCCCTTGAGTTCACGTGCAAGCCAGGCGCGGGCCATCACCCAAACACGCTTCACGGTCGCTGGCGAAATCCCTACTACCTCGGCGGTCTCCTCAATGGAAAGCCCAGCGAAGTAACGCAGCTCCACTATCCGTGCCTGTTGGGTATCAAATGCGGCAAGCCGGTCGAGCGCTTCATGTAGCGCGAGCACCTCCGCCACGTTCTCAGCCTGGGTGGACGCTTCTGGCTGATCCTCCAGGAAAATCTTCTGTGCACCGCCCCCTCGCTTTGCCGCATTCACGGCGCGCGCATGATCCACCAGCACGCGCCGGATCACCTGCGCAGCCACAGCGAAAAAATGCTGGCGGTTGTGGTATTCGCTGCCTGCGCCACCCATCAGCCGCATGTAAGCTTCGTGCACTAGGGCAGTGCTTTGCAGAGTATGATCACGGCGTTCGCGGGCGAGATGACGGCGCGCGATGCGGCGCAACTCATCGTAGACAATTGGGGTGAGTTGCTCCAGCGCGTCCGCGTCTCCGGAACTCCAGCGGGCAAGCAGTGTCGTCACGTCCGAGGTGGGCATAATAGATCCGAAAATGATCGCCCGGCGAGCCTTCCCGCTCTGCTCTATGTCACTCACGCTGCGGAAGATCCGGTAGCGAAGTCACTCCGCGCAGCCCGGAAAACCTGCATCGCAACAGCAAATTGGGTCCGGCATCCCATACGGACGACAGCCAGAAGTTTTTCCAATATACCACTGTAAGCGTGTGGCCCCTACCGGTTTAGCTCACCCGATGCTGCGATGAATGAATCCACGCTGAGGGAGGTCTTCTGTCGCACACCGAATGGGCATACGAAATCATGGTCCGTTTTGCCAGCAAACGACGCTTTAGTTATTGAAAGCTCTTACAAAGGAGATCTGGGAAATGACACCCGATCCGAATCTTGTACGTAATGAAGCCGCTGGGGGCTTCACTCCCCCGTTCCCGGCCGACAATAGCTCCGCGCGTGTCCATCTGAGTGGCAGTACCCCTGCGAACGCATTCTCGATCGTGGAATTCAGCAGTATGCCTGGCAATGAGCCGCCAACCTCTGTGCACGCATCGGAGGACCGTTTCTTCTGCCTGCTAGAGGGCGAATGGGATGTTCGAGTGGGTGACGAACGCTTCCGCGTAAAAGCCGGAGGTTCGTTCTTTGCGCCTCGCGGGGTGGCACATGAATATCGGATCTTGTCGCCCCTCGGCCGCGCCGTGGTTCTCATCACCGCTGGTTCAAGGCACCAAGGCTAAATTCTCTACATCAAGTTGCGAATGCCACGTTGGCGCTGTCGCAGATCTTATTCCCGCACACACCAATCAAACTGGCCAGCCTACCCCGTGAGGTTGCTGGCCAGTTTGCTTTAACCTGACTGGAATGGCCGCGCGGAACGCAGCATGCCCCGGCTACTGGTTCTGGGACGGACTCTCCACTAGAGCCATCCGCTCCATCTGCCCAAGTTGCTGTTGCAACGTACTCACGTCGGACCCTTCCGGCAGCGCCTTCATGTAGCTGCGCATAAAACCTGCGGCCTCATCATACTTGTGCCTGTTCGCTAGAATCAACGCAAGGAAATAGTCCAGTCGGTACATCCGGTTGGCCGGGTCCATCTTCTTCGCTTCCCGCGCGCTTTCTTCTGCTTTGCTGAATTGCTCCAACTGCAGGTTGCTTAGCGCGTTGATGTAGTAAGCATGCGGAAAATCCACTGGGTTCATGCGGATGGCAGTGGCGGAGTATTGTTCTGACTTCTCCCATTGCTGGTGGGTTGCTGCCAGCGTCGCCAGTCGCAGGTAAGGCGAGAGGAACTTCCCGTCCAAGTCAATGGCTTTCAGATAGTCAGCCTCCGCCGCATCAAACTCCTTCAGGCCCTCTCGGCAACTGCCCAGGGCATACCATGCAACCGCATACTCAGGATATTCCGCCACCGCCTTTTCCAGGTGGGGAACGGCCTTTTCGAACTTGCCGTTTCGAAGCTCTTTCATGCCCTTGTCGTAGTTCTTCTGTGCATTCTTCGGGGCATTCAGCGTGGTAGCGCTTATCGTAAAGCCTTCCACCTTGGCAATGCGCGTCAACACCAGGGTGCCAACGTCAGGCTTATCCAGCACCCGGCGTCCCGCGAGTTGCACCACATTGGAACGGTAACCGGGCAAACTGGCTCGTAGCTCGCAGCCCATCAGGTCCCGCTCGGTCACCTGGCTGCCTCCGCCCATCCCCATCCCGCCGGGTTGGGCG
>JAHCHD010000036.1 GCA_026129915.1 Bryobacterales bacterium
CAAAAAGCCCGCCAGGCGATTCGCCGGCGGGCTTTTTATGTTGTTGGTTTGAGGCTGGCTGGATGGCTTCAGGACATCTGGGCCTGCTATGGCAACTCAGCGTGCTCTTCGATTTCCATAGCTGGTACATCGAGAGCGGCCAGCGCTCTTAGCGCCGATCGCATGCTGCCTACCTCTTCTTCCTCGCCCTCTTGCTCGCGCTCCTCGCGTTGCCGCGCCTGCTCCGGATCGATGATTGCCAGGATCTCGTCGGCGTACTTTCTGGAATAGTACATCACCATTCCAATGCTGCAGCCTTCATACGCAACAGTGGCGAGCACGGCGCGATTGCCTACGGCCACCACACTGATCCAACCTTCCAGGCCCTTGAAGCAGATCTCTTCGAGCGGGCCACAGTCACCCACGTCACTAACTTTGCGTCCGATGCCAAGTGCGGACGCACTAAGTGCGGCCAGTGATTCGGCCTGGGCGTCCAGATTCTGGTGGAGGACCGCCACGCCGTCCGCGGTTGCCAGAAGGCAGCCACGAATTCCGCGAGTAGCCAGTGAAAGCTCCTCAAGCGGCCCTTGGATACGTTGATGGATGGCTGCTTCCATGAATGAATTGTACTCCTAAACGAGGCTAAATGATTCCTCTGGTGTCAATAAATTTGACTTTGGAGTTACGTACTCGAAGAGCATGCGGAGCGAGTCCATGCAGCTGTCGACGTCTCTAGCATCAACAGTTACAATACATTCCGGCGGAACATTCAAGTAAGCCGCCACTTCTTCGAAGTCCCAGCTGTCTCCAATATCTGACCGCGTCAAGCCTATGATTACTGGTACTTCAATGCGATCCCGGAGAAACTTCAGGGTACGCTTGGCCTCGATAAAGCAGGCCGGCCGGTCCGAGGCAACCAGGAGTACCAAACCCTGGGCGCCGTCGCAGGTGACTTCCCACATGAAGTCGAAGCGTTCCTGGCCTGGGACGCCGAAAAGCAGGATGCGCAGGTCATCGACATTGCGGGTGCCAAAATCGATCCCCACAGTGGTGGCGAGTTTGCCTATCTCCTCGCTGGCCATGACATCCGTATCCACGAAAGGCGTATCGGACAAAGTCCGCACAAATGTAGATTTCCCAGATCCCACCGGGCCGGCAACAAGGATTTTGGCTACAAAGCTTGGCATTAACATGAGAACGTACTCCTAACTGAAAGTGGCCATCCCGCCCCAGGACTACTGCCGTCCTTGGGATATTCCGAACCCAACCGATCGGGACACTTCCACTTTGGCTGATGAGGCGTAGGTACAGCTAGGCGAAGATAAGATGAAGGCATTGCAGTACAGTTATGTTTCGGGAGCCAGTCCGCACCGTGTATCTCGCTATCTTGTTGTAAACAAGTACGAAGCGGTCGAGTAGTACTGCCTCAGGTTCCCGGACGATATTTCCCAGCGCCTTCCCGGCATGCGTCATTAGCCTCACGGAGGTACTATCGCCGGAGTGGCCAAAGGCCAGTACTGGACGCGAAGAGCCGTTCAGGGCCTCCAGATGCCCTGCGCAAGACAGGAGGGCTCGCGAAGAGAGGCAACCGCCCAGTCCGGGTAAGCCCAGACAGTTACGCCGACGCTGCCAAGCGCCGCATCGCAGTCATCGGCAACAGAGCACGCTGCGTGGGGCGGCGCGCGCTATACCCTTCAAGCGCGTAGCCATGAGCGGCCAGAAGCGCTTCGGGCGCATCACAGCGCTGGTCGCCAATCAGCGAGCGCAGGGCAAGAGCGTTCATCGCAGAGGCTGCGTCCGCGTCGTTGGTGAAGGAAACGTAACATTCATCCGCATACGGGGAAACACGCTCGATGCGCGACTGCCACTCTGTGAGCTGCAGGGTGCTGTACTCGTATTCGTCTTCCACAAAGCGGGTTTCGCGGTGTTCCCACTCTTTGTGCCACAGTTCGCGCTGGTGCCCGTGTAGCCGAAAGTACGCAATGGGGGACGTTAGTTCCGCGGACGGTACCGCGGCGCGGATGTGATGCGGCAGGTCTACGTTTACATAACCCACCTTGTAATCAATAAGGACGCCCTGCGCTTCCGGGAACTGCCAGCTTGCATGGCGGAACTCCGCTACCAACGGAAATTCGCCAAAGGCCCGGCGCAATGCAAGGAACGACCGCTTGTTCTCCTCGGTGAACTTGAACACCCATGGGAATTGCATCACCAGGCAGCCGAGTCGCCCGGCGGAGCGCAACGGACGAAGCCCAACACAGAACTGCTCGACTAGAGCCGGGTCGAGGCTGCGTTCGTGCGTGAAGACCCGATGAAGCAAAGGGTTCAACCGGAACCTGGGGTTCTCCGCAACACGGTGCGCCCACACTGCCATCGTCTCCGGTCGCGGGAACTCCCACTGCGTTTGGCGCAATTCGGCACTGTCGAAGTAGCGGGCGAAGAACTCGATTGCAGCCGCATCGCTGATTGGCTTCCCGTAAAAAGATTGTCTCCAATCGGGATGCCGCCAATCGGAGGGAAACACGGCAGGTAAAGCATGGTGATTGTTTGTCATTTCGCTTTTTCTTCCCTAGCCTAATCTTCGCTCTATATTCGCTGCATGTCAAGCAAAATATGCTTACAATGTTTGGACGGATCGGGGACGTCGTTCCGTTACGGCGGGCAGGAGACGCGCGTGGCGACGGGAATGGACTTCCACTTCGGTATGCTGGATAGCTTATGGCTCGAAGGAATGCGTACCTCATCACCCTGATCTTCGTGATTTTCTTTGTCATCTCTCTGCTGACGAACGTGATGGGGGCCATCATCCCGGAGATCATTACCAGCTTTTCCGTCAGCTACAAGATGGCGGCGTTGTTGCCCTTCGCCTTTTTCCTTGCATACGGTGTGCTCTCCATCCCAGGAGGCATGATGGTGGAGGCTTGGCAGGAGAAGCGTGTCGTCATCCTGTCTTTCCTGCTGGGGATGAGTGGCGCTCTGTTGTTCGCGCTGGTTCCGCGGTATGGGGTGTCGCTGCCTTCGCTGTTTCTGATAGGCGCGGGCATGGCGATTATCCAGGTAGCCATCAATCCGCTGTTGCGCGTGGCGGGGGGTGAGGAGCACTTTGCCTTCAACTCGGTAATCGGCCAGTTGGTATTCGGCGTGGGCGGCTTCGTGAGTCCGCAGATCTACAAGTACGTCGCGGAACCCACCAGTACGAAAGACCCGCTACAGGCACTGCTCGGCAGCATGGTGCCCCTCGAATTGCCGTGGGTCTCTGTCTATTGGGTGTTCGCGCTTAGCTGCGCGGTGATGATGGCTGTGGTGCTGTTCTCTCGATTCCCCAAAGTGGAATTGAAGGAGGACGAAAAGGTGGGGGCGATGTCCACCCACGTGTCGCTGCTGCGCAAGCCCATGGTGTGGGCCTACTTTGTGGGCATTTTTTGTTATGTAGGCTCTGAGCAAGGCACCGCGAACTGGACCTCGCAGTTCCTGTCAAGCTACCACGGACTAGACCCGCAGACAGCCGGAGCCGACGCCGTTTCCTCCTTCTGGTTTCTTATGAGCGTGGGCTGCCTGCTGGGCCTGGCCGCGCTGAAGATTTTTGACAGCCGCAAGGTACTAATCGGGTTCTCGCTGGCGGCGATGGCAAGCCTTACCGTCGGGTTGGTGGCCCCAGCGGAGATTGCCCGCTGGGCGCTACCGATGGTGGGCTTTTTTGCGTCTGTGATGTGGAGCGTGATTATCTCGCTCGCCCTGAATTCCGTGGCCGAACACCATGGGAGTTTCGCGGGAATCCTCTGCACCGGTATCTTGGGTGGCGCGGTGATCCCGGTGATTGTCGGGGCCATCAGCGACGAGTTTGGCAGCCTGCGAGTGGGAATGTGCTTCCTCTACCTCACCTTTGGTTATGTGCTGGGCATCGGCTTCTGGGCCAAGCCTCTGGTGAACAACGAAACGATCTCCAGCCGCAAGGCCAAGCCGCTGGAAGGGGCGGTCTAGCCCGTCGCTGGTACCCTGGCTACCGCTCCGGGTAGATCAGAAAGGGCTTGCGGCGTGCCAGGAAGGCTTCCACCTCGTCGTTCCAAGAATTCACGATACTGCGCGGGTCCTGGTTTGCCTGGAAGGCGGTTACCGTGGCGCTGTGGCCAATCAACTTCTCGTTGCGCTTGTAGTCGATCTTGCCCGGATAAAGCGTCTGCAAGGCCACGGCCAGCTCCGCGCCGAGTTCCGTGGCACGCACCAGTTCCCGCTGCTGCACCAGGATGCGGACTCCCTCGATTCGCTCGCCCTTGAATCGCGAATCCGTGGGCACAAATGTCACCGGATAGAAGCGCACGCCCGGGATGTCGCGCTTGTTTAGATAGGCAGCCAATTGCTGGCCTTTAATCCAATCCGCTCCCACCAACTCAAAGGGGGAATCAGTACCGCGCCCCACCGAGTAGTTCGTGGACGACTCCAGCATCGCCACTCCGGTGTAGAGCAGCGCCTGATGGAGGTTACGCATGTTGGGCGAGGGGTTCACCCAGGTCTGGCCCAGAGAGTCAAACCAGTCACCGCGCTGCCAGCCGCGCATGGCCACCACTTCCAGCGGCATGGTCCACTTCTTTTCCGCATGGAACATCCTGGCAAGTTCGCCAATGGTCATGCCGTGACGCAATGGAATGGAGTGGTAGCCAATGAACGATTGCAGGCCTTCGTCGATCATCGGCCCTTCCACATACACGCCAGTGATGGGGTTCGGACGGTCGAGCACAAAGAAGGGCATGTTGCGCTTGTTCGCCTCCTCCATCGCGTTCCCCATCGTAGAGATGTAGGTGTAGAAGCGCGCTCCGACGTCCTGAATGTCGAATACCAATACGTCCACGTTTTGAAGCATGGCCGGGGTGGGGCGGCGATCGGCGCCGGTCTTGTAGAGGCTGAATACGGGAATGTTGGTCTTGCGGTCGCGGGTGTCGTTGATGTTCTCCTGGTCGAGCAAGCCGTCGATCCCGTGCTCTGGCGCAAAGATGGCGGTGACGTTTACGCCGGCAGCCACCATGGCATCCACGTTGCGATTCCCATTACGCAGCAATCCCGTGTGGTTAGTGATAAGGCCTACGCGCTTGCCCTTCAGCGAGCCAAAACCGCCAGCCGCCATCACGTCCACCCCGTTTTCCACCTGGGCATCGCGATTCACCACCCGCCGGTTGCCCGGCCCGAATATCGTTTCGCCGTAACCGGTGATTGTGACGCCTTGGCCGGTGACGCCTGCAAGGTGTGCGGCCAGCGTGGAGACTTTCGCGCGAAGGGGCAATACGTTCTTGCGGTGCGGGTGGACGGAGTTGGTAAGCAGAATCACATAGCAGCGGGTGGCAGGGTCAATCCACAGGCTGGTGCCGGTGAATCCAGTATGGCCAAAACTGCCCACGGGGAACAACTCGCCCCGGTTCGAAGAGAAGCGAGAATCGATATCCCAACCGAGGCCCCTGATATCAGGCTGCGAGGCGGGCGATGCCGGGCTGATCATCTTTGTGACAGTGCCCTCATTCAGCACGCGGACACCATTCCCGGTGCCACCGCTGAGGATCATATCGGCGAAGCGGGCAAGGTCCGCGGCGGTGGTAAACAAGCCCGCATGCCCGGCCACGCCGCCCATGTACCTGGTAGTGGGGTCGTGCACAACGCCATGCAGGATGCGGCCATCCACGCGCTCAGTGGGCGCGATGCGAGGACGCACGGCAGCGGCGGGCAAGAAGCCCGTATCCTTCATGCCCAGCGGCCGGAAGACTTTCTCGGCGGTGTACTGGTCAACACGCTGGCCGCTGACGGCGCGCACAATCTCCGCCAGCAGGATGAAGTTGATGTCGCTATAGATGAAGCGCCGGCCAGGCGGGGCAATAGGCTTATCCACCATCGCCAGGGCGATGCCGGTATCCTCTCCGCTCCAGACTGGCTTCAAGTCAACGTCGGGGCGCATACCGGAGAAATGCGTCAGGAGGTCTCGTACGGTGATGTCGCTCTTACCGCCCTGAAACTTAGGAAGGTACGCTGTCACCGGATCACCCAGACGGATCTTCCCCTGTTCCCAAAGCTGCATCACCGCCGAAGTGGTGGCCACCACCTTGGTGAGCGATGCGGCGTCGAAGATGGTGTCGAGTTCCATGGGTGCGCGGGCGGGCTCAATCTGCCGGTTGCCATACGCGCGGCGGTGCAGCACTTCTCCGGGGCGGCCAATCCACAACACAGCGCCGGGAATGGTGCCACTGGCGATTTCCGATTCGATGGCAGCATCCAGATCACTGACGGTGACCGCACTCGCGGGGGAGGATGCCAGCAGCAGGGCAGCGCACAGCGCCCAGGAACAGAAGAAGGAATGTAATCGTGTCATTGAAGTCTCGCAGCCACCTCATCCAGCACCTTGGCCAGTTCCACATCCTTCGCAGAGATGCCGCCCGCGTCGTGGGTCGTCAGATGCACCTTCACCTTGTGGTAGACGTTGCACCATTCCGGGTGGTGATTCAACACTTCGATGCGCAGGGCGGCGGTGGCCATGAAGCCGAAGGCGTGGACGAAATCAGGGAACGTGTACTCTCTGAAGAGCTTATCGTCGTGCAGAGTCCAGCCGGGCATGGCAGCTAGCGCCCGCTGCACCTCCTCTGCGGTAAGTTTGGTGGGTGCGGCCATGGAAAAACTCTCCTCGGGCGTCGGCGGAAATGCCGGGGGCAAGGTCCGCGAGCGATGCTGTCTTTCCATCGTATCCCGGATAGGCTTCAGCCCATCACATCCCGCCGCGACTTTCGCAGTGTGTGTTGCATCGGATAAAGGAAAGCGATGCCAGAGGATCCGCAAACGCAACCGGACCAAGCAGGCGCCCCAGAACATTCTGTTTTGCCGGCGCTGCGCATGGATCTCGATTTTCAGCCGTCCCCCGCGCCCGATCAGCCGGGGTTGCTGATAAGAGACAGTTTTCACTACTCCGATACCACACTAATTATCCCCCCCTTCCTGTTGCGCTTCCTCCCTTATTTCGACGGCAATCACACCCGAGGCGAACTGTTGCAGGAGGTGGAGAAGGCCGCGAACCGAGAGAGTGCTATACGTCTGGAAGCTCACCTTCGCGAGACCCTCGATAACGCGGGCTTCCTGCAGGGTCCTCGATTCCAGGCGATGCGGGAAGATGCGTTGCGGGCCTTCCGCGAGTCGTCCGTACGGCCTGCCAGTCACGCTGGTGCGGCTTACCCAGGAGAAGCGCCGGCCTTGCGTGCCTACCTGACGGAGAACCTGAGCGCGCATCGCAACGGGCATGGCACCGGCCGTCGAACTCCCCTTGCCGTAGCAGCGCCGCACATCAGCTTTGAAGGCGGCTGGCAATCCTACGCCGCGATGCTCTCTGTGCTTGAGGGAGCTGACCCGGAGAGCTTGTTCGTAGTGATGGGCACATCGCACTATGGGGAACCGGATCGTATCGGCCTTACCGCGAAACCATTTTCTACTCCCCTTGGCGTTACTCACGCCGAACCAGCTCTGGCCGCAGCCCTGGCGTCGGCCTGCCCGGAAGCGGTATTACGGGAAGACTACTGCCATGCGATTGACCACTCCGTGGAGTTCCACGTGATGCTGCTGCAGTATGCAGTTCGCCCGGACGTGTGTGTACTGCCCCTGCTGGTGGGCGCTTACTTTGAAGCCATGCGCAGCGGTGGATTCCCTGACGATTCACCCGCGCTTAGGGAGGTCTTCCGCAGCCTCCGAGCGATTGCCGATGAGGCGCAGCGACCTTTGGTTTGGCTGCTGAGTGTCGATATGGCACACATGGGACGACGCTATGGCGACCCATTCGAGGCCGCTGCACTCACGGGCAAGATGACGGAGGTTGAAGAACTCGACCGTGCCCGCGTGGCCATGCTGGGCGGCGGAAACACCCGCGAATTCTGGAAGGACGTAAACCAGCGCGACGCGGAACTGAAGTGGTGCGGCTCCTCTACCCTTTACACGTTCACACAGGTATATCCTGAAGCCCGCGCCAGCCTGCTGAGTTATGAGCAGTGGAACATCGACCATCAGAGCGTCGTGAGCTTCGGCACGCTCGCATTTGACCGGTAACCCCTCAAGCCGGACGCAGGAGACCTGCTATGCGATTAGTGTATGGAGTGCTGTGCGTGATGGGCGCTTTGATGCCACCATCGCAGTTCTTGCCGAGGATCGCCGTTCGCGGACGTCCGTACCGTGGCTGCCGTTTGTGGCGCTGTTCACTGTGGGGGTATCGCTGGCTCTTCCGTGCGACCTGCTGCAGCGCGAACTGTTCCTTGCCGAAGTAGCCAACACGGCGTAGCCGGCAAATGATCTTGCCGGCTACCGACGAGATCGGGCGGTTGGTGTACTCTGGTGACGCCGGATGGCGGTCTAATCTATCAGAATGCCCCAGTCTGCCAAAGCCCGGGATTGGAAACTCGCTGCCAAGCGGTCGCGCCGTCTACGATGGCTGCTTTGGCTAGCAGCTTTCGGGATGCTTTGCGTGTCGCTGGCGACGGGCGGTTACTTCTTCTGGGAGTTCTACCGGGTGAAGCCAATTGACCCGCGCATCGTCACGCTGCTGCCGGTGTGGAGTTGGAACGACGGCGCCGCCAGCGTTTCGCCGCCATCGGGCAAACTGCTGGCGGAAGTGGAAGTGTTCCACGATGAGATTCTGGCTTTCTTGACCTTCGACTTCCTTCGCAGTCGGCCCGCGCTGAGCGAAACTGGGGTACTGCTGGTGACGCGGGAGAGCGGCCCTAGAGTCTCCTACCGGCTGATGGTGGAGACCACCGGCAACTGGCTGAATCTCTACGAGACGGACCATACGCTGCGCGAGGCGGGTTACATTCGAACCTGGCATCCTTTCGTGGCCAGTCCGCTGGATTGGAAGCGATACGAAGAGCAGACCCGTATTTTCGTGGCAGCCTACAATGCGCCGGTGCAGCGGAGATTGGAAACCCTGAGTCCAGCGCAATTGCAGGATTTCACCCGCCGCTTCATGCTGTTCAAGAGCCGCGTGGACCCGCGCCTGCGCAAGCGTATGCAGCCTCCTCCTCCCCCAATCCTGCCAGAGATGGCAGACCAACTGGCAGCGGACATCATTGCTGTTGCCAGCTTCTACGGTTTGCCGTTTGATGTCTTCCTGGGTATTGCCGCGGTGGAAAACAACTATATGGACATGCGCGGAGACCTGGAGCACGGAGTATGGAAGAACAAGGCCGAACCCGGCGACATTGTGCTACGTCGGCGCGGCAACCGCGTTTATGTGCTGAACTATGCCACGGGAGTGTGGCAGATCACGCGAGAGACCCTGCGGTTTTCGCACCGGCTCTACGTGCGTGACCTGCGCAGTGGGAAACGCGACTACAGCAGCCTGCCCCCCCGGCTGATTCCGCCAGAGACGCTGTATCTGGATGAGGTCAACAGCCACTGGCTTACCCTCTACGCTGGCGTCCTGGTGAGGCATCTGATCGACTACTTCAAGGGGGATATGGAAAAGGCGATCGGTGCCTACAACGGCGGTATCGGCAGGCCCAATGCCCGTTACGAAGAGCACGTCCGAAACGCCGCCATGCATGCCCGAAGGGTGCTTGAGCAAGCGGCGGCTTTGACCGGCGAAACCGTGCGTGAGAGCGACCTCCTGCGGCCCTGAGCGCCCGGCGGATGGTTGCCAGCTAGCGTCGATGAATGGCCTTCGTGGGCGGTTCGTCCTTTGGCTTCAATAAGATTTCCGTACCGAGGAGGGCGCAATCTGCTATTTTGGTAGCTTGGGCTTGACTTCATGCGAACCACAGACATAATCCGCCAAAAGCGCGAGGGCGAAGAACTTTCCGCCGAAGAAATCGTGTACATGGTCGATGGCTATAGCCGCGGCGAAATCCCAGATTTCCAAATGGCAGCCTTCCTGATGGCCGTTTTTTTCAGCGGCATGAGCGAAGACGAAGCGACCGCCATGACCGACTATCTCGTCCGCAGCGGCGAGACGCTGGACCTATCGGGCATTCCCGGCGTGAAGGTGGATAAGCACTCCACCGGGGGCGTTGGAGATAAGACCAGTCTGATTGCCGCGCCGCTAGCTGCCTCCGCAGGCGTCGTAGTGCCAATGATTTCGTCGAAGACCTCGGGCTTCACGGGCAATACGCTGGACAAGCTGGAATCGATTCCTGGCTTTCGCACTGATTTGAGCGTCGACGAGTTCCGCACTGTGCTTGGCGAGCATGGCTTGGCCTTCATGCAGCAGAACCAGGACATCGCTCCGGCGGATGAGCGCGTGTATGCCTTACGCGACCTTACGGCCACGGTGGATTCCATCCCGCTGCTGGCTTCGTCGATTATGGCGAAGAAGCTCGCGGCAGGCGTGGATGCAGTGATTTTTGACGTGAAGGTGGGCGCAGGCGCCCACATGAAGCGCCAACTCGACGCGCGCCGCCTCGCGCAGATGATGATCACCATCGGGCGCCGTGCCGATAAGCGCGTGCAGGCCATGATCACGGACATGAACCAGCCCCTGGGTTTTGCCGTTGGGAATGCGCTGGAAATCATGGAAGTATCGCAGACCCTGCAGAATATGGGTCCCGCGGACCTTACCCGCA
The DNA here is from genome assembly GCA_026129915.1 of Bryobacterales bacterium. Lineage (GTDB taxonomy): Bacteria > Acidobacteriota > Terriglobia > Bryobacterales > Bryobacteraceae > JACTMJ01. The sequence goes on from JAHCHD010000036.1 coordinate 10,545, forward strand.
TTTCTTTGGAACTTGCGGCTCGGATGATTTTCCTGGGCAAGGCCGCCCAGAGCCTGGATGAGGCCCGTGACATTGCCCAGACCAAGCTGATTGACCTTTCGGGCTACCGCAAATTCAAAGAAGTGATCGTCGCCCAGGGTGGCAATGCCCAGGTGCTTGACCGTTTCGAACTGTTGCCGAACGCCTTGGGTGCTCGCGAGATCACCACGCCACGCGGCGGCTATGTTTCCGGCATCAACGCGGAAGACATCGGCCGGGCCGCCTCAATGATTGGCGCGGGCCGTGAGATTTTTTCCGATACAGTTGACCCCGCCGTGGGCGTGATTCTGGAAGTGAAGATCGGCGCCAAAGTGGAGGCCGGTTCCGTACTGGCGCGCCTCTACTTCACCAACGAAGACCGCGTGGAAGAAGCTGCGGAGATGGTGGAGGATGCCTTCCGCATCTCGAATGCTGAGCCGGAAAGCCGGGAACTGATCCTGGAAATGGTGGGTTAGCCTGGACGTTGCATGGAGCGCTTCACGGGTCTCCTCGGGCTGGCGTTTATCCTTGGTGCGGCTTGGCTGTTTTCGCGTGACCGGAAGCGCATTCGGCTTTCGCTGCTGCTGTGGGGACTAGGCCTGCAGTTGACCTTTGCGCTGCTGGTGCTGAAGACCAGCGTCGGTGGACTGTTCCAATACGCCAGCATAGGCGTGAACGCCCTTTTTGAATACGTGGAAGCAGGCAGCGGCTTCGTCTTCGGCGAAGCATTGGGCACCAAGGCCGGACCTTATGGAGTGCTGTTTGCCTTCCAGGTGCTGCCGATTATCATCTTTATCGCCAGCTTCTTCTCGATCCTCTATTACTTCGGCGTGATGCAGGTGCTGGTTCGCGTGATGGCGCGGCTGATGCAGCGTGTGATGGGCGCGAGTGGCGCGGAGAGCACCAACGTGGCGGCCAGCATCTTCATGGGCCAGACCGAGGCTCCGCTTACCATCCGGCCCTTCCTGCCACGGCTGACAGAGAGTGAACTGTTCACGGTGATGACTTGCGGCATGGCCCACGTCTCCGGTGCGGTGATGGCCGCTTATGTGAAGCTGGCTGGAGTGGATATCAAGCACCTGCTTACGGCGGTAATCATGACCGCACCCGCCACCATCCTGATTGCCAAGATGCTGGTGCCTGAAACGGGTACGCCCGAAACCATGGGCCGCGTGGACATTGAAGTGGAGAAGCCCGGCGTGAACGTGATTGACGCCGCGGCGAGAGGAGCAGGCGATGGGCTGCAACTGAGCCTGAACATCGCCGCGATGCTGATCGCCTTTCTGGCCTTGATTGCCATGGTGAACGGCGTCTTCAGTTGGGTGCACGGGTTGCCCGGGATGAGTTGGCTTCCTGACAGTCTCCAGGGCGTGTTCGGTATTGTGTTCGCGCCCATTGCGTGGCTCCTGGGCGTTGCCTGGGCTGATGCAACGGCAATCGGCAATTTGCTGGGTACCCGGCTGGTGCTCAACGAGTTTGTGGCCTTCCTGCAATTGGGTCCGCTAAAGGAGACGCTTTCTCCGCGCTCTTTCACGATTGCCACCTACGCCCTGTGCGGCTTCGCCAACCTCTCTTCGATTGCGATTCAGGTGGGCGGAATTGGTGCGCTAGCGCCCTCGCGAAAGAGTGACCTTGCCCGTCTTGGCCTGCGCGCTGTGGCTGCGGGAACCATGGCGAATTTTATGTCCGCCTGCATCGTGGGTCTCCTTCTTTAGCGACCTGCGGTTCTATGGCGATCCTCAAGGTTCCTCTGGCTGCCCAGCGGGGGATAATCGGTAAGGGCGGTCTGCTTGCTGGCCAACCCACCAGGAGGCGATTCCCATGTCCATGATGGCTATACTCGGCGAGGCGCTTGCCGCCGTGCGCGCCCGGACCGATCTTGCTCCGCGGGCTGGCGTGGTGCTCGGTAGCGGGTTAGGCAGCTTCGCCAGTCGCATCGAGAACGCTATCCGGATTCCCTACACTGAGATCCCTGGCTTCCATCCTCCGAGCGCGGAAGGGCACGCCGGGCAACTTGTGCTGGGCGATGTTGGAGGAGAGCCCGTTGCCTGTCTTGCCGGGCGGATCCACCAGTATGAGGGCCACAGCGCGCAGGAGGTAGTGTTCGGCGTGCGTCTGCTTGCGCTGCTGGGCGTGCAGAATCTGCTGCTCACCAACGCCGCGGGCGGCATCAATCAGGCTTACCAGCAGGGGGCCTTAGTGCTGATTTCCGACCATATCAACATGATGGGCACCAATCCTTTGATTGGCGCCAATTTGGATGAACTGGGCCCACGTTTTCCCGACATGTCAGAGCCCTATTCCATCGATCTTCGCACCCTGGCCCGCGAGGCCGCACTGCAGGCTGATGTGGAGTTGCAGGACGGCGTGTACATGGCGCTGATGGGGCCGAGCTTCGAAACGCCAGCCGAGATCCGTGCGTTCCGTACCATGGGCGCTGATCTAGTGGGTATGTCCACTGTGCCGGAGGTGATTGCGGCCAACCATATGGGCTTGCGCTGCCTGGGGATTTCCTGTGTCACCAACCTGGCGGCGGGCATTTCGCCGAACAAACTCAGCCATCAGGAAGTGCTGGAAACAGGGGAACTGGTGCGGGAGAAGTTTGAGAAACTGCTCGTTACCCTGCTGCCGAAGCTGAGCGTGGAAGTGTGAGTCGGGCGATATCCCCCATTTGATTTCCCGTATAGGCCGACGCTAGTACCGCGCCGCCGAAGCAAGCGGAAGAAAGGACTTCGTGCTGCAATGAAACTTCCAGCCAGCCTGTTGTTAGGTTTGGTGCTGAATCTGGCTCCGGTGTTTGCCGCGGACCTGCTGGTGCGTGCGGGAACCGTCGTGACCATGGATGCCGAACGCCGCGTGATACCCGACGGGGCCATTGCAATTGAGGGGAACCGAATTGTAGCAGTGGGGCCTAGGGCGGAGGTGGAAGCCGCGCATTCCGCTCCGCGGGTGCTCGATTATCCCGAAGGAATCCTGCTGCCGGGCTTGCTGAACACGCACACGCACGCCGCGATGAGCCTCTTCCGGGGCATTGCTAACGACCGTACGCTCGATGACTGGTTACAGCACTTCATCTTCCCGGCCGAAGCTCGCAATGTGACCGCGGACTTCGTCTACTGGGGCACACGGCTTGCGGCTGCGGAGATGCTGATGGGCGGTACCACGCTGTTCGTTGATATGTACTACTTCGAAGAGGAAGTGGGGCGGGCGGCCGCCGATGCGGGCATCCGTGCGATTGCCGGACAAACGATCATCCAGTTTCCCGTGCCGGATGCCGCCACGCCAGTTGCGGGGCTGGCGCGCACTGAGGACTTCCTGAAACGATTCGCCGGGCATCCGCTGGTGACGGCGGCCGTGGCTCCGCACGCGCTCTACACCAACGATCGCGAGACGCTGGTGGCTTGCCGTCGACTCGCCGACAAGTACGGTGTGCCGCTGGTGATCCACCTTTCGGAAACGAAGAAAGAGCAGGAGGACATGCGTGCGCGATACGGCAAGAGTCCGGCGGCGGTGCTCACCGACTGGGGCGTGTTTGACGGGCCAACGATTGCAGCCCATGGCGTATGGCTTTCGGATGCTGATCTGGAACTGCTGCGCGCGCGGAAGGTGGGCATTGCTCACAATCCGGCAAGCAATATGATGCTGTCGAGCGGCGCCGCACGGGTTGGAGCCATGCGGCGGATTGGCATTCCGGTGGGCTTGGGCACGGATGGTCCGGCGGGCAGTAACAACGACTTCAACCTGTTCGAGGAGATGGACCTGGCGGCCAAACTGCAAAAAGTGTCCACCATGGACCCCACATCGCTGCGGGCAGAAGATGTAGTGGCCATGGCGACGATTGAGGGCGCGCGCAGCATCCACATGGATCAGCATCTGGGGTCTGTTGAGGCCGGCAAACTGGCTGACTGGCTGGTGCTGGATGCGACGGCGCTGAACGCAACGCCGATGTATGAAATCTACTCGCAGATCGTCTATGCGTTCAAGGCGAGCAATGTGCGCGACGTGATGGTGAACGGCGTGCTACTGGTGCGGAATGGGGAACTGCTGTACGAGAATCCGGCGGAGTTGCGCAAGAAGGCGGAAGAGTTCCGCAGAAGCGTCAGCGAGTCACTGCTTAGGCAGTAGGAGGGTACGGCTGGCTACTTCGCTTCCGGCAATCGAAGCGCTTTGGGTGCCACGCGGTTGAAGCTGTCCCGGATGAGCGTGCTCACCTCATCCCAGTCCACGGTACCGTCCAAGAACAGACCCACCCATCCTGAGTTGCCGATGTAGGGGGACTTGTAGAAGCGCCGGTCCTTGAGGAACAAATCAAGGTTCTCCTTGCCCACCTTCACTACCACGGCGGGTCTGTCTTCGTGGCTGGTGAAGCAGCAGAACATCTTGGCGCGGACGCGAAACCAGGGGTCGCCAAAGGGGGCCGCCTCATCTGTCTCTGGCAGCGCCAGCGCCAGTTTGCGAATGCGGGTGAGCGGTGGGAAGGCTCGCATGGAGGCCATTATGGCCCACGCGGATGGGGATCGGGAAATCCGTGTCCAACGATTGCGGTGGATCTCGTCGGGTGCAAACCTGGGTGCATGGAATCTTATGACCCCACCGAACTGCTCGATGCCATCGATGATGAGCGGGTGCTGCCGCATCCGGTACTGTTGCGCGATGTGATGGCTCGTGCCTCACTTTCGCCCGCGCATAGTGTCGAACTGCAGCGATATTTTCACGATTATCTACGACATTATGGTGACGCCGAGTCTGTTGCTCGGGAAATGCTCAGCCTGCTAGCCAAGACGCGAAAATAATTAACATTGTTTGCTGAAGGATCACCGATCCCCTGTGATGCCTGCAAGCGTATGGTGTTGAATGGATTAGCTTAATCGATGCGCAACATTTATCCTGTGAACCGTTTATGGAATGGATAAAAGATTTGAAAGTTCACGGAAATACTTCTCTGATATTCTGGACTCAGTGGCAGTTACAGGCTGCTCACTCGGGGACCGACCATGAGTAAGAAAAAGACAACCGAAGCTAATCCAGCCTCTGCTACTACTGTGAAGCCAGAAAAGGCGGCGAAGGCGACGAAGAGCAAGCTGGCTGCTAGCTCGACAGAACCCAAAGCGGGGACCAAGAAAGCGAAGAGCACAAAGGCAGTTGAGGAGACTCCGGTGAAGGTGGCGAAAGCACCCGTTACGCCGGCAGCTCCAATCGCACAAAGGCCAGCCGCGAAGACCAAAGCGAACGCCGTTGCATCCTCAGCATCTTCGGTGAATGGAGCAACGACCGCACCGGCGTCTGCCATCACACACGAGGAGGTTGCACGCCTCGCTTACTCCTACGCGGAAGCCCGGGGCTTTGTGGGTGGGTCAGCGGAAGAAGACTGGTGGCGCGCGGAGCAAGAGCTGCGCAGCATTCGCGGGCTCTAGGCCGCAGGATCAGCGGGCCAGAGATTGCAGGGCGCGCAGTCTTTGGCGCAGTCCTTGCGGTCGAGCAACGTCAGACGGCCCCTCGCCCGCTGCAGTAAGGTCGTCCGCGATTTCGTGATCGCCGAGCGCCAGCAGAAAGCAGCGGAAGCTTGCCTCAGCCAGATGCCATGCGGCCTGAAACGCGTGGGCGGTGGTGTGGCTGCTGCCGTCGCCGAGAAAACGCTGCCGTTCCGCTGCCAGACGGCTCTTCAGATCTACACATCGTTCCGCCAGAGTAAGCCAGCGACCAAAGGTTTCCAGGGACGGCTGCGCTTGGGGGCGTTTCTCGCTCAGCCAGACTAACGCATCCTCCGCTGCGCGCTGTGCCAACAGGATATTCCCTCCCGCTTGCTGTTCGCCTGTGTCGTCCTGGCCCGGGGCCACATTAGGGACTGCGTCAGCAAGGGCCGTGGCTGCCATTGCCGCCGCCTGCGCCAGTAGTTCGAGCGCCTGAACGGCATAGGCATCCAGCCTGAATTCCCCCGCATTACCGCGAACCGTGGCGAACCGCGCCAGCTCCAGGCTTTCGATGCGGTGCTCAAGCACTCTGCCGGGCTCGAAATTCAGGAACTGCAGGCTCTGCCGGACGTTGACCTCCAGGGCCTTACGTGGTACGAAGCCAATCAGTTCGCTGCCGATCACCTCAATGCCGCGGCTCTCCGCTTCCTGCCGGATGGCGTCAAAGATGGGCTGCATTGGAGTTTCCTCAAAGTCGAGCAGGTTCATGGAGACCTGCGTGACGCCTTTGCTCGAAAGCGACAGACCGAGAGCCTTCACAAACGGGAAGCCTCCCGAGGACTGCCGGACGAGGGCGGCGATCTCCCTTGCCGCGTTCAGATCGTCTGACTTCAGCAGCACGTTCCAGGCGATGAGGAATTTACGCGCTCCCACTGCTACCGCGCCCGCAGTGGGGTGGAGGAGGGGGCCTCCGACATCCGGACGACGTCCGGGTACTGTGGCCACTTCCTGCACAAGACCTTCAAAGTTTCCCTTGCGAATGCTTGCTAAGTTTCGCCGGTCTTCGCGCACGGCCGCGGCCTCGTAGAGATAGCAGGGGATCGCGCAGCGCTCCCAAATCTGCTGGGCGGCGCTGCGTGCCAGAGCCGCGCAATCGTCAAGCGTCACATTCTGGACAGGGATGAAGGGAAGCACGTCCATGGCCCCGATGCGCGGATGGACGCCTTGGTGGCAACGGAGGTCGATGTGCTGTTTCGCTATCGCTGCCGCTCGGACGGCTGCCTCCACTACGGCTTCCGGATCTCCTACGTAGGTGATGACGGCGCGGTGATGGTCCGGGTCCTGCTCCTGCCCCAGCAGCAGGATGCCAGGTACGCTGCGGATGGCGCTAGCGATCTGGCGCAGGACTTCCGGGTTGCGGCCTTCTGAGAAGTTCGGCACACACTCCACAATGCGACGAAGCATTTCCTGATTATCCACCGCTGCTGGCCTCGCATCGCCGTTCGTCGCCTCGTTCCCAGCCGAAGTTGGGTAGATGTGGAATATTTTCCTTTCCGGATAGTGCGCGGTCATCCACAACAGAGGAGGGTGTCCGATACTGGAATGGTATGGGATTTGCGACAGTGGAGCAGGCCATCGACGCGTTTCGCGACGGCAAGATGGTGGTGATTGTTGACGATGCTGACCGCGAGAACGAGGGCGATGTGTGTTGCGCGGCACAGCACGTCACGCCTTCAATTATCAATTTCATGGCCACCCACGGGCGGGGCCTCATCTGCCTGACGCTCACTGAGAAGCGCTGCGATGAACTTGAACTGCCGCTGATTACGCCTCGCAACAGTTCGCGCTTTGGTACGGCCTTCTGTGAACCCATTGATGCGGCGCATGGCGTCACCACGGGAATCTCGGCTGCCGAGCGCGCGCAGACCATCAAGGTGGCCATCGACCCCCGGTCGCGTCCCGACGATCTCGCACGCCCCGGCCACATGTTCCCGCTGCGTGCACGGAACGGGGGGGTGCTGGCGCGGGCAGGCCAAACCGAGGCCAGCGTGGACTTGGCACGGCTGGCGGGGCTTGATCCGTCGGGGGTGATCTGCGAGATCATGAACCCCGATGGCACGATGGCGCGCCGCCCGGAACTGATCGCGTTTTCCGAGCAGCATCAGCTCGTGATGATTTTGGTGGCGGACCTGATTCGCTACCGGCTGGAACATGAGTCACTGGTAGAGCGTGTGGCCGAAGGCGAGATAGAAACGCCCTATGGCCCGTTCCGTACGTTTGCCTACCGATCCGTCACAAACGGAGAAATTCATCTCGCCTTGCAGCACGGCAGCGTAGCCGACAAGCTGGATGTGCTGGTGCGGATGCACAGCCGGAATGCTCTGGGCGACGTGTTTCGGTCGCCCGCGAACGACACCCATGCGCTGATTCACGGGGCGATGCAGCGCATCGCGGCTGAGGGCGCCGGCGTTGTGGTGTACCTGCACCATACTGGCCTGGGCTTCCAGTTCGCGCCTGGAGAGCGGCTGGAACGCATTATTCCGATTGAGCGAGGGCGCATGTGGTCGCAAGGAACCCGTGATACGGGTCCGCTGCAGTACGAGAACGGCATCGGTGCTCAAATTCTGAGGGACTTGGGGCTTTCCACCATCCGTCTGCTTACGAACGTGCCGCGGACGGTAGTGGCGCTGGAGGCATTTGGCATTCGCATTACGGAGCTAGTACCTATTCCTCTTTCCAGTTAGGGGAAAATTCAGGAACAATTCTGCCCCTTCGCCCGTAAAGTTAGAAAGAGGAGTTCTCCCGATGTACTTGCTGCGTATCCGTGTGCTGTTTCTGCTGGCGCTGGCGCTACCTGCCCTTGCGGCTGACCCCAAGCTGTTGTCGATGCTACCCTCGGATGCCGAAGCGGTGATCGGCGTGGATATCCGGGCCGTGATGCGGTCCGGTATTACCCAGGAACTAATGCGCACGGCGACCACAGCCAACATGAGCGAGCTTAACGAAATGATTGCCCTGACCGGGATGGATCCGCGCACGGATTTGCATGAGTTTGTTGCTGCCGGATTTGCCACAACGCCGGGGGCAGCGGGCAAGAAGGACGCCAATGGAATCGCGTTTATCACGGGCAATTTCAACCAGCAGCGGCTAGCTGCCGCCATGACGTCCAAGGGCGGTAAGAAGACGATGTATAAGGGCAGGGAACTGTGGATGCCGGAAGCCAGGGCAGGCAGCGGCCCCGACGTACTTACATTTCTTGACGGCAACACTCTGCTCGCGGGCGACGAACGCCACGTGAAGCGGTATCTGGACGGCGCCTCGGCTCCGTTGAGCGGCGGTCTGCGCACGCGCGTGGACTCAGTGAGCGGACGCTACGACATGTGGATGGTGAGCGTGGTTTCTCCAGCGACCCTGGTGGATTCCGTGAGCGGCAAACAAGCCGATCTCGATCAGGCGGCCGGCGCTCTGCAAGGGGACATGTTCCAGAAGATCAAGCAGGTGCAGGGCGGCTTGAAGTTTGGTCCTCAGACTACATTCGGTCTGGAAATGATTGCCACCACCGCGGAGGACGCCAACGCGCTGATGAACGTCCTGCAATTCTTTCAGTCGATGATGGCGGGGGCAGGCGGACAGGGTGCGAACCAGATGCCCGCCGGAATAAAAGACATGCTTTCCTCTGTGCGGATGACCACACAGGACAAGACTTTGTTGGTGAGCATGAACGTGATGGAGCAGGACATCGTGAACTTCCTGAAGACGGCGGCGACGAAAAGCACAACGGTCGAGAACGATTCGCCGGCGAGTCCTGCCCCGAGATCGCAGCCCAAACAGGAAGAAATCCTGATCATTCAATAGGGATCCGTGGCGGGCGGCTGCGTCCACCCGACCACTGCCTTGGAATATCTGTTGGCATTTCGGGCATGATGGAGACGTGCGTCCCGCGCTTCGCCCCATCGTGACTCTCGCTCCGTTAGCCATCGTGCTACTTGGACTGTTTGGTGGCGGCCTGCTGCTGGGGCTCCTCCAGAGTGTGGGACTCTTTGCCCTCACGGGTTCGGATGCCTTTACTCTTTCCCACTACCGTGCCTTGCTCAACGACCGCGAATTCCTGGTCTCGCTGGCATTGAGCGTATGGGTAGCCTCGCTGGCCACGGCCGTGTCTCTGTTGCTGGGCGTGACAATGGCGACGGCTCTGCACTACGGCAGTTTCGTTGGCGCCTCACGCACGCGCTGGCAGCGGACTTTGCTGCAGGTCCCCCTAGCCATGCCTCACCTCAGCCTGGCGCTTGTGGTGCTCCACCTGCTTTCGCCTAGCGGGATGCTGAGCCGGGTGGCCTACGCGCTAGGTTTGGCTCCGGAGCCTTCGGCCTTTCCTGTACTGGTGCAGGACGCGGCAAGTGTGGGTATCCTGCTTGCCTACGTGTGGAAGGAAGCGCCATTCCTTGCGGTGGTGGCTCTCACGATGCTGACCCGAGTGAGCCGGGACTTTGACGACGCGGCGCGCACGCTTGGCGCAACCCGTTGGCAGATGTGGCGGCGCGTGCACCTGCCGCTAGTCGCGCCGGGCCTTGTTTCGGCGTCGTTGGCGGTGTTTGCCTATGTCTTTGGGGCGTATGAAGTGCCGCTGTTATTGGGACGCACCTACCCGGCGATGCTTGGGGTGCTGGCGGAGCGGCGTTTCTCAAGCGTCGATTTGATTGACCGCCCAGCCGCGCTTGCCTTGGCGCTGGCGATGAGCCTGATTGCTGCCATGCTGGTATGGGTCTATCTGCGTTTGGCCCGCCAACTTGTAGGGGAAAGGCCGGTGCTGTTTTGATGCCCGCCCGCCACTCAGCCAGCACCATTGCCCGAGGCATGGCCGCCGCATTGATTGCGGTGCTGGCCCTGCTGCCACTCGCGACTCTGGCTGTGCAGTCTCTGGCGCGCCTGTGGCTGTGGCCTGCCTTGCTGCCCCCGGCATGGAGCGTCCGCGCATGGGAGGATACCTTCAGGATTTCGAGCGGTGTGTTGCCAGCATTGGGCAACAGCCTGGCCATTGCGATGGCTGTCACGTTGATAAGCCTGCTGATTGCCATGCCCGCCGCCCGTACCCTCGCGCTGTCGCCGTTCCGCTGGAAGTCCTTAGTATTCTTCCTGCTGTTCCTGCCGATTCTGGCACCACCGCTTGCTGCCGTCATGGGCTTACACGTGGTGTTTCTGCGACTGGGGCTGGCTGGAACCGTGATTGGGGTAGTGTTGGTGCATCTGATTCCTGCCATCCCTTACGCAACGTTGATGTTGGTGGGCAGCTTTTCGCGTTTGGAGACTGACCTTGAGGCGCAGGCGCGCACGCTGGGCGCGACACCGATGGTGGTGCTGCGCCGCGTAACCCTACCGCTGCTTGCGCCAGGGTTGGCCGTCGCGGCCAGCTTCGCGTTCTTGATTTCCTGGAGCCAGTACATCCTGACTCTGCTGATTGGGTCAGGGCAAGTTACCACGCTACCGCTAGCGCTGGTTGCGGCGCAGCGCTCAGGAGACCAGTCGCTTGCCGCCGCCATCTGCCTGCTGTTTCTGGCGCCTACCGGACTTCTATTTCTGCTGGTGGGAAAGTGGCTACGCGGCGAATGACTCCCCCATTCATTTCCCGGAGGCGCCTTCTGGCCATGGCGGCTCCGATGGCCCTTGCTGGCTGCGGCCGGGCGCTGTCACCTCCACCCGCGCCGGGCACTCTTGCCGACCTCACCTGGCCGGAAATTGAGGCAGTGGCACGGGGTAGCGCGGTTCGTTTCGCCATGTGGAGCGGCGATGAGGCGCGCAATCGCTTTTTTCGTGAGACCGTGCGGGCGACACTCGCCAGGGAGTTCAGCATCCAGTTGGAACTTGTCCCCACAGCCGACGTTGCTGATATCGTGAACCAGTTGCTGAATGAAAAGAGCGCGGGCAAGGCAGGGCAGGGCTCCGTGGACTTGGTATGGATCAACGGCGAGAACTTTCGCACCACACGCCAGGCGGGCCTGCTGTGGGGTCCATTCGCACACTTGCTGCCCAATCGGCAGCTTTATGACGAAGCGCTTTGCGCTCGCGATTTCGGTACGCCGGTCGACGGCATGGAAGCTCCCTGGCTGAAAGCGCAGTTCGTGATGGCCCATGATACCGCGCGGACCCCCACCCCACCAGCTGGCTTTCCGGAGTTGCGGGCCTGGATGGAATCGCACCCTGGGCGCTTCGCGTACATCGCGCCGCCTGATTTCACGGGTTCTGTCTTCCTCCGCCATCTGTTGCTGGATTTCGGCAACTATGCGCCAGGATTTACGCAGGGATTCAGTGAGGCACTTTACCAGGAGGCCTCCTTAGCCACCTTTGCCTGGCTGCGCGCGGTGAAGCCGTTGCTGTGGCGCAAAGGGGATACCTACCCGGCTTCGCCGCAGGAACTGAACCGGCTGTTTGCGAATCGCGAAGTGGATTTCACCATGAACTATTCGCCGATGTTTGCCTCGAGAGCCATCGAACGTGGAGAGTTTCCAGACACTGTGCGCACCTTCGTATTCGATTCCGGCACGATTGGGAACTACAGTTTCCTTGCGATTCCATTCAATGCCAACAACCCCGCGGCGGCGGTGGTGGTTGCCAATCACTTGATGGCGCCGGAACATCTGCTGCCTGCCATGCGGGTGCTCGGCGGGCCTTACCCGCATCGACTGGATGCGCTGACGCCCGCACAGCGTGAATCGGTGGCGGCGCTGCCGCGCGGAGTAGCCACGCTGCCGGACACGATACTTGCCAGTCGCTTCCTGCCTGAGCCCGATGCCGCATACCTGTCACGCCTGGAGAAGGACTGGCGCGCGGAGGTGCTGCTGCGGTGACGTCCGATTCCGCCAGTCCTGTAATCCTGCGCGGAGTTTCCGCGGCATACGGCGATACGCCGGTGCTGCGCAAAGTGTCGCTCGAAATCGATGCCGGGGAACTGGTGGCGCTGCTGGGTCCTTCGGGCTGTGGCAAGACCACTGCCCTCAAGGTGATCGCGGGTTTGCTAGCGCCCAGTGAGGGTGAAGTCTATTTCGGTGCCGAGAATGTTACCCCGCTTCCCGCCGAGCGCCGCCGAGCCCCCATGGTGTTTCAAAAGGCACTCTTGTTTCCGCATCTCACCGTGGCGGAGAACGTCGCGTTCCCGCTGGATGTGCAGCGGATTCCAACACACCAGAAGAAGCTGCGCGTGGCGGAGGCACTGGCTCTGGTGCGGCTGGGGGACTTTGGCGCGAGACTGCCTCGTGAGCTATCTGGCGGGCAGGAACAGCGAGTGGCGCTCGCGCGCGCCATCGTCAGTGCGCCCCGAGTAATGCTGCTGGACGAGCCTTTTTCCGCGCTGGATGAAACGCTGCGGGGGCAATTGCGGCTACTGGTGCGCGAGGTGCAGCAACGGCTGGGAATCACTACGGTGTTCGTAACCCATGACCAGCGGGAGGCGGCCACCATGTCCAGCCGGATTGCGTTGGTGCTGGATGGGGGTATCGCACAGGTGGGTCCAGCGCGCGACTTCTTCACGAAGCCTGAATCCCTGGCGGTGGCGCGGTTCTTTGGCTGGCAAGTGCTGCACGGTGCAAATGGAAATTGGCTTGCCTTCCGCGCCGAACAGGCAAGGCTGATTGCGCCCGGTGGGGATGCGCCACCCGAGGGTTGGCTGGTGCTGCCGGCGAAGCACCTGTTTACCACGGACCTCGGCACACAACGTCTGGCGCGGTTGCGCCTGGCGGCGGGTGACGAGGTGGAGGTGGAAGGGCCACTACCGTACGTGGCTCCTGACGCGGCCGTGGCGCTGGCTCTGGACCCGGGATGCATCCGGGAATTTCCCGCCGATGCGCCCGCTACTGCACGCGGATGGTAACCGAGGCTGTGTCGGTGCTGCCACCGGCCGTAGCACGCAGGGTGTAGGTGGTGGTTTGTTTCGGGCGCACAAGGACGCATTTCTTGAGGTCGCTGCCAAGGTCACCTTGGGCAGGGCTCATGCGAAGGGTGGCCGGTCCCGAGAGCACATAGCAAATGGTGGCTCCCCCGCCCGACGGTACGGTGGTCGTGGTGGCGGTGAAAGTCTCAATCAACCCGGCGGACTCCACACTGGGTGCGACACGGGTGGATGCGGGCGAGCCCGCCTTTACGGTTACTGTGAGTTGTTCGCTTACTTCCACGCCGTCCTCGCCGGTTGCGACGAGAGTGAGCTCCGTGGTGGCCTTCGGCGTTAGCCAGACGCACTTGTTGGACAGCGGGCGGATTTCGGCCAGCGGGGGCTCCAAACGCACGCTGGTAGCGTTTTCTACCCCATAGCAGACCTGCGCCTGGTCTCCGGGCGACACCGATTCCTGACCCGGATAGAAGAACAGGATCTTCGCCGGTTGCGGCTTCGGCTGCGCCGTCTCCACAGTTGGCTTCTCGCTGGCGCAGCCAGCCAATAGCGCCAAGGTTGCGACGCTCAGTGTGAGCATCGCGTGCCACTTCTTGAATCCCCGTATTGTCTCTTTCACACTACCCCTTCCACGGATGCTGCCAGGGCTTCCGATACTCCCGTTTGAGCATCGCCTGCGCTTCTTTGTTTCCGGGGATGGTGACGCTGGCAGCATCGAACTTGATGGCTTGCGCGGTATGGTAAGCAATCATGCCCAGTTGCACAGTGGCGGTGGATTCCCACCCATCGGCAATCTGGCAGGACGGCTGCTTGCCCGCGCGGACGCAGTCGAGGAAGTCCTTCACGTGCGCTTCGCTCATCTCGTTGCCCTTCATCTTGGCGGGCATCACCTGTTTTTGAGCGCCTCGAGCCGAGGGATGAATTTCCCAGCGCGAGTCCGTCACAAACACCGTCTCGTTCTCGCAGTAGAAGAAAACCCCATTGTTGTAGGCGGGGTCAATTTCCTGGGATCCCCAAAGGCGATGACGCCAGACGAGGGGAAACTCGTCAAACTCAAAATTGGCCACCAGCGTATCGGGTGTGGTGATCTTTCCCTTGTAGTGGTAAATGCCACCGGTAGCCTGCACACGCTTTGGGGTGCCAATGCCGGTCATCATGCGCGTGGCGTCCACCAGGTGAATGCCCCAATCGACGAGGTGCCCATGTCCTGTGGTGCGTTCCAAACGCCAAGCCCGATGACCGATGGCGGGAGAATATGGTCTCAGCGGAGCGGGCCCGCACCAGGTGTCCCAATCGAGGGTGACCGGGGGCGATTGCGGCGTGGGGTCGGGGGTTCCGGCCTTATAGTGAATGGTGGCTTCGGCCTGCACAATCTTGCCCGCCCTGCCTGAACGCAGATACGCCGCGGCATCGTGAAACGCGTCGCTCTGGCGGCGCTGGAACCCAATCTGCACCACGTTGCCAGCCTTCTTCTGGGCCGCCATCATTGCCTGGCCTTCGCGGATATCGTAAGCGAGGGGTTTCTCGCAGTACACGGGAAGTCCTTTTTCGCAGGCGGCGATAAAGGGGAGGGCGTGCCATTGCGGAGGCGCTGTTAGCAGCACGAAGTCAAGCCCGGGATGCTGGATGAGTTCCCGGTAGTCCTTGTAGACCTTCGGTTTGGATCCCTGTCCCTTTTCACACTCGGCAACAAAGGCATCGCTCATGGCGGTATCCACATCGCAGAGAGCGGTGGCTTCCACGCCGCCAACGGCCCATGCCGCCTTCATGTCTACACCGGCCCACCAGCCTGTGCCGATGATGCCCACATTCAGCTTACGGCTTTGGGCCTTGCCCAGCACTGCCGGGGCCGCCATCGCCGCCAGCCGTCCGGCATGGCCCAGGAACTCGCGACGTTTGGTTGCGTTATTCATTGTGTTCCTCCTCTGGTACCGCCCAATCTATAGCCTATTCGATGGCTTCCGCCACTTGTGACGCCTTCCAGTGAGGATGCTGCAGTCGGATGCTTACTCCCATGCCGTTCATCGCCACGCTGGCGTTACCTACCGACATAATCTGATAGCCGCTGAAGAGCAGCCGTTGCATGGCGAGGCCGAAGGAGGCGGCCGCTTGCCCGGTGATGGGCGCAAAGATGATGGAGGAGACCACCAGCGAAATCCAGAAGCCGTCAACGACATCGCAGGATTCCATACCCTCGTTGCACGTCAGCAAAGTTCGAATCCGGAGCACTTCGTCGGTGCTAAGGTGCATGGCCGCGGCAAGGCGCGCCTGGCGTGCCGTGGGGGCTGTGAGCTCCAGGTAGGGCTCTGCCACCTGGCCGAAGGCTTCAAGCTTCACGTCGCCGCGCCGGGCATTGATCTGGATGATGGTGCGTTCGATGAACTCCACCGGCGTGGTGCACGCCTGGCCGTTCACAAAGCCGATGACGCTGTGTTCGGGTGGACCCCAATTCACCACCAGAGGGGTGATGGGGTGCATGTCATCGACATACGTAACGGGTAGAGTGATTACCTTTGCACCTTGTGCGGTGGATTGCCGTATCCGAGCGTGCAGCACCAGTGTTTCGTCAGGGTCTGGCTCTTCCACCTGAATGGTGCGCCAAGGCTTGTTCGGGTCCGGGACGGTCTTGATGATGGTTCCACGCCATTCGGTGGTCAAGCCCTGGAATTCGCCATGGTTATTGGTGCTGGCGAGCATGATGAGGTCGCTACCGCGGGTCTGATTGTCACCGCTCAGAATCTCCACGCGGGCGCCCGCTACGGGCTGCCGCTCCCCCCAGGGTCCGGGCTCGTGCAGAACCTGGCCCTGGATAAACAGTTGGCTCATGAAAATCCTCCGCCGGGATCACCGGCCCTTTGCGGGGTCCGCCGGCACGGGTAGCCGGTTAGCTGTCCGCGCTCAACCCTCCCCTATTCTCTCTCGGAATCTGTTCGGGTGAAGGTCCGATTGTCCGGTTTCGCCCGGACTTCGCGGGTGCGCCGGGCTTCGATACACTTATGCCGGAGGTGAAAGGCGTGGCTAATTGGGATCGGCGGAGCTTCTGCAGGGCGCTAGCGGCTGGCACGCTAGCCGGGAGCCTTTCCCGTGGCAGCGCTCCTGCCCAGACGTCGGAGCGGCCCAACATTATCTACATCCTGGCCGATGACCTCGGCTGGGGCGACCTGGGGTGTTATAACGCCCAGTCCGCCATCCCCACGCCACATGCTGACCGCATGGCTGCGGAAGGTGCCCGCTTCGTCGACATGCATTCGCCCTCGGCGGTGTGCACGCCCACCCGCTACGGTGTGCTTACCGGGCGCTATGCCTGGAGAACCCGCCTGAAGAGCGGCGTCCTCTGGGGCTACTCGCCGAACCTCATCGAATCCGGTCGCATTACAGTGCCGCGTTTGCTACGGGAGGCGGGCTACCATACAGCGGGCATCGGCAAGTGGCATCTGGGCCTGGGCGATCGCGACCCTGTGGACTATGCGCAGCCCCTGCGCCCTGGGCCGTTAGACCACGGCTTTGTTTCGTACTTCGGCATCCCCGCTTCACTGGACATGCCGCCCTACGTGTATCTCGATGGCGACCGTGTGGTGGAGGCACCGACGGCGATGATTCACGAGAGCACCCGGCCGCGCGGTGTGTTCTGGCGTGGCGGCGCGCGGAGCCCCTCGTTTGAAATTGACCAGGTGCACCAGACGTTCACCCGGCGGGCTGTCGAGTTCATTCAGTTGAGAGGTGGCCCCGGTGCTCGCACCGAACCCTTCTTCCTGTACTTGCCGCTGGCATCGCCACATACCCCTTGGCTGCCGGGAAAGGAGTTCCGTGGCCGATCGAAGGCCGGTGACTACGGCGATTTCGTGACCCAGGTGGACGATACGATTGGCCAGGTGATGGCTGCCCTGCGCGAGACCAACCAGGATCGCGACACGCTGGTGATCTTCACCAGCGACAACGGCGCGGACTGGAAGATCACCGACAAGGAACGCTATGCGCACCGGGCCAATGCCGCATGGAAGGGTGAGAAGGCGGACGTTTGGGAAGGGGGGCATCGTGTACCCTTTCTGGCCCGGTGGCCAGGGCGGATTCCAGCGGGAAGCGTGCGCGACGACCTCGGCTGCCTGACAGACCTACTGGCTACGGTGGCGGCTCTAATGGGCCAGTCTCTGCCGTCGCAAGCCGGGGAGGACAGCTTCAACCTGTTGCCGGCGATGCTTGGGAAAGCCTCCGCGCCCGCGCGCAGCTCCGTGGTGCACCACTCCATGAACGGTATGTTCGCCATCCGCGAGGGCGATTGGAAGCTGGCGCTGGGCCTAGGATCTGGCGGCTTCACCGCGCCCGCCGTAGTGGACCCCGCCCCAGGGGGCCCCGTGGGCCAGTTGTTCAACCTGAAGGACGACCCTGGCGAGTTGCACAACCTCTATCAGAAGCACCCAGACATCGTGGAACGAATGACAGCCACACTGCGCCGCTTGCAGGAACAGGGCCATAGCCGGCCGATGGAGTAGCAGATGGTTGTTGGCCGCTCGCGCGTAGGTCGCTAGCGAGGGGAACTTCACCCTTTCGGTTGACGATGAAGAGTTCGAAGAAATGCGCATGAGTTCGAGGTGCAATCACAAAAAGTGCTTGCCGGCACTCGCGGCTGGAAAGTCAACCGCGAACAGGGGCAAGAGAGCCGATGAATTCGCCGTGTGCATCGGCGCGGTCACTCTTGTTGCGCTGTAGATGAAGGCGCGGAGATTGCGCACAGCGGTCGAGTTGATGCCATTCCCGGGCCGGCAGCCCTTCTCTCCAAAATGGGAGATCGCCCTGTTCTGGGCGCGAACTCACGGAAGCATCAGTGCCGGTTTAGTTTGGAACCCGCGGCGTGAGCAAGGGCCATTCATCCCGGCCGACGCGGACTTCCTGTGAGCACCCAACCTTCAGGCCAAATTTTCGCTGCCGATGCACCAACTTCCAGGGGAAACGGGTAGACTAGCGTAATGAAAGTTTTCCTCGCCACCATCTTCTCCGTACTCATCCTAGCTTCCTCTGCCTTTGGGCAACAGCCCCCCCGGTCTCCAGCCCCCAAGCCGGCGAAGGAGTTCGATGGGGATGACATCAATGGGTATCGCGACACGCCGCAGATCACCGGCCAGAAATGGAGGGTGCATGACATTGACCGGCCGCGGCCAGAGAAGGTGAAGCCAGGCCCCCTGGTGGCCGCGCCGCCTCCGGCGGACGCCATCGTTCTGTTTGACGGCAAGGACCTTTCGCAATGGGAACAGGTAGCGCGGGGTGGTGCTGTATCTGCGCCGAAGTGGAAAGTGGAGAACGGCTACATGGAGATCGCGCCGCGCACCGGCCGCATGCGGACCAAGGAGAGCTTCGGTGACTGTCAGTTGCATGTCGAGTGGCAGATTCCGGCAGGGAACCAAGGCAACGGGCAGAGCATCGGCAACAGCGGAGTGGAGTTGATGGGTCGGTATGAGATCCAGGTGCTGGAATCGGAGAGCCACCTTACCTACGCCGACGGTGGCGCGGGATCCATCTACGGGGTGTGGCCGCCGCTGGTGAATCCCGCGCGGCCGCAGGGTGAATGGAACGCCTATGACATCTTCTTCAAGGCTCCACGATTTGACGGTGCCAATCTAGTGGAGCCAGCCTACATCACGGTGGTCTTCAATGGTGTGCTGGTGCAGCACCACAGGGCCTATCTGGGGTCGACGGTCTGGCGCAGGGTGGGAATCTACACGCCGCACCCGCCGGAGTTGCCGCTATCTCTGCAGGACCACAACGACGCGGTGCGGTTCCGGAACATCTGGATCCGGAGGATCAAGGCAGAGTAGTGGACGACGTCGCGCCAGGGGTGCGCGATACAGAAGCCGGTGATCATCCGGCTTATCCCCGGAGCCAGGAACGCAGGTATGCAGCACCTTTAGTACAAGCATGCGTCACCAGTGTGGAGGCGTCCTGCACGCGAAGTGCCGCTCACACCGTGGGTTTGCATAACGAACTCCCTTGGTTCGGCGTGACCTTCGGGGCCAAGATGGGCGGCTACAACATGGGCGACTGGGTGAGGCGCAACCAGCCTCTGTGCAAGTGCCAATGTACTTCGTAGCAGGCTTCAGAGGCTTCGATCTTCCTCATCGATGCGCCGGCTGCGCGAAGGTCCTAGCGACTTTCAGAGCAAGTGACGACGTGTCCGCGTCGGTGATGTTCGACATCACGGCCACTACAATCCCGGCGTCTCGGAAAATCATCAACGACATCACTCTTCGTCCCAGCAACTCGCCATCGTGACCAGCCACCTGCGTGGGTTCACCTGGTTGGGTGCCTTCGTCGGCCAAGGTAACCGTTTCGAGCTCCCAGCCAAGTCCGCGACCGGTTTCCTGACCGGACGCGAGTTTCTGTGAAGTCTGGAGCAATCCCACTGTGGCCGGTTGCAGCAGTGTGCCGGTATTGAGCGCCAGGCCGAAGCGCACCAGGTCCGACGGGGTGGAGTGGAATGCCATTGATCCGGCATAGCACGACAGGTTATGCAGGCGCGCTACGTGCAATCCGTAGCGGACGAGAGGATGGGGGCCGAAACCTGGGGAGTATACCGTTGCCGGATCTGTCGCAGGCTTGGGCTCCGCTCCGCCGACACCTAGAGGCCTCAGGATCATCTGCTGGGCGAACGTGAAAAGCGGCGGATCCTCCTCCGGCTCGCCTACCCGCTCCGGGTTCTCCTCTGTCGCGGACTCGGCGTTGGTGCTGTCCATTCCCAGAGGCTGGAATATGTGCTTCCTCATGAAAGCGAGGAAGGGCTGGTCCGCCGCGCCTTCAACGGCCGCGCTCACCAGGATCCATCCGTACTTCGAATGCCGGTACTGCGTCCCCGGCTCAAACAGTAGGGCGTCGGGCGCGAAGTGCGGCAGCGCTTCAACAGGCTGCTCGCAGCGTTGGCGGAACAGTGGCCCGTCGTTGCCGCTATCGGTCCCGACACCGCCAACATGCGCCATCAGCTGTCGGAGCGTCACAGCCCACTGCTTCTCCGGAAACTGCGGAACGTGAGTCTGAATTTCGTCGTCCAGGGTGAGCCGGCGCTTCTCCAGCAGCAGGCCTACCGCGGCGGAAGTGAGTATGGTGGACGCAGTTCCCACTCTGAATCGGGTGTCCGGTGTAACCGGCACGCGCGTCTCGATGTCCGCCCATCCGAAGCCTTCGGCCCAAACGACGTTACCATTGAAGCCAACCGCCACCGAGATCCCTGGCAGACTCTGTTCAGATACAGTGGTCCGGACGAGGTGCCGGGCTCTTTCCACCGCTGTGGTCCACTGTGGCGACGGGTCAGCACGCACCATAGACGGGATAAGTTGAGGGTCCGGATGAAGGACCTTCCCCGAAAAGCCTACAAGCAACCAGCGTCCCGTAATCGCTATCACAAACAGCCCGATAGATACGAGAATCCAACCGCGCCATGAGCGGCTCCGTTCCATGATTCCTCCAGATCCTGAGAAGACTTTACTAGACAAAGTACTCTGTGTCAACTGGCGCAGTTAGCCGGGCAACCCAGCTTTGCGTGAGGCGGATCCTGGCGCCAACCACTCCGCGGCTCTAGCCCATCTCGGTTTCAGACGCTGCAGAGCTCGGCCGGTCATGACAAGACAATCAACAGAATGTATGGGGCAGTGAAAGTTTCGATCCGGATTCCTTCGTGACGCATCTGCCGTTGCTATACTACGAATGGTCCTAGTCTGCCACGCCCCCGTGTTCGCACCCCTTACCCCCGTCGGTCTGTTGTTCCGCTACCACTTTAGAAGAAGACATGCCGCGCATCCTGTGCGCGGTGGCGGGGAGATCCGAATGAATCACATCCAGCGAACGCTCTTGATTGCCAGCTTGCTGCTACAGCTAGCGGCCTCCGAGGGAATCGCGCAATCCAACGATGCCGCATTGGTTGCCAAGGCGAAGGGGATCCATGACCGTGTCCTGAAACTCGATACCCATAATGACATGGACCCCGCGAACTTCACGGCAGACTGCAACTATACCCAGCGCCTCACCACGCAGGTGAACCTGCCAAAGATGGCCGACGGTGACATGGATGTTGCATTCCTAATCGTCTATGTTGGCCAGCGCCTCCCCACCGAGGAAGAGTATGCCTACGCCTACGAACAGGCAATCGAGAAGTTTGATGCCATTCATCGCTTCACCAAAGAGATAGCCCCCGATGCCATGGGCCTTGCCCTTACGGCGGACGACGTGCGACGCCTCCATCGAGAGGGGAAGCGTGTTGCCGTCATCGGCATCGAAAACGGATATCCCATCGGCACTGATATCCGGCGGGTCAAGGAGTTCTACGATCGCGGCGGCCGGTATATGTCGCTTGCCCATAATGGCAATAGTCAACTCGCTGACTCGAACACGGGCGAGGCCACCGGCTATGCGCATAACAACGGGCTATCGCGCCTTGGCCGTGAAGTGATCGCGGAAATGAACCGGCTTGGAATGATGATCGATTTGTCCCACCCCTCCAAAGGGGCAAATCTCGAAGCCATTCGCCTTTCAAAGGCTCCGGTGATCGCCTCGCATTCGAGCGTCCGCGCGCTCGCCAACCATAGCCGCAACATGGATGACGAACAACTGCTGGCGTTGAAGAAGAACGGCGGCGTGATCCAGATCGTCGGATTTGCTTCCTACCTCAAGGTGGACTCTAAAGAGCGTGCCGAGGCGCTCGCCAAGCTGCGCGGGGATTTCGGTTTCGGTGGTGGGGCTGCCGGTTCGGCCTTCCGTATGCCCACGGCGAACGCTCGGGCCTGTCCGGTGGAAGAAGCGCCCAGGCCTGCGGCGGCAAGCACCGGCACAGCACCAACTCGCCGCACTTCCGGGTTCCTGAGCAGACTTCCCGCTGACCGGCGCGCCGAATGGGAAACGCGCATGGCCGAGATTGATGCCAAGTATCCGCCCGCTGCCCGAGCCAATGTCCAGGATCTGGTGAACCACATCGACTACGCGGTGAAGCTCATCGGCATCGATCACGTTGGCATCTCTTCAGATTTCGATGGTGGTGGCGGGATCGATGGCTGGGACAGCGCCGCCGACGCATTCAACGTTACCCTCGAACTGGTGCGCCGCGGCTACACCGAGGAACAGGTAGCGAAGCTGTGGAGCGGAAATCTGCTTCGAGTTTGGGAAGAGGTCGACAAAGTCGCGCGCGACATGAAGAAGAAATAGGGCTGGACGAGAGCGGGGTGCGGAGGGCACGGTCGAATCGATGAACTATCTCACCTGAGTGGGGGCGTGCGGACTCTGACGCCCCGCTGAGACGCGCGGACACGAATCAGGTGAAGCCCTGGTGGCCCCTGCTATTACGATCCTATGTCTCTGCCTTAGCGAGCGGTAAAGCGTGGCCACTCTACCTGAACACCCTGCCGGATGATCTCGCGCTGGAAGGCGGCGAAGCTCGCCGGCGTGTTGCGCACGGCGCGGGGGGTGGTCTGCTTCTGCACACACCATGCGGCCAGGTAGCCAGCAGCCTCGCCGATATTCCATTCCACCGGATGGAGCCGGTAGCAACCGTTCGTGAGATGAGTGACGCCCAGGTTCTTGCACGCGGCCAGCAGATTCTCCGTGCGGCGCGGAATCAGCGCGCCCATCGGGATCTGGAAGGGCAGGGAACTGATGTCGATGTAGTTGTCGCCGCCCGTGGAGGGGTGGAGGTCGATGCGGTAGCTGCCCACGCCCACGGAGTCAGCAAACGGGGTGGCCACCAGATCTGCGCCGCTCTTGCCTGTGGCGTCCGCGCGCGCCTTCGCGCCCACGTGTTCCTCAGTAACAATGAACTCCGCGCGGATGCGGCGCGACTCGCGAATGTAGGGGTATTTAGCCATGCCGTCTTCGGTGCCCGCGGCGTCCTTGCGCAACTGGAGACCCTTCCATCCCAGGCCGCCATCAGGGCGCGGCGCTTCCGTCTGCAGCCAATGAACTAGCGAGAGACTGAGTTGCTTGGCCGCGTCTACGTGGCGGTTGTACTCGGCTTCAGGGACCTCATGGAGGTTGCCCAGCCAGTAGTCGTTCTGCGGCCAGTTCACTAGGCAGAGGTCAGAGCTGGCTGCGGAATCAGTGAAATAGCGGCGGTCGCGGATGCGGCGGTAGACCCACAAGTTCAGTCCCTTGCCCGGGACGCTGTCGCGCGTGGGGTCGAAGCTCAGTTCACGAGGCTGGAGCGTTGCTGGGGCGGAATAGAATAGGCTGAATAGCTTTCCCGGCCATGCCGGTTTGAGCTGCGGAGTATAGTCTCGCCAAAAGTTATACGATGCGGGCTTTTCAATGGTGTGGTCCTCACCTTCGCGATAGCCCAGCACAAAGCACACCGTGCAGGCCTGCAGATTGCCGGGCTGCGCAACTTCTGGCGCTGTGGGCTCGTTGGTGTCGCGCCGTGCTTCCGCGCCGGTCACGTAGTCTACGCCCGCCAGAGGCAGCAGGTCGCCCTGCTCAGTGGCGTCGAGGAAGTAGGCCGCTTCCACGTCATGCTCCGCGCCGCCATCCAGGTGGCGTACGCGGACAGCGCGCACCGTGTCGCCGCTGGCTGTGGCGGCGACTGGCCTGTGACGAAGTAGCAGGGTTAACTGGCCGCTGCTGAGGTAGGGCAGCAGCATTGCCTCAAGGACGGCAAGGCTGACGCGCGGTTCGTGGGT
>JAHCHD010000037.1 GCA_026129915.1 Bryobacterales bacterium
CATTTTCACTTGCGTTTCCGCAAGTCAGCTAGGAATCGGAAATAACTCCTGAGCCGCTCGCGGAAGAGCAGCAGCACCGCGCCGTAGCAGAACGCGCCCGCGATTATTTCCAGCATTAGCCTTTGCAGATGAGAACTAACAGGAAGCAGCTCTGACCGCTGCAGAACACCGATCATGAAAGCCATAAACGCAGACCCAGTAACCGCAGGCACCATGGCGCGTGCATAGTCCGTGACTGTCAACGAAGTAATATGAATTAAACGGGCAGCGACAACAACCAATACAATCGGAGTCGCGATCAGCCAAACCAGCGCTACCGCTGTGAGGCCGTAGGGAGAAGCGAAGTAGAAAACCACGGGCAGCACGCTGAACTGCACAACTGAAACACGCACTTGAAACTTCACATCTTTCAACGCAATGAGCACTTGGGCGGAGAGAGACGTCAATGCTCGCATTCCTGCACATAGAGTAAGCAACTGCACTGGCGCAATCGCTTGCCGCCATTTCTCTCCAACCAGAAAAATGATCGCGTCCGGCGCTACCAGCGAGAAACCAACCACTGCCGGAAAGACACTAATCGAAAGAGGCTCGGCGATCTTCAGAAAGTATCTCCGTACTAGGGCGTGATCATGTTGCACACTAGCGATCAGCGGCCCCGAAACCCTCATCAATAGCATGTTTATCTTATCCGCTGGGGCGTTGGCAATATCGATGGCGAACCGGTAGGCGCCGAGGGCATCCTCCCCAATCCGCTTCGCCACGATCAGCGGATCCACCTGCCTTGTAAGCGTATTCAGAAAGCCAGAGATAGATACGCGAGCCCCAAATGCGAGAGGCTCACGGACCATTAACCACTGCGGCCAATTGAATCGAAATGGCGCCCATGCCAACACGAGAACGGTCGCTGCGAGCTTGCCAGCAAGGCCACCAACCAGAGTCGACCAGTAGCTAGCCCCCAGAAGCGCTGCAAGTACGCTAACACCAGATCGCACCACCTGATCCGATGCATCCGCATACGCAAGCCGGCGATAGTCAAGTCTCTTGCGCAGGAGGGCCATCGGTATTGACTGAAAGCCAGTCATGATTAGCGCAGTGCTGTTGGCCACAACAAGCCATCGAATCTCAGGAGAGGCGAAAAAGCTGGCCACCAATGGGCTCATTAGTACAGCAAACCCGAAGAAAAGGCTGCAGATCGCAACCGAGGTGGTGTGCAGTTGAGCAATCGCATCGTGCTTGAGATCCCTCATTTGGACCACTGCCGACCCTAGACCAAACTCAGCGAGCATGGTGGTGATCACGTGGAAGAGGCCGGCCATTCCCGCCAGACCCAGTTCGGCTGGCGATAGGATACGGGCTAGCGCAATCACCGAAGCCCAGGTAACTAGTTGCGTAGCCCACTTCCCGCCAGCGGTCCAGGCAAGCCCCCCTACGAATGTCCGGTCGCGTTCACGTACCGACGGTTGTTCCGAGTCGCTCACTTCGCACCCTGGACGGTTTCATGCACCATCTGCGCGAAGTCCTCGGCATACCGTGCTTCGGTAAACTGCTGCTTCGCAAGCTCGCGGCCACGTGCGCCCATACGGCTTCGGAGGTCGGGGTCGGCCAGCAGTTTGCGGAGGCGGTCCTCCAAGGCATCCGCGTCGCCCGAGGGAAACAGAAATCCGTTCTCGCCGTCACGGATCAAGTGGGGAATGCCGCCAATCCTGGATCCAATCACCGGGATGCCGGCGCTCATTGCTTCTATCAGTACCCGGCCCATCCCTTCGCACCGCGAAGGGAGGACGAGAATCGCTGCCTCGGAAATCAGTTTGAGCGCCTCAGAGTTTGGACGGGCTTTCAGTATCTCGATGCGTGAGGAGTCGCCAACCAGCTCATCCAAGGGAGCACGGTCAGGGAAATGTCCCAACAGTTGCAGCCGGGCATCGGGAAAGTCCACTTCGAGGTTCCGGAACGCACGGATCAGCAAATCCACGCCTTTGAGATACCACGGCGCCCCCACAAAGATGACCGTTGACGATTCATGAGGGTAGGCATCAGGAACCTGGGAGGCCGCCGCGAAGTTGTGGAATATGCTTCGCTTCACACTGCGCAGACGGGGGTAGGAGTCCAGCAGATCCGGCGCCAAAAGTTGCACGCGATCGGCGGCCAAACAGGTCCGGTGCAAACACCAGTCTGACCAAGAATGCTTCAGACGATCGCCCAGCGTCGGGTGTGGGCGATCCACAAGGTACATAAATTGGGGTGAAGTGACAATTTGAACCACCAGGGGCGCCCCCGTCAACCACTTCAGTGTTACCCCGCACAATCCTGTCCCTAGATGGGCATAGGCGACGATGCAGTCGAACGGCTCTTCTCGGTGCAGACGCATTCCAGTGGCAAGAAAGAACCAGATTACTCTTAGCCGCTTGAGCAGTCCGAAACCTTTCTTGGCCAGCAGCCAGTGAAACCGGAATGACCCGATGGTGCGGGAAGGGTAAGAACCCGGCCCAAGCCATCTAACCACCTCGCCAGGACTCCACCACCAGACCCTCTGCAGTACCTCGCCTTGGAGCCGGGCGGAATGCCAGCTAAACGGCTCGCGAGTGGGATCTAGAGAGGGCGGAGCCACAGTCGCATGAATGTACAGGATGCGATACCGGGGTCTATCGGATTGCGACAACGTCATCTCCTGCGAGTGTAGCAATCGCGGTCACGCATGAGGCGAAAATTGTGATCTCGCCCTCCGATATACTCGGAGGATACAACCCTAATGGCCGCCCAAACCAATACGCTGAATTTCCGCAATGTCACCTGGTGGGCGGTGATCGTGGCGGCGCTGGTGTTGCTGTACCAAGTGATTTCGCCCTACTTTCAGCCGCTTGGCTGGGGCATGATTCTCGCCATCTTCTTCTACCCCGTTCACAGCCGCCTCCGCCAGTGGATCAGCAACCGCAATGTGGCGGCACTGTGCACGGTTCTGCTCGTGCTGGTAACCCTGATTGGTCCCATGGTCTGGCTGAGCATCACCCTTGTAAAGGAAGTGAACAATGCCGTTCAGGGGATTCCCGAAGGCTTCGTCCAAACCGCCGCGCAGCGAGTGGAACAGGTGACCGCGGACCTGGGCGTGCCGGTGGTGAACGTCGAGGAGGAGGTGAAGGATCGCATCCGGGATGGAGCTGCGTTCCTAGCTTCCAAAGCCACCAATATTATGTCGGTTGTGATTCATTCCTTCCTGCACCTGCTGATCTTTTTGCTGGCCCTCTATTACCTCTTGCGGGACGGACCACGGATTCTGCAGGTGATCAAGGATGTGGCGCCTGTGGGCGAGGAGACGCGCGACCGCATGCTGGGACAGGCTGCGGACATGATCCAGGCCACCATCCTTAGCAGTGTGGTGGTGTCGGTTGCCCAGGGATTGATCGGCGGACTCACATTCTGGATTCTGGGATTGCCCTCCCCCTTGATTTGGGGGCTGGTGATTGGTGTACTCGCCTTCCTTCCCGTGATTGGGCCTAGCCTGGTGTGGGCGCCCATGGGCACGTACATGATCTTCAACGGCGAACCGGGCCGCGGACTGCTGCTGATTGTGCTGGGCTTCGTGCTAATAAGCAGTTCCGACAAGGTATTGCGGCCCATGCTGATTGCGGGGCGCGCCAGGCTGAATGAGTTGCTGGTGCTGGTGAGCCTGCTGGGAGGGCTGGAGGCATTTGGATTCATCGGCATCATCGTGGGGCCAGTCATCGTGGCCACCTGCGTCGGTATGCTGAAGGGCTACAGGGAGGCGCTAGTGGACGAGCAAGATACCGTGGCCGCGCTGCCAATCAATGCCCTCATGAGAAGCGGCCCAGGCACGACCATCACCTCCTGACGCCGACGCGGCAGTTTGGAGACCGTGCATGCGCAGGGAGCTATTTCGCGTATCATGTGGGGGGAAGAGGGGCAACGGGATTGAAGGATCTCAAGGGGAAAAGCGCCATTGTCACGGGGGCAGGGCGCGGGATTGGCAAGCGTCTCGCCTTGGGCTTGGCGCAGGCTGGGTGCCGCGTGGCCCTGTTGGCTCGCACTGAGGCGCAACTCCAGTTGGCGCAACTTGAGATCGAGGCTCGCGGCGGAATTGGCCTTCCCTATGCAGCCGATGTCTGCCAGTACGACACGCTGGCCGAAGTCTTTCGTCGAATCCGGGAAGACCTTGGCCCTGCCGACATCCTGGTGACTGCTGCCGGCATGCAGGGTCCCATTGGCCCGTTCTGGGAAACTGACCTTGCCGACTGGCGGCAGACGCTGGATACGAACCTCATTGGAACCATCAACGCGGTTCGCATCGTGCTGCCGGAAATGGTGGCGAGGCGCAGGGGCAAGGTGGTAGTACTGGGCGGGCGTGGCGTCTCCCACGCGCGGCCCTTTTTCACTGCGTACGCCGCGTCCAAGGCCGCCTTGGGACGCACAGTGGAATCCCTCTCGGAGGAACTGTCAGAACACAACGTGCAGATAAACTGCCTGGCCCCAGGCAACACCTACACGCACATGACTGACCAGATTCTCGCGGCGGGCGAGCGGGCCGGCTGGCGCGACCAGGAAATGGCGGTGAAGGTCCGCCAAACCGGAGGGGTCGCACCCAACAAGCAGATTGAGCCGGCTCTGTTCCTCGCGTCGTCGCAATCCAATCACATCACGGGCAAGATCATCCATGTGGATGACGACTGGAAAACGCTGCTTGAGAGTACGATACCGGCGGAACTCTACACGCTACGACGCGTGCAGCGGGCCTGACGGTTTTACGGAACGAACTCAGTCCAGCTATTCCGCCGATTCCCAGGGACGCAACTCAAACTCGAAACGCTCCATGTCAACGCGCTCACCACGGAAGCGCACTCCCTCGGCTTCCAGCAGACGGCGCTGGGTGTCGCCGTGTTCAAAGCGAGTCTTGATCTCGCCGCCTGCCCCCACCACCCGCTGCCAGGGGAGATCCACGCCGTCCCGGCGCAACAACTGCGCAGCCTGCCGGTGGTAACCGGGGTAGCCCGCTGCCGCCGCCACCTTGGCGTACGACGAAACGTAGCCAGCTGGGATGCTGAGAATCACGCGGCTCATGGCGTCATCGCGCGCACGGCTCGGCTGGGTATGCCGCAACGCACGGCGAAACGGGTCAAACGAATCCTCGGAAGAACCAGACTTGTTTGCTTTCCGTTTCATGCTCCTCCTGTCGCGGCAAACCCTGTCGATGCAGCAGCCCATCCACTGCCTGGTTCTCAGTATCGCAATCACCGCCAGTCGCCAAGAGCGCCAGCCAGCCTCCGGGGCTCGGTTGGGTATCCTGGAACAATGAGCTATCTGGACAATCTGGAGAACAGCCTGAAAGCGCTCGAATCTCAGGAGGAGAAGGACCCCGCGCAGCAGGAGCGGGAACGACAACGGCGTGCGGACGAACGCGATGCCGCGGCGCAGCGAGCACCGTTTGTGCGCGCGCTCAAGACCAGCAGCTTCACCGGGCAACTGCTGGGCGCCTGCCGCAGATTGGGCCCAGCCAGAGGCGTGTATGTCCAAATTACCTGGGTGGACGACGCGCTACGGCTGGAGGTGCGTGAGCACCGCCTGGAACTGGTCCCCACTCCGGATGGCATCGTCGCCGTCTACGCGGAGGCGGGCGCGGAGCGCCGGCGCGAGACCATCAACCTGGAAGGGGACGGTGAGGCGCTAGCGAGGCAATGGCTGCAAGCACTGCCCGATTAGGCAACGTCCGGGAATTCGGGATCCTGCGGGCGTGGAGTCCACCTCAGCAACAGCTCTTGCGCCTTGCCGTTTTTCTCCTTCAATCGGAGCAAGACCTTGGCTACGCGGAGTTTCATTGCTATGGACACTTCGCTTTCGGGTGCGCGCATCGCATCTGTTAGCGTTTCGATGGCGGCATCCATCATGCGGTCCCACCGTTCCTGCTCCCACATGGATCGTTCACGCTCCGCTTCCTGCAACTGGTGAGCAAAGGCGCCATCGCGCGCCGCCCAGCTGCGAACGGTATCGGAATCAGTTCCGGCCTCGCGTGCGGCCCCCAGAGAGACCTTCGCTTCCCGAATCGCTTCCAGCACCGTTACTTTCGCACGCACCTCAGGCATTCGTGGCCGCTCGCCGCCCAACTTCGCGAGTCGTGGCTCAGGGAAGCGAAGTAGCCGCCCCCTTTTTTGCGAAGTTGCTGGATGTTGGATCTCGTTGTTCGGCGGAGTCTTTACTGTCGTCGTGGGCCATGGACTGCATCTCCTTGCGCGACGCGATGGCCTTGCGGAATCCCGTCGCGCCACGCACATATTATACAGATCAACATACTGCTGGCGAGAAACCGCCGGCTCTTGGAAACAGACGAGAGCCTGCTAACCAGTTGGCATACAGACAGTTATCCATCCGTAGAAATAGTTTGAAATGGCTGTGACGGGGGAAGGTCTGATGAAGTCCTTCAGGCGAGTTCGAGCAAGCCCGGCACCACCAGCGGCTTCTCTGCGTAGAACGCCTCTGCCAATTGCAGACCACTTGCATGGCAATAAGCAGCAGCCACTCCGGTTGCAGGAAGCGCGGAGTGCCGCCTCGTCAGGGAATGGGAAGGAATCGGCGAAATGAACGCCCGGTTGAAACTGGCTCCGATAGCAAAGTAGGGCATCCACCTTCACGCCAATCTGGAATTCGCTCAGCGGCGTCAGCAGGGTAGGTGGCAGCGGGGTATCCGGCATCCCTCGCAACACCAGACTGATGCGATGGGGTGGCAGATCGTCATCGAGTTTGGGCCATCCGGCGGCTTGGCATGCATCGCGCAGCATCTCCCACGCATAGCGATGGTCCAGGATAGAGCCGCTCTGGATGCGGGCCAACCACCACCTTAGGCTGCAAGCTGCGAAGCATCCCCGCCAGTCATGCGGGCCAGAATGTTATTTTCCAGGCGACCGTCCGGCAGACCGAGGTTCCCCCGCCAGGCTAAGCCCAGCACCGTGGCCGCCTGCTCGGCTTCGGCCACACGCTGCTGCGGGATGCCGCGCGCACTCATGTCACCGGTACTGAGGTCGAGGATACCTGCGCGTTTCCCTTGCGCAGCGGCGCTTGCAAGCACACCCCCGCAGAACCACTCCGCGTCGCCAGGGTGAGCGGCAACCGCCAGCAAATCAAGCGGCTCCACAGCGGTGACGTCCAGAGTTGGATAAAACATGGATTCTCCCGAAAGGGCCTAGCCCTCCCATTCCTTTTGGATGCCCAGGGGGGACTCCCGGGACTTGAGAAGCCACCCCAGCAAGGCCCCCACCAAAAAACCGCCAATATGGGCGAACCACGCTGTACCGCCGCTAACAACGGTGCTTCCCGCCGCGTACGCGCCGCTTACCACCTGAATCAGAAACCAGTAGAGGAGCATGAATACGGCGGGAATCTCCACGGTAGTGAAAAAGATGATGATCGGCACCAGCGTGAGAATCCGGCTGTGGGGGAACTTCACCATGTATGCTCCCATTACTCCGGCAATGGCGCCGCTGGCTCCCACGGTAGGAATTGGGGAGCCCGGTTCCGCCAGAAAATGCACCAGACCCGCCGCAGCACCGCAGACAAGGTAGAAGCTGAGGAATCGCGCCGGCCCTAGAGCATCCTCCACGTTGTCGCCAAAGATCCACAGAAACCACATATTGCCGATCAGGTGCATCCATCCTGCGTGGAGAAACATGTAGGTGCCCAGAGTGTGCCAGGCGAAGCGGTCTGGGACGATCGCCCACGTTTCGAACAGACCCCGCATCGACGCGGCGGGGGTGGCGATCTCAATGCCGAAGGCGATGAGATTCATTGCGATCAGGCCCATCACCACCCAGGGGCGTGAGTTACTGGGGTGGGTATCGCGCAGAGGAATCATGCGTGTGCCATTGGACCTAGGACTCGCGCGCGTGCCCGCTGCCCATGGACCGTCGCGAAAAGTCCTTGTGGCTACGGCGTTCGCCGCGGGCAATCAACGCCTTGGCCGCTTCTTCGGAGGAAATCCCCCCGCGTGCGCCAATCGCCGTGCAATTCAGGGCAGCCAAAGCGTTGGCAAACTCCAGCGAATCCTGGAGCGACAACTCCTTCAGCAAAGCGTAGCAGAACCCGCCATGGAAGATATCGCCCGCGCCGGTGGTGTCTTCACAATTCACCACGAAGGCGGGCGAGTAGTAGAAGCGCCCATCCATGCGGGCTAGCGCGCCATAGGCGCCGAGGGTCATCGCGGCCACCCGCATGCTGTATTGCTGCTGGATGAGTTCGAGTGCGTGAAATGGATCCTTTTCACCCGTCCAGGCCGTGGGGAATTCCGAACTCGTGATGAGGTAATCCACGTTCGGCAGCACCTGTTCAAAGCCCTGGTAGATGGTATCGACGTCCACGGTTACGGGAATCTTGTGCTTTCGCGCCAGCGACGCCGCCTTGGCCACCGCCAGCGTATCGTGCCCATCAATGTGTAGCAGACGCGTGCTGGCGATCATCTCCTCAGTGATGTCGTCAGCTTCCAGGCGAAGGCAGTCGGCGCGCTGCCAGAGCACAGTGCGTTCGCCGGTGGTCTTATCGATGAGGATATAGGCAGTCTGGTTGGGGCAGTTAGCCACCACCTTCACATCGCTGATGTCGATACCAGAGACTTGCAGGCTCTCCAGTTGGATCTTGCCCCGCAAGTCGTCGCCCACAGTGCCTATATACTTCGTCCGCAGTCCCAGCTTGGCGCACTGCACCATGGCGCTGGCTACCTGTCCGCCAGGGCTATACATTTCCTCGTCAAAGGCGATCTTGCCAGCGTAAGCGGGGAACTTCGGGAGCAGGATGAGGGTGTCGGTAGCGTTGAGACCGACCCCAGTGACATCGAACTGAGGCATAACCCGTGAGATTAGCACAAGGGGTGCCGGGAGGGTGGGACGGCATTGACCGGACTGCATGGACTGGACTGTGGCGACAAGACATTGGCGGAACCGGCAAGTGAGGCTGCGATTACGAAACGAACTGCAACGGAATAGGGGCGTGACCGGGGGGACACCGATGTTTAGACGGTTGTCGTGCTTCCCCGGCGGTTCCGCCAAATCCGACAGATCCGACAAATCCGACAAATCCGACGTTTCCGACAGGTATTTCCTTTGACTCGCGCACGGGGTTCGGCCTTTACGGAACGAACTCAGGGAGGCACGGTGACCAGCGTCCCTGCCTCGGCCTTGTTCCAGCGAAGCCATCGTTTTGCCGCGGACGGCAATCTTTTTTCTGTGCTGCATCTTAGACCTGGGACCGGGTTGTTTTGTCAAACGGTGCTCTGCTGAAACCATTCGATCGAGTGTAGCGATGGGGATTGCAGATTCGTGCACCGCGCTCCATAAGTGGTTGATGGAGTGGGCAATGGAGGTTGTGACAGGCGTTGGAGACTTCGGCTGGGGCGGGCAAAACTTCGCACGGTGACTGGGGAAGGCGCGGATCTGACGGCCGAAGAGACTGAGATGGTATTGTTGCCGGAGGCGGTGAACGAGCAGGCGCAAATGGGCGCCTGCCCCTTGGACGCTTCGCGGCTACTGCTTGCTTTCCTGGGGTCGAAACCGGCGGCATTCGATGCGCTTGCCCCCTCGGCCTGCTTCAATTGTCGGGCGCTAACGCAACTCAACGTGATCCGGTACCGGTGGCCAGTGAGAGGTGTGCGGCGTGCTGCCGTGACTGGAAGTTCCGTTGCGAGAATTTCGAGGTTCGAGTCGAATGTCACCGAAACCTTGACTTGGGGAGTGGAGCCTGACCGCACTTGGACTCATTTGGGCATTGAGTCGCCTGATGGCGACATTATGGCGACATTTGGGCATTGAGCCGCCTGATGGCGAAATTCCATGACGGCGACATTCTAGCTTGACGGTTTGCTGGAAATCGCCTGTCCGTGCCCTGATCTCCGCGCCAGCGGAATCGGAAGCTGAGTCGTCCCACCGGGCAGGCAGGGAAAAGCGAAACTCGGTGGGCTGACCTCGGCGGACCTGGACGGCCCTTGGCGGCAACTCTTCATCTCCAATGTCCAGAAGACCCTCCCACGCAACGTTGGGAAATGATGCCCGCGATAGCGGATATATGGAGTCTGCATGAACAAGCAAGGGCGCGCCGAGTATGAAAATGATCTTTAGGGATAGGGCGATCAAGGAGGCAGGGCCGTTGAACGCGTCAAGCGCAACGGCGGGGTTTGGTAGCAGAAGGCCCGGCCCTTGCTGGTCGAGGGCCTCCGCAGTGTGGTTGATTCCGGCATTTGCGGTGGGACGTGGACAGATGTTCACCGCATCCGCGCTCCTGGCGTGAGGTTCGGCAGGGACAAGACGTTCACTTGCGGTCTCGTCGCTTGCTGAGGACCGGCACGGGAGTTCGTTCCGGCAAGCTCATAACCTGATCACGAGTTCCCCGGTGCCTAGCCGGTGTGGCAGACTGAAAGGCATTTGGGAGACGGGCTGGAGGCGAGGTGAGGCTGCGCAGAACGGGAACGGGTACCGAGAGTCGGGTGACGAAATTCCTGCCAGCGAGGACGTGCGCACCAGGCCGGCTGCCCGGCAGCCGGGACAGACGACACTGAATCCAGCGGCGGTGAGAGCCGATGCAGACTGACGAAAAGATTCTCATTGAGACACTGCTCCAGGCGTTCGACTTACTGGGCACCTTTGTGTTTGCGATCAGCGGCGCAATCGCCGGAGCCCGGCACCGGCTGGACCTCTTCGGAGTGCTTGTACTCTCAGTGGCCGCGGCAACCTGCGGCGGCATTGCGCGCGACTTGATAATCGGCGCTCTTCCGCCGGCGTCGATCCAAGACTGGCGATATGTGGGCGTCTCCGTGGTGGCGGGCATCATTACGTTCTTCTGGCACTCCAAGGTCACACGCTTGCAGTATGCCCTGCTGGTGTTCGACGCGGCGGGTCTCAGCCTGTTCGCAGTGGTGGGTGCGGGTAAGGCGATCGCCTATCAGATTGGACCGCTGGGGGCAGCGATGCTGGGAATGCTCACCGGAATCGGCGGGGGCGTGATGAGAGATGTGCTGGTGTCCGAAGTGCCCGCGGTGCTTCGTGCCGACGTGTATGCGGTGGCCGCGCTGGCGGGGGCAAGCGTCGTTGTGCTGGGCCATTCGATGCAATGGTCTTCACAATCCACGGCGCTTGCCGGTGCGCTGCTCTGCTTCTGTATTCGTATGTTTGCGATCCATCTGCGATGGCAGTTCCCCGTGGCAAAACCGCCTGAGCCCCCTGCCGGGTAGGAACACAGAGCGTCAAGAATTGCTGCGGACAAACTCGCGGATCTGCTCCTGAAGGGAGGATTGGCGCAGGCTGGCGAGGGCAATGATGGAACTGTGGTCCTCTCCAGGGTAGATTTCCTTTTCCACCAGTACGCGATGGGACTTGAGCGCCTGGGCCAGAGCTTCGGTCTGCTTCTCGATTCCCGGCGCATCTTCCGTCCCTGCCACCAGCAGAAAGGGTGGCGCGTCAGCGGGCGCGAACTCCCTGGCGAAGTGGAGGGGCGAGGCCTCCGCCCAGTAACTGGGATCCGCCCCAAAGGCATATTCAAACCCAGGTCCAATGGCATAGATGCCGCTGATGCCAACCACCCCCCGAATGATGCCTTTCCCTTGAAAATGGAAATCCAGATACCGGGAGTCGAGGGCCACCTGGGCGGCGATATGGGCGCCGGAGGAATGCCCGGCGAGAAAGATCCTGTCAGGATTCCCGCCGAGCCTATGGATGTTGTCGCGCACCCAGTTGATGGCCGCGGCAGCGTCCTTCAAAGGCTCAGGAAACTTGTATTTCGGCGCTAGCGAATAGCTGGGTATCACGCAGGTGATGCCCCCCAGAGCAAAGCTGACGCCCAAGGGGATGTACTGCCGGCGATGCCCGCTGCGCCATGCGCCGCCATGGAAGAAGATCACGACGGGCGCCCTGCCCTTCGTTTGATCGCGATAGACATCCAAGCGCCTCGAATCCGCGTCCTCGCGCACGCTCAAGCGGTAGGAGAGGCTGTGCGACACGGCAACGGCGGGGGGAATATCCAGGCGCAACTGACGGATGTGCTCTGCCGCGCGCGGGGAAGCTCCCGGCGGAACCTGTGGAACCGGGGCCTCGTCTTGCGCGCCGTGCAATGCTCCGGGCATTGCCAGCGCAGCCATCCCCGCTATCAGGGAGCGGCGCGAAAGCCCACTGTCCACGCGGATATAACCCGCTTCAGAGTATGTATGAGAGAACCCGTACATGGGTGTATAACGCCGGAGCCACGCATCGCGGAGCCC
Source organism: Bryobacterales bacterium (assembly GCA_026129915.1). Taxonomy (GTDB): domain Bacteria; phylum Acidobacteriota; class Terriglobia; order Bryobacterales; family Bryobacteraceae; genus JACTMJ01. The sequence goes on from JAHCHD010000037.1 coordinate 12,236, forward strand.
GCGTGAGTGCGGGCCGCCAGCTACCCGCTAGCGACGTGCACCCACCTTGTAGACGTATATCGAATGCGGCCGCTGGAACACCTTGATTGTTTCCACTTTGGAGGGCTTCCAGCCATCGATCTCAAAATCGTGCGAGACCACGCAGGAACCGGGACGCAGTTCCTTCTCCAGTTTCGGACGAAGAATGGTGTTTGCCTCTGAGATCAGGTAGAGCGTAACGATATCCGCTTCAGAGAGGTTGGCGTCCATCATGTCGAGTTGCAGCACGCGCACCCGGTCCTGCACGCCCGCTTCCACTACCTTATCGGTGGCCACCTGCGCCCACTTTGGCGACAGTTCCACGCCCACGGCGCGGGCGCGGTAGTTCTTGGCCGCAGTCACCAGAATGCGGCCGTCGCCGCATCCGAGGTCGTACACCACTTTGTCCTCGGCCACGCCGCAAAGCTCCAGCATGCGTTCCACCACATTCATCGGACTGGAGACGTAAGGCGCGAGGCTCTTCTTCATCTCCGCCTTTGACCGGCTCCCCTGCTCTTGGCCTGGTAACAGCGGAACGGCCGCGGCAAAAAGCATAATCGCCACTAGTTGTGCAAAAGACTTCATTGCGCGCCCATGTTGGCTGACAGTTTCTTCGACTTATAGTCCTCAATCTGGGTAAACATCTTGCGCACCGCCGGGAACAGATCCTGCGGACGATACACAGTGAACTCCTGCCCGCGGAAGAAGCGAACCGCGTGCCCGATGGCGTCGCGGAAGGGATTCTCCTTGGGATTCAGGTTGTAGTTCACATAAAACAACGGAAACTGCACGCTCCCCACTTCGCCAAGCAGATCCTTCGGTGGGTTTGCTTCCAGCATTACCTTCGGCCCCACAAAAATTACCCCATCCACATCGCTGTCCATGGATACTTCCGAGGTAATCAGCTGCGTCAAGAAACGCGTGTCGCTATTCTTATCGGCCAATAGGCTGTAGCGAATCGTACCCTGGTTCAGAGTGTCAATCGCGTCGCCGATGGCGGGATAATCCACTTCACTCGTGGCATCCTGCCGGTAGAGCAAACGCTGCTCGCGGACGTTGAACACCACCACGGACACCTTGTCCACCCGCTCGTCCCGGGAGATACTCTGCAGGATGGAGGCGAGCGCGGCCAGATCCACCGGCTGCAGGGCCGCCGAACGGATATTCAGCGGAGCAAAATGCACCAGAACTTTCACATGGAGTGACGCGCTGCTTTCGGCTTTCGGTACATCCAACTGGGGCGGGTTCTTGAAGGGGTGGCTGGGGGCCTGGCGCACCGCGCCCGCAGCAAGAGTCACCGGCGAAAGCGCACCCGCCTCGGCCGCTACGTCGAAGGTCCAGGAATTGGCGCAGACCCTCTCGCGACGGTCACGCATCAGCCACTCCAGCTTGTACTTTCCAGTGCCGGCCAGCACGGTACCCTGCAGCACCACAGTGCCCTTAGGCGGTTCGTCGTCTTCGCCAAACTGAAGGTCGGGCACTCGGAATCGCTGGATGAAGTACCGCTTCTGCTTGGGCTGGTCGACAGGATAGACGCGAAACAGGACACTGAGCATATTCTCGCCGTCGAAAAGCTCCGCCAGGGGCAATTCCGCCTGATAGCCTGCGTGGTAATTCATATCGAAACCCAGCACGGTTGCGGTGCTTTCCACCTTGCAACGGAGGTCGTCCCGGGGGATATCCGCTTCAAAAATAGCGAGGTCAGAGAGCGGGATGTTCACGCCCGTGTACTCAGCGGGGGTGAGCATATCCTGGCCGGGTGCGAGGAGGGCAAGCCCCAGGAAGAGAGCAGCCAGGGACAGGCAAGAACCAAACTGACAGCGACAATCCAGCCAATCACGATACATACAGCGCGCCTCGGTGCGAATCGAAAGCTACCACCTGGCCGACTGGTCACGCCTCAATCTCCCGCTGGACTAACCGGGTCCCATCCAACCGAGGCCGAGGGCAAGGTATATTGCTTTCTAGTATAGGAGATCGCCCGTCCGCAAGTGGGTGAAGTGGTTTCTTTGGCGAAGAAACCGCGGAACGTCAAGAATCGCCTGCTGGATTAGGCTATCGAGACGAGCGGAAATGCTGGCGTCACGCATCCTTGCGAACAAACCGCTTGGCCAGATAGCCCCGCGATTCCTTGGCTGCCTCGCTTTGAGGAGCAAGCGCGATCGCCTTCTGATAGGCAGTGCGCGCCGCATCGCGATTGCCCATCATGTCATTCACCTGGCCTAGCCGCATGTACGCGAGCACGCTGGTGTGCAGATCCAAATCCTCAGCGCCCTGCGTGGATGCCCGCAAATTCCTGAGCGCTTCCGGATAGTTACGGTACCAGAAATTGAAGTTGCCCTTGGCATACTCCAAGCGGGCGGAGGGCATTCGCGGGAATGCGTTCTTGTCGCTGGCCAGCGCGGCGTCCATCTCCGCGAACACGCGTCGCGCTTCCGCTTCCTGCCCCAGGTCGCTGTGAATCTGCACCAGTTCCAGACGGAAGAGATGGTTGGCGGGAAACTTAGCCGCCAATTCGCGCAGCAGCGGAATTGCCCGCGGTGAGGCCTCTTTCCCCTCCCTGCGATAGATGGCGGCCAGCATCACCTTGGCATCGTAGGGCACCCGCACTCCATTGCGGGCGACGTCTTCGAGTGTGCGGATTCCCTTCTCTTTATCTCCCCGGAAACCCACCAGAAAGCCCAGCAGCTTGTAAAACGGCGACAAGCTCCCCACGACGTAGTCATGCATCCCTTGCACAAAGCGCGCGTCCACGAAGTCCGGTTTCAGCTCGGCCACCCGGTTGTGCAGCTTGCGGGCCTCCGTGGCATCAGACAAGGCGCTACGGGCGGCCTTTTCCACCAGAAAGTTATAGTTGGCTCGCAACCCCAGCGCGATGCCGCGGGAATAGAGGGCATCCGTATCGTCGGGATTCTTGGCAAGGGCGGCGTCGGTGAGGCGAAGCACGGAGTCGATGCAGCGGAAGAACTCTGCCTTTTCCGCGGAAGTGATCTCCGCGCCGGCGCGCCGAAGGAAGGGGTTATTTCCACTCACCAGCTGCGACTCCAGCGCGCCCGCCCGGAATAGCACCCGGTAGAGATGAGCTTGCGCCAAGTGGTTGTAGGGGCGGGCTATGCCCGGCTGTTCCTTCAGTTCCTGCTGAAACCAGCGGATGGCCTCGGGATAGTCGAGGTTGTAGAAGTACAGGAAGCCCTTCTCCAGGTTCGCGGGCATATCCAGCCTTGGCTGCGCCTCTACCCGTAACGGGATAGCGCACAAGGCAAGCAGCAGAACGAACCACGAAGAGCGCATGCAATCCACAGAATAAAGGATGTCCTGATTGCAAAGGAGGTTGCAATGCGGTGATGGCGGCAGGGTGCGTGCGGGACGGTGCTTGCTGCCCCTAGGCTGTGCGCGGTGGTGGTAGAAGTCTGGCGTCGCCGGCGCGAATGCTGCGAATGGCATCGGCGGCGTGGCCCGCCACCACCGGGTGCGGATGCATTGCCAGGCGCTCAAGCACAGGCAGAAAGTGAGCGTTTCCGGAGTTCCCCATGGCTACCGCCACGTTGCGCAAGAAGCCGGTGTACCGCGTGCGGCTGATGGGCGAACTCCGGAACAACTCACGGAATTCCCCTTCCGTGATGGCGGCAAGACGTTCGAGCGGCGGGGCGGGCGGGATGCGCGGCTCAAAGCGAACGTCAGCAGTGACGGGAGCACGACGGTTCCACGGGCAGACATCCTGGCAGATATCACACCCGAACACATGATTGCCGTTGCCCTGACGGACTTCCGCAGGGATTTCGCGTTTCTTCTCGATGGTGTAGTAGGAAATGCACGCGCGGGCATCCACAAAGTACTGGCGACCTCCAGGCACCCCGCTGGGAACGATGGCAGCGGTGGGGCAGTCGTCAATGCACCGTGTACAACTACCGCAGCGATCAGGCGGAGGCACATCGGGTTCCAGCGCCAGTGATAGCAGCAGCGAACCTAGGAAGTACCAGCTTCCCGTTGGCTCATGGATGAGGCAGGTGTTCTTGCCAATCCAGCCCAACCCGGCCATGTGCGCGTAACTGCGTTCCAGCAGCGGTGCTGTGTCCACGCACACCTTGGCGGTGAAGGATTCTGCGAACTCACTGCGGAGAGTGGCTTCCACCTGCCTCAACCCCTCGGTCACAATGTGGTGGTAGTCCTCGCCCCAGGCATAGCGTGAAATCCAGCCGCATTCCGCGTCAGTATATGCGGTGGAGTGAGGATGCGCGGTGTGGTAGAGCTTGCCCACGCACAGGACGCTGCGTGCTTCCGGTAGCAGGTGGCGAGGGTCAGCGCGGCGGTCCTTGCGGTAGTCCGTCAGATAGCCCATCTCGCCTGCCATGCCGGTGTCGGCCCACACGCGGAAGCTCTCAAAGTCTGCAAGAGGAAGGGCAGCTGCGATGCCTGAAAGTTCGAAACCACATTCGCGCGCAATGGCCTTCACGCGATGGGCGTTCATGGCGCCTACTCCCCGGCGGCGAGGGCCGCCAACGCATCACCGCGCAGCCGGTTAACGGTCCACTCATCCAGCGCAACGGCACCGAGGCTTTCATAGAAGCGGATGGCGGGCGCGTTCCAGTCGAGCACCGCCCAGTCAAGCCGGCAGTAGTCGCGCTCCATCGCAATCTGGGCAAGTCGCCGGAACAGAGCCTTCCCGATACCCAGCCCGCGCGCATCCGGAACCACAAATAGATCTTCCAGATACATCCCGCTGCGTCCCTGGAAAGTGGAGAAATTCTCGAAGTACAGGGCGAATCCCACCGCGCGGTCGCCGTGAAAGGCCAGCAGGCACTCGGCCGCCGGGTGGCTGCCAAACAGAGAGGCGCGCAACGCATCTTCCGTAGCCACCACATGATGCGAGAGCTTTTCGTACTCCGCCAGGTCGCGGATAAACTGCAAGATCAGCGGCACATCTTGCGCGGTGGCAAAGCGGATCGTTGCTGCCTTAGTGAGTCCGGCGTCCCCGGTTTGCGCGTCGTAATGTGGTGCAGGGGCATCCATTTCGGTGGACATGGTGAACCCACAGTATAGCCGCCCTGCCCTCAGCAAACACGGTAACCCTGGCACGGAAACAGGGCTGCTGGTACACCGGGGCAACCATCACATCCTGGACGGCCCCCATCCAGATGCCGCGGAAGCGCGGCGGCTGCTCTTTGAGCTGGAATATCCTGATCCAACTCGAGAACCTTGGGCAATGCGTAAGCAATGGCGGGTGAGGACGAAGGCGTTTCGTGAGCAGTTGTGCTGGGCCGTAGTGGTGGGAACCGAAGAGGCTTGTGGGCAGCCGGTGCGGGAACTTCTGAAAGAACTGGCCGCCCGCGGCGTCCACCCAATGGTGGTAGACGACCTGGAAGCAGGCGGCCAGGCAGCCAACTAGACGCGCGAATCACCACCAGTGAAGGAAAAATCCTCTAAGGCCCGGTGCATACTGGCGCGACGCCGTTCAAGGCGCTCTCGGGCCGGCGCCACCATCCAGCGTGCAACCCGGGCCACCAGAAACGGAGAGGCCAGCAGGCCCGCAACAATCGCCGAAATCCAGCCAATTGCGAATCCGGAATCCTTAGCAGAAGAAGCCATCACCGCAACGACGATACACAGGGCAGCCAGCAGCACGGCCATGGCCACGAACCGCTTGGGCAGTTCCGCCAGAAGTTGTTCACGGGTCATTTGTTCTAAGGGGGTTCTCATGTTCATCCTCCTTGCCGGTTGGCTTACAATCCCATCGTGCCAGCGTTTCTTTCCCGTGTCTTGGCGAAGAGACCTCATGACGGTACCTGTGCGGGCAACTGGTACGCAGGCAACCGCGCCAGTACTCCGCGAGATATGTCAATGAAATGAATGTGTTAGAGAAATACCTAGACACTAGGCATGGTGGTACACAAGAAACTAGCGGGTTAGACCCCCACGCGCTTCGCCACTCAAATCCACATCGCCGGCATAGCCCGTTAGTTCCAAATAGCCCCCGCCGGTAATGGATTTGCCCTGCTGAGTGCCACGAAACGCCATCAAACCCTCCCAATAGCTGGGGCCCAGGCGACGCTCGCTGATGAGTTCCTGGTTTTCCACGCGGGGGTTCGCCTCCAGGACGACGCCGTGGCGTGGTACCGCGATCTTCCAGGCAATCGGATACTGCCCGCCCGTCTGCTTGCTGGTCCAGGTCTTGCGCGGCGTGAGGTGGATCTCCTTCAGGCTCAGCGCCTCCCATCGGCCGTCGGGGTGGATGTAGGTGCCACCGGAGAGCGGTTCGATGCTTCCATCGCGTCGGCGGAGGCGGTAGATCATCAGTTCCGCGCCGCTGTCGAGTTGGATGGAAAACCAGTCCCATCCCACGTGGTCATCGGCCATCTGGCTGGTAAAGTATTCGTGGTCCATCCACGAGAGGCCCCGCACCTGGTGGCTGCGCCCCTGGCTCCTAAGGGTGCCCGTGGTTTCGAGCCTGGTAAGGGATATATAGTGCGACGCCCGTCCAGCTTCCGCCGCTTTCTGATGCACGCCATCCGCGCCATGCAGCACCGGAGCCTTGAGGCTCCGCAGATCCAGGCGGATGGCCAGGTCGCGGTCCACCGCCTGCAATTGCCAGTTGTGACCGTCTGCCAGTTGCGCCTGCCAGTTGCCGTTCCACACGCGCCCGGTGGCCGCATCGGTTCCCGCCAGGCCCGGGCCCGGCCGGTTGAGGCGTTCGCGATGGGAAAAACTGCCCGCCTTCACGTCGGTTATTGCGAAATGGGCAAGGTACAGCTGCCCCGAGTGCCAAGGGTCCCGCGGACTTCCTGACGCCTCGCGCGCCTGCCGGAAAAAAGTAAGTTCATACCCAAAATCGGTACCATCTTCCGCCCGCAGCCCCCCGGTGAAATACCACCACTCGGTCTGGAACTCCGGGTGAGCCATGTGATCGCGCGGGAAAACGTAACGGTAGCCGGGCAGGGCCATCCGCCAGGCCTTGGGTTCGCCCGCGGCTGCAGCAGCAACGCCTGGAGCGGCTAGCAGGGCAGGCAGAGCGCGAAGGATCTGGCGGCGCGTCGTCATTCTTCGTGGATTACCTCGATGGGATTCAGGCGGGTAGCCACCCTCGCCGGGAACCAGGCCGAAGCCAGCGTGGCGGCGTAGATCAAGCTAAGCGCGCCGAGCAGCAACATGCCCGGCCAGTGAAACTGGAAGGTCCAGCCGAAGCTCTGGCGGTTGATGACGTAGATGAGAATCAGCGCCAGGGCGAAGCCCAGAGCTAGGCCCACTGTGTTCGAAATCAGGCCCAGCAGACCCGCCTCAAAGTAAATGAGTCCCCGAATCTGCCCCTTCGACGCTCCCAGGAAACGCAGCAGGCTGAGTTCGCCGCGGCGGTCAATCACCAGGGCAACTAGCGCCCCGGCCATGCCCATGACGGCCACGAAGACTGCTACCGCTTCAAGCGCCCAGGTGATGGCGAAAGTCTGGTCAAAGATGCGGATGGCTTCCTCACGCAGGCTGCGGTTGGTGAACAGCAGCACCCTGCGGTTGGCGGTGGACTGTTCCACGGCGGCGCGTCCGGCTTCGAGCGGTACGCCGGCCTTCAGGTAAACCGACAGGCTGGTGACTTCCTCCCGTGGGAAATGGGGGCCGAAAACGCGGGCGTCGCCAAACACCGTGCCGCGCTCGCTGGAATAGTCGTTAAAGACCCCAAGCACCGTCACGTCGAAAGGTCCATCCGGCAGTGGGAGGCGCAGCGTATCCCCGGGGCGGGCGTCGTGTTTCTGCGAGAATGGCTCACTCACAATCACATACGGCCCCACAGGCAGTTTACGCAGGATGGCCTCGCGATCCTGGCCCGGCAGAAACGAGGTGCGGCCCAGGGTGCGCATCATTTGCGAGTCGGCAAATCCAAGCGTCGCGGGGCGGTTGTTCACCATCAGGGAGACAGCGCGGAAGCGGTCGACCGCATGCACCTCAGGCAGCGCTGCGATGGCATCGCCGACGGCAGTGTCAATCGGGGGATAGTTGTCCGGAGAGCTGGGCGCGGCCGCGCGCAGGTAGATATCGGCCTGAATCTGATTGTCCATCCACACCAGCACGGTCTCACGAAAACTCCCCACCATCAGGCCCACGCTCACCATCATTGCCACTGCCGTCGATAGCGCGCCCACAAGCACCGCACTGCGCCGCAGGCTGCCCGCCAGACTGCGCGAGGCAAGCAGGGCTTCCACTCCCAGCAGGCTATGCACCCGCCGCTGCGTCAGCCGGTTCAGCAACACAATCAGAAGCGGCAGAAGCATCGCTGTGCCAAGTATCAATAGAAGCGTCGCCAGATATCCGAACAGCGGACGGCCATCCACCGGCGGCAGCCCGCAGAAGGCCGCTCCCATGGCCAGCAACAATGCAGCCCACAAGGCGTTGCGTCCGGCGTGTACCCTCACGTCGTACTCTCGCCGGCCGCGAGCCATCGCCTCCACCGGCGCGATGGACCCGGCTTCCCTTGCCGGGGCGAAGGCCGCCACCAGCGAAACGCCCATCCCTAACAGCAGGCTTGCCATCAGATGCCAGCCCGTTAGCGCCACCGTGCCGGGCGTGCTAGTGACGTAGAGCGCGTTCACGGTGGCGGCAAGCATGCCCACCGCGCCTTGGGCCATCAGCGTCCCCAGCCCCGCGCCCGCCAGTCCTCCAGCCGCGCCGAACGCGGCGGCCTCCGCCAAGAACAACAGTTGTGCTCCGCCCCGCGTCACGCCCAGCGCCCGCAGCACGCCAATCTCTCCGCGACGGCGCACTACCGACACGGAAATCGTGTTGTAGATCAAGAACGCTCCCACTACCAGCGCAATGCCGCTGAGGATGCGCAGGTTCCAGCGAAAGGCGCCCAGCATGCGCCGGTTGGCGTCCGTGCGCGTGCCGAATGGGCGAAGTTCCACTCCAGGCGGCAGCACGGCTTCAATGGCTGCGCGCGTTTCGGCCTCATCCAGGCCCTCAGGAATGCCCACCTCGATGCGGTCAACCAATCCCGCACGCCCGGTCAAGGCCTGCGCGACAGGAAAGTCCACCACCATCACCCGGTTCGGGCCAGTCTGCGCGCCGTCATCCTGTTCCGTGAAGACCCCTGCCACCTGCAGCACTTCCGACCGGTCCTGGATGGTGATGCGCAGGTCCTCGCCCGGCCGTTTGCCTAGCCCTGCTCCCACCCAGGCGGCACGCGGATTGTCCAGGATCTCAAGCCCGGTCTGCTCGCCCACCACCACATTGCGTTGGGCATGGGCCACCAGGTCAATACCAATCAGTGAAGTGGTCACACCGCTGGCTTCGTCTGTCACGTATTCCTCAATGCGCGGCTCGAAGCGCAGCGGCAACGGCAACGTCGCAAGCCGGCCAAGAGTCTCCTCTGGAATCCCCGAGGAAGCAGTGATTTCAAATACCGCCTTCCCGGCCAGCGATTCCATGGACGAACGAAACGAACCCGCGGCGGCGAAGCCCGCCAGGTCTATGGCAATCACCACTGCCACGCCGAGTGACACAGCCACCAGCGTTAGTAACCCACGCGACGGCTCAGCCAGCAGCGGCCGCAGGATCACGCGGTGGAAGAGCTTCAAACGGTGCATGCGGGGTGATTCACCTCTTCCACAACGCCATCGCGCAAACGGATGACCGTGTCGACAATGCTTGTGGATTCCGGGCTATGCGTGGCCATCAAGACCGTAGCGCCACGCTCACTCGCCGCCCGTCGCAGCAGATTCAGCACGAGATTTCCCGTCGTCGTGTCGAGGTTACCAATGGGTTCGTCCGCCAGCAGCAACCGCGGGCTATGCACCAGCGCCCGCGCGATGGCCACCCGCTGCATCTGCCCGCCGGAAAGCTGGTGCGGCATACGGTGCGCGAAATCCGCCATCTCCACCCACTCCAGACGGTCCAGAGCCTTCGTCCGCGCATCGCCTGCTCCGGCAAGCAGCAGTGGCAGCTCCACGTTTTCCGCGACACTTAACGTCGGCAACAACTGGAAGAACTGGAAGATGAAACCAATGCGAGTGCGCCGCAGCCGCGTCAGCCCTGCATCGTCGAGCGCGGAGGTCATTTGGTCGCCAATCCACACCTCACCCGACGAGGGGAAATCCATCGCCCCGGCCAGGTTCAGCAGTGTCGTCTTGCCGCAACCGCTGCGGCCCACCAGCGCAACGAACTCGCCCGGCTCGAAGTCCCTGGAGAAGTGGCGCAATGCGGGCACATCCACTCCATTTGAGCGGTAGTGCTTGCTCACTCTATCCATGCGCAGAATTGCCATGCTGCTCATAAGATACGCGCGACTTGCCACCAGCGCCAGGAAGTTCCTGCGCAGTGCGGCGGAATCGGTCCCGGGCAGTCGCTTGATCTCCCACCCTACTCGTTGGCATTCCAGATATCGTGGGTGGTCTTCCAGCTCCCGTCGGCCTGTCTCTTGAGGATGTTGATGTACTTGGCTGTGCTATCCGTTTGCGGACCGCCAGCGCGGGGGCGCAGCGTCACCAGAGCAAAGCCCTGTCCATAGGCAAGGTCACCGTCCACGTCCACCGCTTCGTAGCCGCTCACGAGGTCCGCGTCATACTCATCGAAGACTTTCTGGTAGTAAGCGCTCACCGCTGCACGGCCCTGGGTTGCAGGCGCGCCGGGCGCCATGAGCACCCCGTCCTCAGTGAAGTGGATGGCAATGTCGGCGGCCTTCCCCTCTCGAAAGGCTTCCGCGCGCGCTTCGCTCATCGCCTTGATTGCCGCAATGTCAGCCGCGCGGGCAGCCATATCCCGCGAAAGCGGTGGCGCTGAGCAACCCGCGCCAAACAGAAGCGTCGCCGTAAAGAGGATCAGCAGCAGTGGTTTGCGCATGTCTTCCATTGTCCCCCGCTTGGCGTCCCAAGCGTCGCGTTGTCAACCACAGCTTGCACGAAATCACGAGTTCAATCAATTGGCTTGCTAGCACCATGCCAATTTGGTACGATTGGCTGGGTAAGGCAATGACCGATTCCATACTGCTCGACAACGCATCCTCGGTCCCCATCTACCGCCAATTGCATCGGCAGTTGCGGGGAATGATTGTGGGCGGCACGCTGATTGCGGGTCACCGGTTGCCTGCCACGCGCGAACTGGCGCAGGATTTGGGGGTCAACCGGGCCACGGTATCCTCGGCCTACGCGCTGCTCGAAGAGGAAGGCCTGATTCACGGCCACGTAGGCCGGGGCAGCTTCGTGAGCGCTCTAAACTCTGAAACCATTGATTCCAAAGAGCGCACTGGCCGCACTTCCTTTGAGTCTGACTCGGTGGGGGTGACGTCCTATGGCCGTTCAGCGCTACTTAGCCAAGCCTCAACTGAGATCAGTTTCGCCACCTCGCGACCGCTAGCGGGTTTATTTCCGGTGGAGGAGTTCCGCGAGAGCTGCCAGGAAGTGCTGGGCGACGAAGTGGCCCATACCGTGCTGCAGCTTGGTTCTCCGCTCGGATACGCACCGCTCCGCCAATACTTGATGGAAGAAGCGGAACTGCGTGGCATTGGCCGGTCCAATGACGATATCCTGATCACCAATGGCTGCCAGCAGGCCATTGATCTCCTCGCTCGTGCGCTTCTGCGTCCCGGCGATGCGGTGGCTGTGGAAGAACCGGTATATCCCGGATTGAAGGCGGCGCTGCTGCAGGCCGGAGCTCGGCTGGTGGGCGTACCCGTTGGCAAGTATGGCGTGGACCCTGAAGCGTTTGACCGCGCCCTTGAGCGCGAGAGTCCACGCTTTGCGGTCGTCACTCCGAGTTTCCAGAACCCCACCGGGGCCACGGTTCCTGAAGCCGCCAGGCGGTCTCTGCTTGCCTCCGCGCGGGCACGGGGCGTGATGCTGGTGGAAAACGACCTCTATGGCGAACTACGCTACCGCGGCGTGGCGCAACCTACCGTGAAATCTCTTGATGAGCTTGGCGACACCGTTTTGCTAGGGAGCTTTTCAAAGGTGGCATTTCCTGGATTGCGCGTAGGGTGGATGATTGCGCCCCGCCCGCTTATCCGCAAGCTCGCGGAGATCAAGCAGGCCACTGACCTGCATACTGACCAGCTATCGCAGGCAGTCCTCTTGCGGTTTGCCGAAAGCGGCAGACTGGGGCGGCACTTGGAACGGGCACGGCGGGCAGGATTGGCCCAGTTGGAAGCAGCCGTGGATGGCTGCCGGCACTACCTACCCGAGGGGACTTCGTGTACGGAACCGGATGGCGGCTTGAACTTGTGGGTGCGGCTGCCGGCGCCCCTGGACGCCGATTCACTGCTTTCGCGGGCACAGATGCGCGGTGTGAGCTATCTTCCCGCGCGTTACTTCTCAGTGAATCGTGCCGAGGACAGGGCATTCCGGCTAAGTTTTGGCGGACTGACGCCCGACGAGATTGAACGCGGATTGCGCATTCTGGGCGATGTCTTCCGCGAGGAATTGGAACGCAGCACGCTAGCGGGTGTAGGCGAAATGGCCACGGCCATGGTTTAGCCGTAAACCGGCATTCGCGCGGCACTGGCTTTCTGTTTAGCTTTTCCAGGCCAATGGGCTTGGTGTGGTGAGTGCTTACTCTGGGAAAGGAGCGTCAAAGACCATGGACGCCATGAATGGACGACCGAACTTCGCGGAAAAGATTTCTGAATTCCGGCGGCTGAGCGATGAGCAGCGCAAGGATTTCAAACTGAAGGTGGGGCTTGCCGAGATGCTGAAGGGCGGCGTGATCATGGACGTCACCACCCCTGAGCAGGCCCAGATTGCTGAAGAAGCAGGCGCGGTGAGTGTGATGGCGCTCGAACGCATCCCGGCGGATATCCGCAAGGAAGGCGGCGTGTCCCGAATGTCAGCCATCAAGATGATCCGAGGCATTCAGGAAACAGTGAGCATCCCGGTGATGGCCAAAGCGCGCATTGGCCACTTCATGGAGGCACGCGTTCTGGAAGCTCTAGGCGTAGACTTCATCGACGAGAGCGAAGTGCTCACCCCTGCTGACGAAGAGAATCACATCGACAAGCGCGACTTCCGCGTGCCCTTTGTCTGTGGCGCGCGCAACCTCGGCGAGGCCCTGCGGCGCGTGGGCGAAGGCGCGGCGATGATTCGCACCAAGGGTGAAGCGGGTACCGGCGACATCGTGGAAGCGGTGCGGCACATGCGCACCATCATGAAAGAGATGCGCATCATCCAGGGCATGCGGCCGGATGAGTTGCCCACGGCTGCTAAGAACCACCAGGCGCCCCTGGACCTGATTGAGATGGTGCACCGCACCGGCAAGTTGCCCGTGCCCAACTTCTCGGCGGGCGGCATTGCCACCCCCGCGGACGCCGCATTGATGATGAGCCTGGGTGCGGAAACGGTGTTCGTGGGCTCCGGCATCTTCAAGTCGAGCGACCCCATGCGGCATGCCAAGGCCATCGTGAAGGCCGCCACCTATTGGGACGATCCCTTCAAAGTACTCGAAGCCTGCGAAGACATCGGCGAACCGATGCGCGGCCAGAGCGTGGCGCAAACGCCCGAAGCCGAGTTGATGGCCGGCCGTGGCTGGTAGTTCGCGATTGAGTTCCCCCAAAGTCCGGGGGTGGCGGATCGCTAGCGGTACGCTGCCCCCGGTGTTCTTGAAGGCCTCATTCATCTAGAGGATGCCCATGCCCCTGATTGGTGTACTCGCCCTGCAAGGCGACTTTGAAGCCCACCTGGAAATGATGCGCGAACTCAGCGCGCCTGCCCGTGAAGTGCGCACAGCCGCCGCTCTTCAGGAAGTCGATGCGCTTATCATTCCCGGCGGGGAAAGCACCACGATGCTGCGTCTGCTTCATCGAGAGAACCTCTGGCAGGAACTCGCCCGCTTCGGCGAAGAAAAGCCCATCTTTGGCACCTGCGCCGGAGCCATCCTGATGGCCAGCGAAGTGAGCCATCCGCAACAGGAAAGCTTTTCGATGATGGATATTGCGGTCATCCGCAACGGCTACGGGCGTCAGCTCGACAGCCGCATCGTATTGCTGCATCCGGAACCGGGCATTGAAGAAGTGCTCGGCCGCGATCTGGAAGCCGTTTTCATCCGCGCCCCCATCATACAGCGCGTCGGCCCTGGCGTAGAGGTTCTTGTCCGCTACAACGGAGACCCAGTGCTGGTGCGGCATGGCAAGCACCTGGCGGCCAGCTTCCATCCGGAACTTACCACTGACAGCCGCATCCATGATTACTTCGTCAGGCGCGTTGCTGAGACCCTTTCGTTCGCATCGAACCCGTAACCCCGCAGCCCTCGGCGGGGTCCTTCACTGTGATATCGTTTGCTTACGATTGAGGTGATTTTTCTATGCAGATGCATCCCTTTTCCCGCCGCGCATTCCTTGCCGGGCTCACTGCGGCTCCGGTGATTCTGAACGCTGCTTTCAAGAAGATTCCGATTGGTCTCGAACTCTATTCCGTCCGCGACATGATGAAGGACGACGAGATTGCCACCGTGAAAGCCGTAGCCAAGCTGGGCTACGATTTCGTGGAATTCTACGGACCCTACATGAGCTGGACTACTGACCAAGCCAAGGCTATGCGCAAGGTGCTGGACGATACCGGCCTCAAGTGCCACTCCACGCACAACGGGAACCAGAGTTTCGATGACGCAAACATCGACAAGGCCATTGAACTCAACAAGATCATTGGCAGCAAGATGGTGATTATGGCAAGTGCGGGCCGTGTCGAGAACGGCATTGACGGCTGGAAGGCCGTGGCCGAGAAACTGGCCAAGGGCAGCGAAAAGATGAAGAAAGCCGGACTGGCCGGGGGCTTCCATAATCATCAGGTTGAATTCCGGCCCAGCGACGGCGTGCGCCCCATTGAGGTGATCGCCAAGAACACGCCCAAGGACGTCGTGCTGCAACTGGACGTGGGCACCTGCGTGGAGGTGGGTTACGACCCCGCCCAGTGGATCCGGCAGAACCCGGGAAGATTCCGTTCCATTCACCTCAAGGAGTACTCCCGCGAAAAGGGGTATAAGGTGCTTTTCGGGGACGGTGATTCGCCCTGGAAGTCCATTTTCGAAGCGGCTGAAAGCGTCGGCGGCGTGGAAGGCTACCTGATTGAGCAGGAAGGCTACAGCGAGCCCTCAATCGTCGCAGCGGAAAAATGCCTGCAGAACATCCGCAAGATGCGCGCCTAGGCTTAACGATAACGGAGTACTGAAAAAGGGCAATTCCTGCGTGGGAATTGCCCTTTTTCGCGTCGTGCGGACAGAGGACTTAGTCGTCCAATACGGGAAAAGCTCCAATCGCTTGGCGCATAATCAGCCGCTTGCGACGGTCTCTTTCCTGCAGTGGCCGCGTCATCCAGAACACCACCACCAAGCCCAAAGCAGCCTGTGCGGCCAGCAGCAAGACTAGTCTGGTAAACGCTTGCGGCCCCTCTGCTGATTCCAAAACCAATCGAGCGGTCAAAAAGGCTGAAGTCAGCGCACAAATCATCCCCACAGCACCCATCCAGGTGCGTCGCCGGTGTTCCTGGCGCAGGTTATCGTCGGAAAGCGACATGAGTGAGCCAAAGGCCATAAGGCAGCCAATCTCCCGTCGCGACAGTCGCAAAACGGGCAGTGGTGCCCCTATTCTCCTGGGAACCGCGAACAAAAACAAGAAGCGCCACCCTGTTCTAGTACTAATAGGACGATTTTCGCCCCCAAGATGGGGTAGCGCAGGTCAAAGCGCCACTGTCTTGCCGCTAGCTGCCGATTCCCGGGCAGCCACGAGGATCTCCGTGGCAATCAGATTGTTCTCGAGCGACGACAATCCACCAGGCTTTAGCGTTCCGCGAGCAATGGCAGCCAGGTACGACACCGCATCGCGTTCGGCCAGCGGTAACTCGGGCAGCGCCGGAGTTGATTCCTCGCGTTCTCCGGCTAACCGCACGCGCAGGGTATTTCCGCCGATAGCATGGGCGTAACCAGTGGCGCCGTAAACTTCAAAATCCTTGCGGTTGAAGGGCCAGTTCCAGCTTGCCTGGACGATGCCTTGCGCCTTGGGGTAATCCAGCAGGATTGTTGCTTCATCGTCAACCTTGCTGTAGATGTGCGGCTTGGCGGTAAGTGTCCGAGCGGTAACTGCTTGGGGGCGCTGATTGTCCATCAGCCAGGTCATCAGGTTGGCGCCATAACAGCCGAAGTCGAACAGAGCTCCGGCCCCGTTGAGCACAGGGTCAGTGAGCCACTCAAAGAACTCATCCCCAACCCCGATCTCCCGCGGACCGGAGTGACCGTCCATGGCCACCATCTTGCGGATATCGCCCGCCGCCTGGCGTTCCTTCACCAGTTTCCAAAGGTGGCCATGGCTGCGATACCACGTGGTCTCGTAATTCACTACCACGGGAATACCGCTGCTGGCGGCCGCTTTGCGAATACGCTCAGCATGCTCGCGGCTCACCGCAAGTGGTTTCTCCATCATCACCGGAAGCCTCTGCGCGGCACACACCTCCACCACGTCGGCGTGGTCGAAGGTGCTGCCAAAGGCAGCAACGGCATCGGGCTTGGCCCTCTCAATCATCTCCGCCGTATCCCGGAAGCGCCGGTCCGCCGGAATGGAGTAGCGTTCGCCATAGCTGGCAAGCACTTCGGCCTTAGCCTCGGAAACTCCCACCAGTTCCACATCTTCCCGCTTCACCAGGGCGTTCAGAAAACCGCGTGCATGCCCATGCACCAGTCCAGCGATGGCCAGCCGGAGCTTCCCGTTGCCAGGCGTCTGCGCCGCGGCGTCTTTGTTTCCAAAGCTGGCCGCACCCAGGGCAGCAGTGCCAAGTACAAACTCTCGTCGGTTTGATTGCATCCCGAATACCCCCAGAGCGGTGGCCTCTGCTGGCCAAGTTGCCCTGCCCCGCAGCATATCAAAGCCAACGGCTGAGGCCATACATCCTCCAACATCATCCACCTGCTCAACCATAAATTCGCCGCTGCTCTGCTTCTTAATCTTGCGCCGCACTGTCTGAAAGCGAGGAATGCGGCACAGTGCAAACCGCCACCGCAGCATTGCCGACAGTAGCGGCGCCACTGGTCGGTCAATTTGATCCGTTGGGATTGAACAAGCGACGCGGAGCGGGCACACATTTCAGAACACAAACGCGATCCTACTCAAGACAAGTCTCACTTGGCTCCCCCGCCACGACTATGGTGCAATGGAGACTCTCCCTCGAATGACAGACCACCGCACCGTGATCCTTGCCAGGCTCGGCTCGACCCAACATGGGACACGGTACCGCTGGCACTGGCTTGCCCCGCCCATGCAGCCGATGCTCGACGACTTTGCCCGCCGGTACCCCAACACCAAGTCGCGAATCGTCTCCTGGTTCACAGGCCAACCCCATCCCGACCTCGATCGGGTCAGCGCCATCATCTTCTTCATGCAGGATCCGCTCCGCGAGCGTTTTCCCCTGGATTTTCAGCAGGCCGTTGCCCTCGCTGACGCCGCCCGCGCCAGGGGCATCCGACTGGTGAACCCTCCCGAGAACCTCTCCAATACCATCAAGAGCACCCAGGCGCGATTATGGCGTGATGCCGGAATTCCCACGCCACGACATCATAGCTACTCATCGTATGAGGAACTGATGAGCCTCACTAGTACGCTCGACTATCCCGTCCTGATTAAGTCCGACCTTCTGCACGTCCAGGCGCACATGCACGTATGCCAGACTGCCGCGGACCTCCGCGCCCTTAAGCCTGAACAGATTGCCTGCCCCGGCAGCGTGGCGGACTTCATCGACACCCGAGAGACCTACCGTCAGATTCGTCCCGATTCCGTATGGGGACGCTTCTACCACAAGAAGCGCGCTTGCCTCATCGGCTCCAGATCGTTCAACAACCACGTATTCTTTTCCACTAACCCGATTGTGGGTGCATCTACCTGCACATTCCGGCACTACACAAACCCCAACCCAATTGCGCGCTGGACGGCCGACCGGCGCTGCCGCGACGAAGTTGCTCTGGACTACGCATTCTTCGAAGCGCCCCCTGAACACACCAACCTCATCCGCCGCGCGGGCGAAGCGCTTGGCCTTGAGTATCTCGCGATCGACTATGCCACCACCGCGGACGGGCGTCCCATCCTTTGGGAGGCGAACCCCTACTTCGCCATGCACATGTTCCCACGCCCCATCCTTCGAGGACCGCGCCAGATGGACAAACGCATCGCTCGTTTCCACGATGTTGCGCATGATTTTATCGTCGAGCTTCTTGCGGAGCGTACCAGTTGAGTTCAGCACTTACCACCTTGCTGCGAAGCGACGTCGATTACTTTCAGCTTGGCGCGCGCAATCACCCCCTCCCCGGCGGCAGCCAGCTTTGGTGGATGGACGGTTGCCAGAAACTTCCCTCTGGTTGTGTGGCGTTTGGCATGGAGAGCGTGCAGCCTGGCCAGGCCGATTCCTGGATTGACGCTCTGGAGACATCCGTCCGCGATGCGGGGTCTATGCTGTCCCGGCTCTATCTGCAACGGGATAATCCGGCTTTGGAACTTGCTCTTACCGCTCGCGGCTACAAGGCCAAGACCGAAATCGCGTTTCTGGGCACAGGGCCCACTGTGCCTGGCTCTGCGCATGACCACTACCGCCTGCGTCCCATCGCCGGAGACCGCCACTGGGACGAGGCTCTGCGAGTATTCATCGATGGACAGGATGGTCCCGACGGTTACCAGAATCCCCCCGCCCTGTGGCTGGACTTCATTCAGCGCAAGGTTGCCACCGGCCGCTTGGCGTACTTCTTGATCGAGAGCGACTCAGGCGTAGTTGGCACGCTGGGCAAGATGTTCTATCCTGACTTGCTGCGGCTCAAGAATCTGCTCATCCGGCCAGGTAGCCGCATGGCTGGAGCGGGTGCTGCAGCTACCCTGCTCACCCATGAATACGCCACTGTTACCTCAGGTCGCACAACAGGAGTGTTTGGTATTGAAGGCAGCGCAGGCGCCGCAGTGTACTCTTCCACAGGCATGAGGCCCGCCGGCCGCCAGACGGAATGGACCCGATGGCTTATCAGCTAACTTCTTCACAACTTGACCACTATCGGCGCGACGGATACCTCCACCTGCCGGCTGTGATTGGCCCCGATCTGTTGGCCTCCCTCGATGGCGAATGCCGGCGTGTCCAATCAGATTCCTCGCTCAAAGACCCCCGGAACCTGCGTGCCGTCGCCCGCCGCACCTTGGCGGGTGGAACGGTGATCGACCGCTACGACCCCATCTGCGATCTCTCCCCAAGCTTCGAACGGCTCATCCACGACGACCGGGTAATGGGTGTAGCCTCCAGCGTGGTTGGCGGCCCCGTACATCTGTTCAAAGACAAGCTGATCTTTAAGAATCCGGGCGCCTACGGCTATGGCGCCCACCAGGACTATACCGTTTGGAGAGATCTGCCCATACCCGCGGAAGGCCTAATCTCCATTCTGATAGCAGTCGATCCTGCCACTGCCGAAAACGGGGCTGTGCGCTTTTACCCCGGCTTGCACCACCAGCATCACTGCGAGGACGAACTTAAAGATCTCTTCGGCCCCGCAAGCGGACTGACGCCATCGAATGTCTTGGCCCGTGCGCCCGGCGTCCTCATCGATTTGGACCCTGGGGACGCCGTCATTTTCAGCTCACTCACTCCGCACGACAGTGCTCCTAACCAAACTGAACACACTCGCCGCGCCATCTTCCTCACCTTCAGTGATGCGGCCTACGGCGATCTCCGCCTGCCCTACTACGCAAATTTCCACCAGCACTTGCGCCAGGATCGCGCCGCTGCGGGCGAAACGGACCTTTTCTTCCGCTAGGCCGTGCCACGGCTCACCCGCAAGTCGGCAGCGATCCCCAAAGATCCACAGCGGCAACCCATAGGGCTTAACTGAGCTTTACTGCCGGTCAGGCGGATCTTGTGCGCGCACAATCGAGGGCATCCGAATCACCGGAATCAGCCCGCCTTTCGACGGGGGTTCCGGCGCCTTCAAATGCAACTCCATCTCGCGATTAAGGGTTTCGACGAACTCCTGCATCTGGCGCTGCATCATCTCCATCTTCTCGCGCATATTCAGGATGATCTCCACCCCGGCCAGATTCACCCCAAACTCGCGCGTCAATTGCAGAATCACCTCCAGCCGCTCGAGGTCTTCATCCGTGTAGAGGCGAGTATTGCCGTCGCTACGGGATGGCGACAGCAGCCCTTCCCGTTCGTACAAACGCAAAGTCTGCGGGTGGATGCCGAACTGCTCCGCCACCGACGAAATCATGTAAGCGGCTTTGTCTTTTTTCCTCGCCATGTCCCGCTGCCTTCGTACGCACTGCCCAAATTTCTAGCCTATACCTTTGCCCAAAGCTCCTGGCGAGGATCGTGAGGATCGGCTTCGCCTAGTTTCCGCAGAAGGTCGCGTACCTGCTCGTCCCGAATGTCGGGAGCTCGAAGCACCACCTCCACAATCTGGTCGCCCCGCGAAGCGGACTTGGCGTTCAGCACGCCCTTTTCGCGCATGCGCAGTTTCTGGCCGTTTTGGGTGCCGGGAGGAATTCGCAACGTCGCCTTGCCATCAATGGTGGGCACTTCAATGCGCGCCCCCAGGCCGGCTTCACTCACGGAAACCGGAAGCTGCAAGTGGATGTCGTCGCCTTCGCGATGGAAAACCGGATGCGGACGGACGCGCGTGGTGATGTAAAGATCGCCCGCCGGAGCGCCTGCGGAACCCGCGTTCCCTTTGCCCGCAATCCGAAGACGGCTGCCAGTGCGTGCCCCAGGTGGAATGCGCACCTCCACAGTTTCCTGGCGCAACACGCGGCCATCCCCTCGGCAGACCGAGCAGGTGTTGCGCAAGCGCCCCGTGCCGCCGCAACTCGAGCACGCCATGCGGAATCGCATGGCCCCAGCCGCCTGCTCAACGGTGCCGCTGCCATGGCATTGCGGGCACACGGTCTCCGCCCCGCCCGCGGCCCCGGTTCCGCCGCAGGTGGCGCACTGGTCCTGGCGACTGATGGCGAGCCTTACCTGCGTGCCGCCAATAGCTTGCCAGAAGTCGATGTCTAGCGCATATTCCAGATCCGACCCAGATTGCGGTGCGGGTCCACGCGGCCTGCCCTCTGTGCCCTGGCCCCGGAAAAACTGTTCGAATAGATCACGGAATCCCGCGCCGCCTTGAGCACTGAATCCCCCGGCACCGCCCGTGGCGCCCGCCGCACTCGCGAAGTCACCAAAATCAAATCCATTAAAGTCCATACCAGGGCTGGTGCGCGCGCCGCCCGCGCCGCCCGGAGGGATGTTGTCTGAGTAGAAGCCGTACTGGTCGTAGATGTCCCGCTTCTTGACGTCGCTGAGGACATTGTAAGCCTCCTGCAGCTTCTTGAACCGGTCTTCAGCCACCTTGTCACCAGGGTTGAGATCCGGGTGAAACTTGCGCGCGAGTTTCTTGTAGGCCTTGCGAATATCCTCCGCACTGGCCTTCTTTCCAACCCCCAGAGTTTCGTAGTAGTTTTCGGTGGCCATGGCAGGTTCCTGTCCGCGGCTGGCTCACACAGTGGACAACCTGCCCGTCTGTCGAACCCGCCACCCTTCTTACCGGCGGGACACAACGGGGGAGACCCCTGGATGGAAGCTCACCCGCAATGATGTTCCGCTCGATCAACAAGTAGCCGTGTTACTTTTTGTCCTCGACATCCACAAATTCAGCGTCCACCACATTGTCGTCGGGCTTCGCGCTACCTTCGCCCGAGCCCGCGTCTGTGGCGCCGCCAGGGCCAGCCCCCGGCCCTGCTCCAGCGTCCGCGCCTGGCTGTCCCGCGGACGCGTACATTGCCTCCGCCAGCTTGTGGCTGCTCTGTGTCAGCTTGTCGTTGGCGGCGCGGATCTTGTCAAGGCTGCCTTCCTTAACCGCGTCTTTTGCTTCCTGCAGCGCGGCCTCTACATTCTTGGCATCGCCTTCGGAAATCTTCGCACGGTGCTCGGTGAGCATCTTCTCCACGTTGTAAACCATGGAATCGAGCTGGTTGCGGGCGTCAATCTGCTCCTTACGCTGTCGATCCTCGCCGGAATGCGCATCGGCATCCCGCGCCATCTTCTCCACTTCTTCCTTGCTCAGGCCAGACGAGGAGGTGATAGTGATCTTCTGCTCGTTGTTCGTCGCTCGATCTTTGGCGCTTACGTTCAGGATGCCGTTTGCGTCGATGTCGAAGGTGACTTCGATTTGCGGCACACCGCGTGGCGCGG
>JAHCHD010000038.1 GCA_026129915.1 Bryobacterales bacterium
TGGCGGCGATGGTCTGCTCGGTTCTCTCGAGCGCGCTTTCGCCGGTCTTGAGTTCATTTGCGATGGCAGCCCGGACGAAGGCGTTGGCGGAGGTGAAGCCTCGCTGCCGGGCGGCTTCGCGGACCTGGCTGAGGAGTTCGGGCGGGAGCTTCACTTCGAGGCGCTGATTTCGGGGTGTTTTTTGTCTTTCTTTGGTTGTCGGCATGTGTCGTATGTGTTGCTAGCTTGTACCGTATGGCTAGGCTACTCGAAACAATCGTGATCCTCAAGAGAAATCGCACCCTGCACCGGCAATTCCTTTATGTTCCACTACACGATTGTTTCGGGTGCCATGTTGCTGGGGTGTAGTCGCAACACTACGGCAGCGGTAGTGGGCAGACGGATGGCGGACTGGTGGCAGACAGTCTGTGACTTTGGGCGGCTTTGATGGGATTCTCAGCGAAAATATGCTATCTAGCTTGCATGCAGGCTAGCTGCTGCGGAATACTTGGGAATCGTGGCAGAACGTGCGGGACAAGGCGGGGTGGAGACACCGAACCTCGAAGCGCTTCGTGCGCAGTCGCCGCGACGGAAGATGACGCTAATCCGGATGCTCTGGCCGACGATCCGGGAGTGTCTGGATGCCGGGCATACGGTCCGGGAGGTTCGGGAATCGCTCCGCAAGGACGGCATCGAGGTGAACTACAAGAACCTCTGCGCTTGTATCGCGGAGCTGCGGGCGCGGGAGAAGGCGGACGCTGCACCTGCCCCAACCGCGGCGCCTGCGGTGCGGGAAAAGGTTCCCGTTCCGTTCCCGGTGAGGAAGCCGGCGAGCGTGGGTGGCGATGGGCGGGGTTCCGATCCCCTGGAGAACGTTCGCCGCCTCTCGGGGAATGGGCGGCCGGGCTTTCAGTATCCGGGGACGCTATCGGATGAGGAGTTGTTTGGGAAATGAGCGGCGGTGTCGCAATTCGTGTGGGGAACCGGGGGAGGCATTCGGGAATGAGCGAGAACAACGGGACGACGGCGGTGCATCTGGTGCTGCAGGGGAAGGGCGGCGTGGGCAAGAGCCTGGTGGCCAGCATCCTGGCCCAGTACTTCGCCCATCGGCTTGGGTTGGTGACGCATTGCGTGGATACGGATCCGGTGAACCAGACTTTCACGCAGTACCGGGATTTGCAGGTGCAGCGCCTGGATCTGCTGGCGGAAGGGGCCATCGATTCGCGGCTGTTCGATGGCCTGATGGAGCGGATGCTGACCGAGGACGGGATCTTCGTGGTGGATAACGGTTCCTCCACGTTCATCCCGGTTTGGAATTACATGCTGGAGAACGGCGTGCCAGCGGTGCTGGCGGAGAACGGGCGGCGGCTGTTCGTGCACTGCGTGGTGACTGGCGGCCAGGCGCTGACGGATACGCTGACCGGGTTCGCGAAGCTGGCGGAGACGAGTCCGGAGCGGAACATCGTGCTGTGGATGAACGAATACTTCGGGCGGATTGAACGGGATGGCCGGGTGCTAAGCGAACTGCCGGTCTACCAGCGGGCGGCAGCGAAGGTGTGTGGCTCGGTGGTGCTTCCGCGGCGGAACCGAGAGACCTTTGGGCGGGACCTGGAGGATCTGCTTCGGCAGAAACGGACGTTTCGGGAAGCGCAGGAGGGCAACGGGCTACCAGTGATGGTGAAACGGCGGCTGGGGATTGTGCGGGATGAGCTGTTCTCGCAGTTGGACCGGTTGCATCTTGCGTGATCGGCGGGGCCGTTGAGGTTTCGCGCGGGTGTATTTGGGGCCGGGTCTTATCCCGGCGGGGCTGGAGTGGCGGATGGGGCGCTCACCATGGCGGCGAGCGTGTCAATGGCCAGCTTCTGGATCTGCGATACCCTGCCCTGGGTGACGCCGAGTTCGATGGCGATCGATTCGTGGGAGCGATTGTGAAGGCGCGCTTCGATCACGGTGGCTTGCGGCGCGGGCAGTTGGCGGGAGAGGCGCAGGATCTGGACGCGGAGGATGGAGTGCTCGGCTGCCTTACTCGGCGGGATTGCCGGTTGGTTGCGCCGTTCGGTGTTTGGATCATCGAGCGAATAGATGTACTCGCGATCGGCTTCTTCGGTGCGGCGACGATAGGCGTCCAGTGGGATTCGCATCGCTTCGGCGATTTCGGCCTCTTCAGGTTCGCGGCCGAGTTCGGCGCGAAGGCGCGCCCGGCACTCCTGCAGTTTGCGAACGAAGCGGCGGAGGGCTCGTGGAAGGGGATCGAGGCCGCGGAGGTGGTCGAGGATGGCTCCGCGGATGCGGCGGTCGGCCAGGGTTCCCAGTTGGGTTCCGCGGGCGGCATCGTAGCGGTCCGCGGCTTGGATGAGTCCGATGGTGCCGGCAGAGACGAGGTCTTCCAGCGCGACGGTGCGCGGGCATTGGCGGTGGATCTCGCGAGCGATGCGGCGGACGAGCGGGAGATGGCTGAGGATGCGCTCTTCGCGCGCGGCGTTGACGTAGGTGGGATTGGTGGTGTTGGCCATGGTTGTACCTCCTGTGGCGGAGGGAGATGCCCTTAGAAGGGCACCTCCTCGGCGGTGGCCGCGGCTGCGATGGCCGGGTCCGGGTTGGGGTTCGCCGCGCTGGAGGCGGGGCTGGGGGAGCCCGCCGTGGTGGCGGGCCGGTCCAGCTTGGTAATGGAGGTGACGCGGATCTCAGCGACCGTGCGGAGCGTGACACCGTTGTCGCTGCCGTTCTTCGGCTGCGGGGTGTACTCGCGGTGGCGGAGGTCGCCTTCCACCTGGACGTGGGCACCCTTGGTGAGCGTGGCCGCGTACTCGGCCAGGCGGCCCCAGACGATGCAACGGTGCCATTCGGTCTGGCTGTGGCGTTCGCCGGACTCACGATCCTTCCAGCTACGCTTGGTGGCGAGGGAAAGGACCACGAAGGGGGTCTGCTGGGCGCGGGTGCTGCGCGATTCGGCGTCCTTGCCGAGGAATCCGATGAGAGTGACTCGATTCTGATACATGATGCGGTTCTCCGTTTCTGCTCCCGAAGTCTCTCGGGGCACCCAGAAGCAAGCGGAGCCGCTCCCCAGGACAAGGGCTGCTTTTTCGGGGGGACCAGCCCAGCGGCGCGCGCCGGGCGCGGGTGTGGGAGCGCCGCGGTCCGCAGGAGGACTGGGGGAGCCGAAACCCGCAAGGGCCGTGCGGAACGGAGAGGAGCGCGGAAGCAGAAGCCCGCCGGACGCCAGGGCGCGGCTAGGCCATCAGGCGAAGTTGTGGGCCGTCAAGCGAAGCGAGTGCCCGAGAGAGGTAGGGGCGGGAATGGGGAAGGCGCGGGAGTGGGCAGGAGCGAGGCGGGAATGGGGTTCGCGGAGGGGATGCAGAGTGCGTCGGCCGCGTTGCTGCACCGTCGCCCTGGTGTCAATGAGCGCGATCACGGCGTTAGGGACGGAGACCTTCGACGGTCAGCTTGGGGAGTGGCGAGAGTGGGAGACGGCTTGGGTAATACAAAGCCAGGTCATGGCCGATAGAAGCAGATGGATGACAGGGTGAAGGACCGCCACCCGAACGCCCTCGCGAGAGTTTACACGGGGGGGAGGAGCGGTGACCGTATTCTAAGGACAACACCGGGCCGCGTCGGCGATCCGGCAAGAGACTGAAATGCGATTGCGAAACTGGATCTGGGTATCGATGACCACTGGGCCGAGGCTCACGTGGTGGATGGCTCTTGCGTATTACGGCGGGCCGGTGCTCGTGATCGTGGCCTTCGCTGTTGCTGCCCTGATGCTCATTCCCAAGCCCATCGCAGCAGCGGTACTTGAGCTGATTCGGCTTCTTCTCGAATAGTGCCGTCGTGGTGGGCACTGCCCCTTGAACGCCGACATTCTACTGAGATGAACGCGAGGACCTGAATCTTCGTTGAGTCAGAGCAGCAGTCGGCACCATCATCCCCAGGGAGCATTCGCGCTAATGTGGGTTTCGCACAAGAACGTGCCGGAGTCGCGTGTGCCTAGCGCGGCCTATAACCTCGGTCAATGAGTGCTAGGCACTTCCTCCGCCCAATTGACGGAGTTCCGGGGACAGCTCGGCGGCGTTCTATTCGAGGAGATCAACGAGATTAGCACTCCCTGGTTTGATTGAAGAGAGACTGGCCCTCGCGCGTGACGCCAATCCAAGCGGGTGCAACCCTTCTATTAGCCACGAGTGCGCGATACGGTCCATGCCCGCACCTACCAGTGGTGCTGTTGTGCGGAGACAGGCATGACGAAGGTCGCCGCCGACCCGGCCCCAGTGGAGGATCAGATTTCGTGAACGGTAAAGCCTTCGAAATGCAGCAGCGAGATGACCTTCTACATCGTTCAGCCCATTGCTAGGAGACGCCGCAATTCTTCGGATACGCTCGAGCGATGCTTCGTCGATTGGACGTGACGTCTGGATAGGATCGCAATTCTGAATGGCTGCGGCCACTTCGCGGGCTTTGGCCTTGTTCTCATTGATCGCCGCGACTTTCGCTCCCAGTGGAGATGTAGCATCGAGGTTGTGTGATATCGCTGTGAGTTCGGCCCGTGGAAACGAGCAGGCAACAATGGTTGCGAGGCGATCACCGGCGGTGACGCGGTCTCCATCGCCCGGCGAGTGCAGCAGCGCCTCAATGGCAGCCCAAGCCCCTGATATCGCTGCGCTCAGGTTGCCACCGTTCACCGGCTGGAGGAGTGCAATGGCAGAGTCCAACAGGGAGCTTTCTTCGGCGATGCTGTATAGCTGGTGCTCTTTGCGTAAAGAGTGGATCTCTGCGCGGTGCCT
Organism: Bryobacterales bacterium; assembly: GCA_026129915.1. GTDB lineage: Bacteria > Acidobacteriota > Terriglobia > Bryobacterales > Bryobacteraceae > JACTMJ01. The sequence continues at coordinate 4,758 of JAHCHD010000038.1, forward strand.
GATGCGGAAGAGGTCGAAGGGACGTGGTTGATTGCGGATCCAAATTCGATTGTATGGGCGCAGTCTTCCGGTAAGCCCGAGGGCGATTCGTGCGCTCACGGCATCCAGTCTTTCCCGTACAACCGAAACTGCCGCGTAGGGATCACGGGCAGTCACGGACATTTCGAGGCCGCCATTTTGCCGCACGCCCTCAACGGAAAACCCGTTAGACTCTAGCCAAGCACGCACGCTTCTCGAATCAAGCCAGCCTTCGGGTACGCCTCCTCTGGTGGGCAGCGCTTCAAATGCGACCAAGACATCCCATTCTTTCGGCTGGGCCTGCGCAAGGGCATGGGCTTCATCGATCAATTCGGCCAAGCCTTTGGTGCCACCTTCGTGGAGTATTCGGTACGTCCACCATTGGTGGAGGAAGTCGGAGTCGAAACCGAGGTCGAGCAAATGTGCCGCGATGGAGCGCGCAGCACGTTCGACGCTGGGGGTTGTGGTGCTCTGCAGATGGCGTGACCACCGGGCGAGGTAATTTTGCCCTAGATCCTGCGCAAGCATCTCCATGCTGTAGTAGTCCGCGCTCCGGTATATGAGCTTACCTTTGAGTGCGGAGTTTACTACGGCCTTTGCTCTCGAATCGCCAACTCCCTGATCGTTGGCTGCGACTGGCAGGACCACGCCACAGAAATGCTGAAGCGCGGCGAGGTGCAGTGCGCCGGCTTGTACTGCCTCGGACGATTCAAGTAACTCCAGAATCTGGACGCGGAGTCCTGGAGACCATAGGGATCGATTCCACGGCACGTCACGGTAGAAGAACTCCAGCATGCGCATCGCGATGCGGACCCCGGTGATGTTGTTGACGTCAAGCACAGGAACTGTTATTGTAGCGGTAGGGCAGATAGGCCCGCGACATAAACCACAGGGGAGTCTCCAGCCTTAGGGTAGGACGCTCCCCATTTTCGTTCTTTGGATCATCTCTTGATCTTGTCGTTGGGGCGGGTGTCTGGCCGAACTCGCCAGATTAGTCCTTGGTTGATCAACACCCCGCAGAAACGAGCGCACCAACTAGCGCATTCCCCTGAAGTTGATCAAGTTTCCGGGATATTAGCGATCGCTATCCGATAAATTCAAAGTCGGCATTCTACGTGGCCGGGAAGCGAGCGGCATGGCTCGGAATCCGCAGTATTTTCGCTGTTGAGGAGTACGCACCAACAACACTACCCCTCTAACTCCCGGCGAAGTTCCGGCGATACCCAGTACACGTCTAGATGAAGACCCCCTCCGATTGACTTGGAGAACTTGATGAGCCCATTTCCCTCAAGTGATTCCAAAATGTGCTCAGCGATCCGAATCGGCATTCCCAAAGCCTCAGCAACGGCATGATTGTTCATGCTCTCGTGTCTAACAAGCAGGCGCGCCACATCAGCACAGAGCTTGCCATAGTCTGCAATTCGAGTGCGGGCAAACTGGTCAAACCCAAAGCTCGTGATTGAAAAATCGTAAGCATGCGGTGGACCGAGAACTCGAAAGATCTGAATGTATCGTTGCCGCTCCAGCACCTGCTGCGTTTCCACGATCTGCGCTTCCGAAATGCCTTGCCTATTGAGTTCAGCCACCAAACGCTTGCCACTGATTGAGTCTGGATGGCCCTGTTCGATGGAGATTCTGCAGGCACGTTCAAAGATGGTGCTGTCTATAGGAGCCAGCCCGTCCATCGCGGCGACATCGGGACGTATGTGTGCCGGTCGTGGACCAAGCGGAGGCCGGGTGTATTGGCCATGAATTGCGTTGACGATACGCTCGAATTGTCGCTCGTAGGAACGCAAGTCGTCGATGTCGATCCACACGATCGCCCTGAGAACTTCAGGGACCTTAACGTTGTCGAGCCGAACCGGAATCAGTCTCGTGCGGTCTTGGATGCGCTTAACAAATCCGGAATTCAACTCCTCCTGAACCCAGCGGCTTGACAGGCTTTCTTCCGATAGAACAACGACAAAGGCGTCACAAGCCTTAAGCCCCTCTTCCCAGATCTTTTCGATGACACTGTCCCCGGGAAGCATCTCCCATTGATCTACCCACGCATTGATACCCGCTGCCCGGAGCTTTTCTGCAAACGGCAGCACAAAGCGTTCATTGTCCGCACTTGTGTGGCTGACAAACACCTTAGGGATTCTTGCAGAGTCTTCGATCATGGTTTCCTCGCGGCGAGTAGCGCACAGATAGTGGAAAGCACAAGGAGCGCATCCTCTCTGGTCCACTCGTCTGCTCTCGTATGCGCAGCGTAGTGCGCAACCTGCAATAAGTGCCACCGAAGATTGTCGATGCGTTGCATCTTTGTTCGGCTCTGGAGGCTCTGCTGTGACGGAACCGTCCATCCCGGACCCTGATCCTCGCGCTCAACCTTCCGCCATTCTTCGAGGGCGAGTCGAACGCTAGTAATCGTACCTTTCCAGGCTGTAGATCCTCCACTGTCGAACGAGTTCCGCGCTTCTCTTACTGCGTCCCAAACCGACTTCCAATCCGACGGTATGCCGGTGGATATCGGGAGTTCCAGAAGGACTACATCCTGCAAGTTCAGATCTCGCATCATCGTCGTCCATATCGCTTGTGAGTAGACCACCTCTCCTGAATCAAAGAAGCGGTTCGGTACAGAACAGGCTTCCCGGCCTGTTCGATGACCGCTTTCCGGCACAAGGACATAACGGATATCGCCTGATACTCGAACTCCGAACTTGGCGTCCCGGCCCGTCCTGATCTTCTCGTAGAACTCAAATGCCTGAATCGTCCAATCCCACGGAAGTGAGACGTGAGCAGCACTCATAGGAGCAGTGAAGAAGGAGTCGCTCGACGCAGAACCGATTTCGACGGGCTTTCCATCTGCAACCGCAAAAAACACCACGTGAAGATTCTCCAAGCTGGGAAGGGCCATGCACTTCGAAGGCGAAATCAACGTAATCGCAAGGGGAACATGCACACGGAAGCCGCTAGCTGTCCGGCAAGGACTCAGACCGTCCCGAGGCTGAAGTAACGAGATGTCACCGAGGCGTTCGCCGCTGATGACAATGTTGATTTGGCTCATGCTTCAGCTGCAAGGTTAACAAACCACGCAAAGGGCCTAGGTCGGGTCACGCCCTGTCACCATCGGCTAGACTGTGTATCCGGAACATAACCGTCGCGATCACGCCCGCCGAAGTCTGACGGCCACGTCGCGGCTAGCCCCTTCGGGAGGCTGGCAAGCGACGCCGACTGCGGGCAGTCGGTAGAGTCCAGGTCGTTCCGCGACCGGAAGATGTCAACACCCAACGATGATACTTGGCGAAACACATAATGCCTTCAGTTGGGCTTGGTCACCTAGTAGAATCCGTTACCCTCTTGCATCGGGCAGTGGATCCAGCGGCAGGTGCGTCGAGAATCGCTATGCTCCTATTCGTTTGAGAAACTCAAGAGGTGTGATGATCCCATCCACAATGTCGGCTGCCTCTCCGATCGGGACCTCAATCTTTCGATCCGCGTACTCTATAGTGATCCCTCCGGACGCCTCCACAGGCATCCCGAGCCCTAAGACGGGAACTCCAAGCTCGCGCAACCTGTGGGAAAAGCGCTCCATGATGGTCTCGCGAATACGGCTTTTTCGCCCAAGCGCCGACAATTCTTGGGCTGCATGCATACCCTGCATCTTTCCTTTGATCTCCTGAACATCTGAGACTATCTGGGCAATCCCACTCCCCAGTGGATCCGCGCCCACGCCTGCAACCGAGAAATCTACCGCAAGCGAGAGTGGTGTCTCTGTCCCGCGACCATCGTCCGCAGACCTTATCATCGCGCCCAAATCCAACTTGGCTTGTTCAGCTTTCTCAATGTCGAATCCGAAAGTGATCGTCCGGTTTGGAGCGACATCAAAAGGAATCTTCTCGCCTTCTTGTATCAGGTGGACGAAGGGCTTTCGTCGCAGGTGTCTCACGGCAAGTTCGTAGAACACGTTCGGGTTGTTGCCAGTTAGATCGGCGATCACAAGGTCGTCGTTCCACAGGTGAGTAAACACCTGGGTTGTGATGACGCCTGGTTGCGTGATGTGATCAGCCCGTACTGGCTGTTGATATCCACACCGCTCTAAGACTGGGGCAACAATAAACCTCAACAGCCTGTCGGAAAACTGCCGTTCTTGGGAATTTGGGTCGCCGATCCTAGAAACGAAAAAGCACGTCTTCGTCATGATTTACCACGCGATCACCGTCTAGATTACCTCAAGCGCGATTGCAGCCACCTACGTCTCTATTCGGCGTTCGCACGGCAACCTGGACTGAGTCGATAACGATGAGTGCACGCTCTCCTCGGTATTACTTCGTTCTGCTGGGAGTGCGCCGCATCGATTTGGCCATGTCAGCCTTGTTGAGGGTCCGTTCAACGTACCTCCACTGCCGCCCAAGATCCCCCTTTTTCGTCAAGTCGCGAGAGCCAATCGCGCTTTTCACAGTCTCCTCAAGAACCCCATGCGAGAGTGCATAGACAGCGTAGGCCAAATCGATCCGGTGCTGGTCCGCTGCGTACTTGGGATTTCCTCGGAAATCGTCGATTTCCTTTAGCAATGTCACCTTGGCTGATTGATTCTGCGGATCGGCTGTCAAACTGGAGTGCACTTTCCGGAAACTGCCTCGGCAATGCTGCAGAACGCCCAAACCGAACAACTCGGCCTCAGCAAACACCCGTTCCATCTCCGCCTCAATCAACCGCACGAACGGATACCGCCCATCCTGCTGCTGGTACTTCTCCTTCCGATTCGTAAAGCCGGCCAGGCGGCCGAAGTGTCGCCAGTCGGCGGCTCCTTGGTCTCCTCCGAAGCGTTGGGCTAGCAGTCTGGCGGCGAGGGTGGAATCGGCTTTTGGGAGCACTTTTCCGTGATTGAGCCAGGCTTGGAAGTTGCCGGGGGAGGTTTCGACGACGACGCAGGGCTCGAAGCCTTGCTGCTTCATTTGATGAATGGCTTCGGCGGTGAGGTCGTCCACCATGCTGAGGGGGTGCTCACCTTTGGGGCGAATGTAGATGTTGCGGCCCTGGCTGTTCTGGTAGCGGAGCCAGCCGACGGAGCGGAGGAGGGTCTGCTTGTCCCAGGTGCGGGGGAGCATCTCGGGTTCCGGCTTCTCGTCGCCAGGGGTGGCCGGCTTGAAGAGGCCGATTTCGAAGACTTCCACTCCCATCGCGTCCGCCTGCCGCTTCACCGCGCGCCAGGTGGCTTTCCAACCATTTGATTTCTTCGCGTTCGCTCTTTCCGTTGACATCGACTCGCCTTTCACGGTATAGCTAGCTTGTACTAGCTACCTTGAGCACGTCAAGGGCTGGTGTAGGGAAGCAAGGCGGGGGAATGGCAGCCACCATGCACGTGATCGCGGGAAATGCGGATCAGCGATTGCGGCTCGACGCAAAGTTGCGGCGGGAAATGGGGGAGACCGTTCTCTCCGCCTTGCGTGATCCGCGGACGGAGGACATTGTGCTGAATCCGGATTCGCGGATCTGGGTGAAGCGGCAGGGGGAGCCGTTTGTCGCGGTAGGGACGATGCCGCCGGCGCAGGTGCAATCCGCGCTGGGGACGATTGCCTCGCAGCGGGGGACGGTGGTGCACCATGACCGGCCGTTTCTGGAAACGGAGTTCCCGATTGATGGAAGCCGGTTTGAGGGGATTGTGTCGCCTGTGACGCGGGAGCCGGTGTTTGCGATCCGGCTGCGGCCGCGCAAGGTGTTCACGCTGGCCGATTACGAGACGGCGGGGATTGTGACTTTGCGGAGCGATGCGCGAAACCGGCTTTCGCGGCGGAGCACGTTTGCTGAGGATGTGCGGGGGATGGGCCACGCGGAGATTCTGCGGGAGGCGGTGCGGCGGCGGAAGAACGTGCTGATTGTGGGGTCCACGGGCTCCGGGAAGACGACGCTGGCGAATGCGGTGCTGGATGCGATTGCGGAACTGACGCCGCGGGACCGCGTGGTGCTGATTGAGGACACGATGGAGCTGCAATGCCGCGTGGAAAACCACGTAGGGCTGCAGGCGGTGGGTGCGGTGACGATGCTCGATTGCCTGCGGGCGTGCATGCGGCTGAAGCCGACGCGGATTGTGGTGGGCGAGGTCCGCGGGGCGGAAGCCCACGTGATGCTGAAGGCCTGGAATACGGGGCACCCGGGCGGGGTGGCCACGGTGCACGCGAACGATGCAGTGAGCGGGCTGGTGCGGCTGGAGAGCCTGGTGGCCGAGGCCACGGCGGCGCCGCAGCAGGCACTGATCGCCGAGGCGGTGGACGTGGTGGTGTTCATCGATGAGGAGCCGAGTTTGGACGCGGGCCGCAAGGTGCGCGAGGTGATGCTGGTGACCGGCTATGAGGGCGGGCACTACGTGGTGGAGTACGTCTGAGCGTTTGGAAACGGGAGGTAACGGTATGCGGGTTTTGTGTGGATTGCGCCTGACTGGGGCGCTGATGGTGGCTCTCTTCGGATTAGCCGCAGTGGCGCTGGCGGGCGCGGCGGGCGGCGGGTTGCCGTGGGAGGCGCCGCTGAGCTTGGTGGCGACGTCGCTGACGGGTCCGGTGGCGCTTTCGATTTCGCTGATTGCGCTGATGGTGGCGGGCGGCACGCTGGTGTTCGGCGGAGAGCTGAGCGAGTTCGCGCGGCGCAGCTGCGTGGCGGTGCTGGCGATTGCGTTTCTGGTGCTGGGCGCCGGATTCATGACCAGCTTGTTCGGCGTGGCCGGGGCGTCGGTGCTGTAGGCGAGGGTCGTAGGGAGTGAACGGATGGAACGGCCACGCGAGGTTGTGATTCACCAGAGCGCGAACCGCCCGCAACTGCTGCTGGGCGGGGACCGGGAACTGGTGCTGTTCGCGGCGCTGATGGCGGCGATGCTGGTGTTCGCGCTGGTGACCTGGTGGGGCGTGATTGCCGGCGTGGCGCTGTGGTTCGCGAGCGTGGCCGTGCTTTCGCGGATGGGGAAGGCGGATCCGCTGCTGCGGCAGGTGTATCTGCGGCATGTGCGGTACCGGAGCTTCTATCCGGCGAAGGGGCGGGCGCATGGGCTGCCGGTGACGACGCCGCGGGGCTGGAGGTGAGGGCGGATGCAGGTGACGGAGCATCGGACGAGGGCGCAGGGGCTGGCGGATCTGCTGCTGTATGACTCGCTGGTGGATGACGGGGTGATGCTGCTGCAGGATGGGGCGCTGGTGGCGGCCTTCCGGTATCGGGGTCCGGATATGGCTTCGGCGACGCATGGGGAGATGGCGGCGCTGAGCGCGCGGCTGAACGGGCTGCTGAAGCTGGGGAGCGGGTGGATGGTGCAGTGCGACGCGATTCGTTCGCTGGCGCCAAGGTATCCGGCGCGCGGGGCGTTTCCGGATGCGGTGACGGCGGTGATCGACGATGAGCGGCGGCAGCAGTTCCTGCGGGAAGGCATGCACTACGAGAGCGAGTACTTCCTGGCGCTGACGTATCTGCCTCCGCTGGAGAACGAGGAGCGCGTGAAGGGGTTCCTGTTCGATGGGGGCGCGCGGGAGAAATCGGCGGCGCGGAAGGCCCTGGAGTATTTCCAGTCCCGCGTGGCTTCGTTCGAGGATGTGTTCGGCGCGTTGCTGCAGGCTGAGCGGCTGCGGATGGTGCGTGAGCCGGAGGATGGAAGGCCGGGGGGTGCCGGGGCGGATAGTGATGGGCCGGGTGATGATGGCGCGGGCGTGGTGACGGATGAGTTGCTGCGCTATGTACATCGCTGCGTGACGATGCTGGACCATCCGGTGGCGCTGCCCGAGGTGCCGGCATATCTGAGCGATTTACTGGGGTCGCAGGACCTGGTGGGCGGGGTGACGCCGAAGATTGGGCAGCATCATCTGCGGGTGGTTGCGATTGACGGGTTTCCGCGGCTGAGCCATCCGGGAATGCTGGCGGCGCTGGATTCGCTGGGCATTCAGTATCGGTGGCATACGCGGGCGATCCTGCTGGATCCCGAGGAGGCACGGGCGATTCTCGACAAGACGCGGAGCAAGTGGCGCTCAAAGGTGCGCGGTTGGAAGGACCAACTGCTGCGAACGGAGACCGGCGCGGTGAACGCGTTCGCCGAGGAGATGGCGGTGGATGCCGAGGAAGCGATGAGCGTGGCGGCGTCCGGCGATGTGCAGTTCTGCCAGTACACGAGCGTGGTGCTGTGCCACGGCGCGAATGAGCAGAAGTTGGAGGAAGACGTCGCGCTGGTGGTGAAGACGGTGCGAAACCTGGGGTTCGCTTGCCGGGTAGAGACGGTGAATGCGCTGGAGGCGTGGCGTGGGAGCTTGCCGGGGGACGGCTATCGCAATGCGCGGCGGGTGCTGCTGCATACGCTGAACCTGGCGGACATGCTGCCGATTGCGGCGGTTTGGACCGGAGAGCGGGGGAATCCGTCGCCGCTGATGCCGCCGGGGAGTCCGCCGCTGTTGTTCGCGGCGACGACGGGGGCGACGCCTTTTCGGCTGAACCTGCATGTTTCGGACCTGGGGCACACGCTGGTGGTGGGTCCGCCGGGTGCGGGGAAATCGACGCTGCTGGCGACAATTGCGGCGCAATGGTTCCGGTATCCGCGGGCGCAGGTGTTCGCGTTCGACAAGGGCTATTCGCTGTTCACGTTGACGCGCGCAGCGGGCGGGGAGTTCTACGACATCGGGGGCGAGTCGACGCGGTGGCAGTTTTGTCCGCTGCGGGAGATTGATGATCCGGCGGATGTGGCCTGGGCGGTGGAGTGGCTGGAAGGGCTGTGCGCGCTGCAGGACGTGAAGATTACGCCGCGGGAGCGGAATGCCCTGGCCGAGGGGGTGCGGTTGCTGCAGGGTTCTCCGACGCGAACGCTGACGGAGCTTTCCGCGAATGTGCAGGATGCAGAACTGCGCGAAGCGCTGCAGTATTACACGCTGGCCGGCACGATGGGACATCTGCTGGATGCGGATGCGGACATGCTGGGGGACGGCCGGTTTCTGACGTTTGAGACCGAGCACCTGATGGGGCTGGGCGATAAGGCCGTGGTGGCGGTGCTGCTCTATCTGTTCCGGCGGATTGAGAAGCGGCTGGACGGGGCGCCGACGCTGGTGCCGCTGGATGAGGCGTGGGTGTATCTGCGGCATCCGCTGTTTCGGGAGCGCATGCGGGATTGGCTGAAGACGCTGCGCAAACGGAATGCCGCGGTGGTGCTAGCGACGCAAAACCTCTCCGATATCTTTCACAGCCCGATTCGCGATGTGGTGCTGGAATCGTGCCCGACGAAGATCCTGCTGCCGAATGCGGAGGCGCCGAATCCGGCATCGCGGGAGTTCTATGGGTCCCTCGGATTGAATGAGCGCGAGATCAGCCTGGTGCAGACGAGCATCCCGAAGCGGAACTACTACGTGATCTCGCCCGTGGGCAAGCGGCTGATCTCGCTGGGGCTGGGCGAGGTGGCGCTGGCGTTTGTGGGCGTGAGCGGGCGCGAGGAGTTGGCGCGTGTGCAGCAGTTCATGCTGCAGTACGGCGACGAGTGGCAGGCGGAGTGGATGCGTTCGCGCGGGTTGCGCGATTGGGCGGAGTTCTACGAGCTGGTGCGGGACGGGGTGGAGGACCGATGAAAAGGCGATTGCGGGCGCTTGGACGGTGGGCGTTAGTGACGGTGCTGTGCGCGGTGCTGTGCGCGGTGCTGATTCCGAAGCCGGTGGCGCGCGGCGGGACGGTGGGCTACGCGACGGAGTGGACGCAGTTGCTGAACCACGCGCAACTGATTGACTCCTACATCCGGCAAGGCGAGGAGCTTCGGCAGCAGATCCAGATGGTGCTGGATATGGCGAAGAACTCGTTGGAACTGCCTTCGCAGGTGTTCGGGCCGATCATGCAGGACATTGATCGACTGGCGGGGATTGTGCAAGGCGGGAGGTCTCTGGCGTATTCGATGGCGAATCTGGATGCGGAGTTCCGCAGCCGGTTTCAGGGCTGGGGCTATCGGGAACGGGCCTGGTTCCGGGACTACAAGGAATGGGCGGATACAAGCCTCGATACTACGCTAGGAACGCTTAAGGCGGCGGGGATGCAGGGGGCGCAACTCCGCGACGAGCAGGCGGTACTCGGCCAGCTTCGGGGGATGGCGCGAACCAGCCAAGGCCGAATGCGGGCGCTGCAGGTGAGCAATCAGATCCTGGAGCAGCAGGTGCAGCAGTTGATGAAGCTGCGGCAGTTGATGTTGGCGGATCTCCAGGCAAAAGCTGCCTTCCAAGCAGCTTCTGTGCAGAAAGAGGCGGCCCGTGAAGCTGGCGTCGAGAGGTTTTTCCGGTTTGGTGCGCGCACTGGGGATGGCCGGGGATTCGAGGCTGGCAAATGATGCGGCTGCCGGTGAGTGGAGGGCGGAACGGCGTTGATTGGGGTCGTCTGGCGAGGCTTGGAATTGTGTGTGGGCTCGCTCTGGTGGTGCTGGCGGATTCCGCACCCGCGCAGAACACGCCGAGTGCGATGCTTGACCAGTTTCGCTCTGTGCGGACCGCCTGGCTGAACACGGCAGCGGGCTATGCGAATCGGCTGTTCGGGATTCTCGCGCTGATCGAGTTTGCTTGGACGGGCGCGATCCTGGTGCTGGAACGGACCGACTTGCAGGGATGGACGGCGGCGCTGATCCGCAAAATGATGTTCATCGGCGCGTTCTTTGCCCTGCTGACGTTTGGCGCCGATTGGATTCCGCGGATCATCGAGAGCTTTCAGATCTTCGGGCAGACCGCATCCGGACTCAACTCACTGGCGCCGAGCGACGTGCTGGCGATCGGCTTGAACGTGGTGGGCAACCTGCTTTCGGCGGCTGCCGAATCGGGATGGATGGCAAGTTTCGGCACGGCATTGGCGATGGTGTTTGCGGCGCTGCTCTCGTTTCTGGCTTTCCTCGGGATCACGGTGCAGTTGGTGGTCACCCTGGTGGAGAGCTACCTGGTGGTTGGTGCCGGATTCCTGTTCCTGGGCTTCGGCGGCTCGCGGTGGACGGCGCCGTATGTCGAGCGGTACATCGCGTTTGCGGTTTCGACGGGCGTGAAGGTGATGGTGCTCTATCTGATCCTGGGGGCGAGCCTGGCGCTTACACGGAATTGGGTGGATGAGTCGCAGCTGATTGCGGCAAGCGCGCAACCTGCCATTGATGCGCTAGACATCGCCGGTTCCGCCGTTTTGCTGCTCATGGTCTGCTGGAACGTACCGAAGCTGGCTGCGAGCGTCCTGGGTGGCGCCCCGGCGTTGACCGGCGGCGATGCGGTGAGCACCGTGGGCGGTGTGGCTCAGGGCGCACTCGTTGCTAGCGCAGCGGTTGCCGGTTTGGTGGCGCTAGGAGCAAAAGCGTCCGCAACCCGAGGTGCTGCGGTGTCGGTGAGCCAAGCCGCCGGGTCTGGCGCCGGAGCATCGGGCGGTGCGGCTGGAGGCGGGTCGTCCTTTGGTGGCGGTAGTGCAGGTGGTGCGGGTTCGAGTGGAGGTGCTTCGGGGTCTGCACCTCGGCGGCCCGGCGGGGGAAACCGAGGCAGTGGGGGCGGAGCCGGGAGTTCGGCGCCAAGCCTGGCTGACCGATCTGGATCCTCTGGCAGCGAAAGCATGCCCACGCGAGCAAGTTCCGTGTCGCCTCCGCAGCGCGGCAGTCCACGTGGTTCCTCCGATGCTGCGCCCCCAGCCACGGGTGCGGCCAACACGGAAACCATGTCGCCGGGTGTACCCGCAAACATCGGCTTTTCGAAGGACCAATCGGAGCTCGGTGCAGCGGAGAGCCGCGCGACGCGGATCGTAAGCGCGAGCACCAATGCTGCAAAGAATCTGGCTGTGGGGACGCAGCTTACGCGGGCGGCCCAGGGTGCGGTCCCGCCGGATCATGCACCGCAGGCGACGCCGCCGAACTTGCGCATGGAGGATAGCGAGTGACATCGGAAGACATTCTCGAATTGTCAGGAACTGCCGGCGATGGGGAGCAGCGGCCTCCTGCGGAATACGGCCCTCGGTCCTGCGTTCCGCCGAAGCCGGCGGAGAACCGGTATCTCTCGGCTCGGCGGGAGTGGGACGAGCGATACGGCAATCTGATCACGCGGGCGCGGAATTGGCGGATGGCCGCATTTGGCGCGCTTGCCGTCGCGCTTGTCGCCACCGGGGGAGTGGTCGCACTTTCCTTGCAGACGCGGATCATCCCGTTTGTTGTCGCTGTGGACAATCTCGGCCGGCCGGTTGCGTCCGGGCTGGCGGAGGCGGCGCCGGTCGCGGACGATCGGCTGAAACGCGCGGCGCTGATTCAGTGGGTGTCCGACCTGCGAATGGTGACCTCCGATGGGATCTCGCAACGGAAGGCGATTGATCGGGTGTACGCAATGATTGCGCGGGGGAGCGCGGCGCAGTTGGAGGTGAGCGAGTTCTATCGCAAGGACCCGCCGCAGAAGCGGGCCCAGTCCGTGATGGTGAGCGTGGACGTGAAGGCGATCTACGCGAGCAGCGAGCAGACCTATGAAGTGGAGTGGGTCGAGACTACGCGGGGCTTGGGCGGCGATGTGCAATCGGAGCAAGCGTGGAAGGGTTCGTTCACGATCGCCGTCAATCCGCCGACAGACGAACAGCTTGCGCGGGTGAATCCGCTCGGGGTGTATGTGACGAACGCGAGTTGGTCAAAGGTTCTGTAGCGAGGGATGTGGATGGGGGTACTGGGGATGTGGAGATCAAGTGTTGTGCTGTCGTTCGGTTTGGCCGTGATGGTCGCTGCGGGAGTCGGCCAGGAGAAGAAGCCCGGCGACTCTATAGGAAGGGTGTCTTCGCCAACAAAGCCAGCATCAACTTCGGCCCCGATGCAGGGCGTGCCGGCTGCTGCGGAATACCAGTTCGACGAACTGATTGGGGAGTTGCAGACCGACCCTCGTCGGTCCGGGCAAACCAACTCGTCCATGCCGGCGCCTTCGGGTAGTGTCCCGCTGTATCTGAAGCACGCGGATTCCGCGAGCGGTAACGAGAGCGATAGCGAGGTTCCCGCGGACTTTGTTGCAGGCAAGTCGGTCCCGCTGCCAGAGGATGCGAGCCAGGCGATTGACGTGGACAGTTCGTGGAAAAGCCAAAGCGCGCTTCCGAGTCCTGGTGAGGATGGGCGCGTGGTCTACACCTACGGTGCGGGTTTGCCAACAGTCGTTTGTGCCCCGTTGCGGCTCTGCGTAGTTGAGCTTGAATCCGGCGAAAGGCTGATCGGCGAACCCCACATCGGCGATTCGGTCCGGTGGCTCATTGATCCCGCGACTTCTGGTGAGGGATCTCTCGAACGGGCGTTGATTGTGGTGAAGCCGAAGGGGCCTGGCCTGGATACGAACATGCTGCTAACAACGGATCGGCGGCTGTATTATCTGCGCCTGGTTTCGACACCCTCCGAGTACATTGCACGAACCAGTTTCGAGTACCCGGCGGCGGAGACGGCTCGCTGGCAGGCGCATTTGCTGGAGAGTGAGCAGCGGCGGAAGGAGGCGGTTGAACAGTCGCAACTCGCCCCGCTGCGAACCATTGAGGATCTCTACTTTGACTATCGCGTTCTGGGAAAGCACCACGAGTTGCGGCCAGTGCGGATCTTCGATGACGGCGAGAAGACATACGTGCAGATGCGCGAGCAGATTCTGCACCGGGAGTTGCCGGTATTGGTTGTCGTGGGGACTCAGGGTCCCGAGATGGTGAACTACCGCGTGAAGGGAACTGTGTACGTGGTGGATCGGATCTTCGAACACGGGGCCTTGATTCTCGGCGAGGGCAAGAAGGCAAAGCGACTGGACATTGTGCGCGGAACGTTCCGCGGCAAGGTGAAGGGGGACGGATTCGAGGCCAGCTTCTCAGGGAAACCGGAGGTGGAGCGATGACAAATCCGTTCCGGAAGCTAGAGTCCCCCAGCGGCATTGACCTGTACCCTGCTCCGCCCGCGGCAGTTCGGTTGAGCCGACGGGCGGGAGTGCTGGCGCTGATTGTCGTTTGCGGAGTGGTCGCGTTGATCGGGTATGGCGTGATCACGCGCCGTCAGCGATCCATCGAACTGGTGCAACTGGATGGGACGAAATCCGTAACCGCGGCGACCGAGGTCGGGAAAACAATCGCGGACGAGGTTCCAGCCAAAAGTCTCGCCGGAACGGCGGAGGAATCCAGCCAGACCTCCGAGGGCGAAGAGTCTGTGGATGAGGCTTGGGAGCCGGGTCCATCCTACACTCGGCCTGCGTGGCGTCCCCAAGCCCAACCTGTTGCGGCCCAAGCCGTAGCCACCGCTCCAACGGCCAGTAGCCTGAGCCCCGCCGAGGCGCGACGGCTCGCCGCATACCGCCTGGAGTTGCAGGCAATCGCAGCCCCGACGGCGACTGCTGGTGGAATTGGTACGAGGGCAGAGACTCCCACGATGGCGACGGGTACCGCCGCAGCCGGAGCGTCCGGTTCGCTGGTAGACCTGGTGCGAAATGCTATGGGCCGCTCGTCGGCCCCGACCAATCCGCTGGAAGCGCTTCTGCCAATCGAAGGTCAACCGAACGAGCGGGGCGAGGACGATGGACAGGACCTCCAAGACGCCCGGGAGCGGTTTCTGGAACGCGCGCGACAGAACACCAAGGACGAGGTGTTACCAGCGACGCGTAGGCCGCCCTTGAGCCGCTACGAGATCAAGGCAGGGTGGGACATACCCGCCGTCTTGGAGCACGCACTGAACTCCGATCTGCCTGGTGAAGTGCGGGCGCTCGTTCGCGAAAGCGTGTACGACACGGCGACCGGAAGGTACCTGCTGATCCCGCAAGGTTCCCGCCTGGTGGGAATCTACGACTCCCGCATCGTCTACGGCCAGGACGGTCTAATGGTTGTCTGGAACCGCATCATCTTCCCAGACGGTTCGTCGATTCACCTGGACGGCATGGCCAGTCAGGACGCTTCCGGCCAAAGCGGGATGAGGCACAAGGTGGATAACCACTACCGAAGGCTGTTGGGGTTTGCCGCGCTCACAAGTGTCTTCAGCGCGGCCTTTCAACTCTCCCAGTCGCCCCGCGGCGGGATCCTCGCCTACCCCTCGGCCGGAGAATTGGCTGGCACTGCGGTCGGTCGGGAGCTCTCACAGTTTGGATCGCAGGTAACGCGGCGTAATTTGAATGCGCAGCCGACAATTCGGGTTCCGGTTGGTTATCGATTCAACGTCCGAGTGAATCGAGACGTCATATTCGGCAGATATGCACAATCTAAATAGATTGAGTGATGAGCCACAGCCCAAGTTTGGCTCCCCTCCTGGGATCAGAACCGCCCGCGATCAGCACAATCTCCACGAGTTTAGGAGGAGGATCAAAGGTTTCGGGTGTTTGATCTCGACTCTCGGCCGCAACCCGGCACCTAGCGCTTTCCTTGCAGTTTTGCGACTGCCATGGCTACGATCCCTGGCGGCTCCTTTGGCCAGGACGGGCTATCAGCTACAGAGCGGACTAGCGCGGAAGTATTGCTCTCGATTCGTCCTGCGCACCCGGTCGTACAGAGCGAGTGTTCGTTGCCCCCAGTGAGGAGCAGGGCTTCAACTGTGATCTAGCTGCCATGCCGCCCGCGCTCTCCGCTTCAGAAGTTCAGTCGGCTCGTTTTCCCGATTCGGTGGCCAACTGCATCACATCCAGCCGTGCCTTTCGGACATCTGGGACTGCGCTGGCCGTACCGTCGGGGTGGAACTCGAAGATCAGGTCCTTGGCGGGATCGTGGCGCGGCCATTCCGGTAGCCCCGCACCGTTCGGATCGCCGGTTCTGGCGAAGTTCACCCAGTAGCTTTGCGCCATCCGGGAGACCGCCTGATCTTCGGGCGAGGGCGTTGAATCCGGGCGGGCAGTCAGCGTGCCGAACACGAAGCCGATTTCTCCGCCGTGCGGCGCGCCCGCCCGCATCCGTTCCCGCATCGCCGTGGCAACGTAGGAGAATCGGTATCGATAGGCGGGGGAACCGTTGGCAGCGAAGGCGCTTGCGGCGAAGCGGGCCGGCTCAGCCTGCCCGAAATCGTCGTTCGCCTCACGCACCATCGTGGCCAACTCTGCGGTTCCGTCGGGATCGTAGGCCGCCTTCGCCTGAGCGCTCCACTGCCCGAAGCGGGCGAAGAACTGCTCCTTGGTGGTGGCCCTCACCCGGTTGCCCGCGGTATCGGCGCTGTTGCTGCCAGCGATCAGCGGAATGCGCGGCTGGCGCTTGGCTTTGTAGGCGGACTCCGCCGTTTCGGTGACGAGTTTGCCATCCAGGATCGGCGTCGTCTCGTAGCGCGGAACATTCGCTCCCGGTTGAATTGGCGCACCCCGCAGGACCTCCTCCGCGCTCAGCGCGCGCAGTTTGGCCAAGGCCGCCTGGCCCGTCCCGTCGATCCCCATAGACCGTGCGAACTCCAACCCGATCGTCTCCCCCGATACCGGATAGTTCGGATCGACGCCGTCTTCGCGCATCGGCCGCGCGGTGAGCACACTGTCGCGCGAACCGCCGGACTCGGCGATCGCTTTGTGGAACAGGCCGTGCGCCATCGGCGAAGCGATCAGGCTGTGCACCGACACTCCGCCGGCGGAGAAGCCAAAGATCGTCACGTTGTTCGGATCGCCGCCGAACGCCGCGATGTTGCGCTTGATCCACTGCAGGGCGGCAATCTGGTCCATGTAAGCGTAGTTGCCCTTGGGTTCGTCAGGCCGCTCGCTGCTCAAGGCAGGGAAGGCGAAGAACCCGAAGCGCCCCAGGCGGTAATTGATTGAGACCAGGACGATGCCCTGTTTCGCGAACTGCACACCGGAGGTGCCCGGCGAGGAACCGGAACCGCCCGTGAACCCGCCACCATGGATCCAGACCATCACCGGCAGTTTTGCCTCAGCCGCCGCATTGGCGGGTCGCCAGACATTCAGGAACAAGCAGTCCTCCGACGGTGCGGGCGCCGCATTCGCACCAGCCGCAGGAGGCGGGCCGAAGCGGCCCTGCATGCAGTTTGCCCCGAACTCCGTTGCCGGACGCACGCCCTCCCACGGGGTCATCGGCTGAGGTGGCCGCCACCGCAGTTCGCCCACCGGTGGCGCCGCGAAGGGGATTCCCTTGAAGGACGCAACGCCGTCGTCCACCGCACCCTGCAGCGCACCACTGTCTACGCGCACCACGCCATCGGCACGTACCTGGGGCGACGGCGTCTGCGCCGCGGCGGGGGCGCTCACTGCCACCAACCCCGCGAGCAAACACATCAGAAGCCTGGGCATCATGGAAATCATCCTTGCCCCGTCGTTGCGTTCTACGCCCATGTCGTCACTCCTCTTCTCTTTTTCTCTAGCTGCATTCGGATATCCGATCACGCCGTCTTCCAGGTGGTGAAGGATCAAGCCTTCTTCCAGTACTCCAGCGTGGGTCCGCTGTAGACACCCGCGCCGGTGATTGCTTTCTTGCGGACATCCGCGATCTCGTCCGCCGACATCGGCTTGAAGTTCTGCACGGTCCGGATGTTGTCTTCCATCTGCCCTTGTGTGCCAGCACCGCAGATCGCTACATGCACGCCGGGTTGGCTCAGCGCATACCGCAAGCACTCCGTCGGATTCAGTGATCGCAGGAGATTCGCTTTGCCGAAAATCTTGATGGCCTGGACGCCGATACCGAACTCTTTCGCGACCGGAAGAGCCGTCTCCTCAAAACTCAGATGCGCATGATCGGCCGCGTGTACCGGCATCATCACGGTGTCCCACTGGTCATAAGCCTTAAGCAACGCCGCGTGCGCACCGGGATCGAAATGCCCGGTGAAGCCGATCAGCCGGCATTTCCCCGCCTTCTTCGCCGCCTCCAGCGCCTTCATCGCTCCGTCTGGAGCCAGAATTCGTTCGATATCCTCGCCGGTCTGGATGGAGTGGATCTGCCAGAGATCGACATAGTCCGTCTTCAATAACCGCAGCGAAGTCGCCAGGTCGTCTTCCACCTGTTTCGCGGTGCGTCCCATGGTTTTGGTTGTCAGGAAGGCGTTCTTCCGGACCCCCTGCAAACCGATGCCATACGCTTCCTCGGAACGTCCGCCCCAATACGAGCGGGCACAATCGAAATAGGTGATGCCGATGTCATACATCCTGCGCACGTGTGCGGCTGCAGCCGGAATGTCCGGGTGGAGATCCATGCGGGCGCCGCCCTGGGCGATGACGCTCACCTTCACGCCGGTCCTGCCAAGGGTGGTAACCGGAATGTCTCCGGCTTTCACGGTCTGGGCCTTCACGGTCTGGGCGGCCGCGCGAGTGCCGCTCATGGAGAGTCCGGCGAATGCCCCGCCGACAAACAATCGTCTTTTCATGCCTTACCTCGGTCAATTCCCTCACCTTCAATCGAGCTTCTTCTCTGAGAGAAACTTCGACATCAGGTCAGCCACTTGTTCGTTGTTCAGGTCGGAAAACGGGAAATGAGTATTTCCGCGGATGCCGATTTCCGGAAGGTGTACGACGGTGACGTCCCCACCGTAACGGTTTACCGTGTCCCGCCACTTTTTGGCCATTTCCAGCCTCACCCGCCACCCATCCTGGCCGGGGTTGTCGCTGGGCTTCTCCGGGATGAAATCTCCGTAGAAGATCACGATGGGGATGCGGGTGAGCTTCTGGAATTCAGCCATTGGCACCCCGATTGCCTCAAGCGGTCCACCGGAGCTTTGCATTGTCTGTGGAACCTCGCCCTCGGGAAACAGGAAACCGCTGCCCGGCTCGTAGGTGACGATTCCCCGCACGTTACCGCTCTTCACGGCCGTCAGCCAGCCGAGTCCACCGCCTTGCGAGTGCGTAACAAAGACGGCTGGCCCGATCTTTGCGAACAGTGCCGCACAGGCATCGGAGATCACCTCCGCGTCGTACGGCCCGGTGTTTGGTGTCATCTGACGGAAGTACTGGTTGAGCGCTTCGGGATCCTTCGAGAACTGAACGCCCGGGAAGTAGTCGGGCCAGACACCCACACGAAAGGTCTCGAACCACATCTGGTCGTCCGGGGTCGCGTTGATGGTCGCCGTCACCGTGCTGCGGCCGGCATCCCCACGGCGCGGCTGATCGAGCAGATACACCGGAAAGCGGCGGCGCAGGAAGATCGTCTGGAAGCCCTCCCGGCCGTCGGGAGTGGTCTCCCAGGTTTTGGAAAACTGTCCAAAGCCATGCAGGAAGACTAGCGGCAACGTACGCCGGTTCACGGGAATCTGGTAGAAGACGTAGGCGTGGTCGCCGTGAAGCGTCTGCCCATCGGGCGCGCGCTTCCGGGAATCGTAGGTGCCGGGATTCCTGATTACTTTTCCGCCGACGGCAAAGCTGCCCTGCTCCTGGATCACCAAGGGCTCAGCCGTTCTTGCTTGTTGAGCACTTACACCTGCCGGCATGAGAATGGCGGCAGCACACAGCAGCCTCGCGACTCCACGTTTTAGTTTTCTCATCGATACCTCTTCTCTCCCAGCTAAAGCGTCCTGGCATAGAACGTCGTTAGTTTGTCGATTGCGGAGTCCACATATTTCGGAACCCAGTAGGTTTCGATATGGGTCGCGCCGTCAATCGTGAACAGCTCCTTGTCCTTCGAGCCGGTGGCTTTAGCGAACGCATCCTCGGTCATGTAGAGGCTGTCGGCTTTGCTACCGGCAATCATCAGCAGTGGCTGATCGATGAGTTCGATCTGGTCGGTGGCATCCCAACGCATCAGATCCAGCAAGCTGTTCATGGTGTATTTAAAGGTGGAATTGGGGTGGGCGTGGGTCTTCCAATAGTAGTGGTAACCCTGGCGGTAGAGATCAAACGGCAGATTGGCGATCTGCTCGTCTGTTAAGTTGGCATCTCCCGCATAGAGGATCTTGCCGCCGGTCACCTCGTGGATGTCTGCACGCATCCTCCCGTCGCTCGCCTCTTGTGCGCGGGCAGCCGAAGCCTGCCGCAGGCGTTGCTGGATGGTCGCGAGCTGCGAATCCACATAGCCGTTGCGACGAACCCGTCCGGAGTTGAACATGCTCACCGTCGCAATCGACCTGAAGCGTTTGTCAGTTTTCGCCGCAGCCAGAGAGTACCCGCCGCCACCGCAGATTCCGAGCAGGCCCAGACGAGCCACATCGACGGCCGGATAGCCGCTGATGAAGTCCGCCATGCCGTGGATATCCTCGATGCGATACGCGGGTTTGTCCACGTTGCGCGGATGGCCGTCGCTGGCGCCCTGATACGACGCATCCGCCGTGACAGTAATATATCCCTTCTCCGCCAGCCGTTGGGCATACAGGCCCGCGACCTGCTCCTTCACCCCGCCGTTCGGGTGTGCCACGACGATGGCAGCGTAGTTCTTCTTCGGATCGTAGTTCGCCGGTGTGTACACATTGGCGGAGATATCGAGACCGTTGAGCTTATAGGTGACCGGGTGAATATTGACCTTGCCCGGCTCGTTTTTTGTGATCGCACCGGCGTAGGTTAACGTGAACGGATTTTTTCTGTAGTCTTCCGCGCCGGCTTCGCCTGCCGGAGCCGAGAGCATTGCCGCTAAGACGGTGGCCTGTATTGCTGTTCCCTTCATGAATTTCATTTGAATTCCTGTTCTCTAGAACTTCACTTCTTTGGCGGCGCCTCGACACCCGAGAACGCCAGCACCGGCGCCGGCATCCGCTCCCCGCGGACTTCGATTGCCCGCACGGCCGCATTCAGTTCAGAAATTTCAGTGGGCGCGAATTGAACTGCAGCCGCACCGCTGTTCGCCAACATGTGCGCCATCACGGTCGTCCCCGGGATAGGCACAATCCACGGCTTCTGGGCGAGCAGCCAGGCAAGTGCGATCTGGGCGGGCGTAGCCTGCTTCCGCTCGGCCCACGTCTTCACCAGAGCTACGAGCTGCAGGTTATGCGGTAGGTTTTCCGGTGAGAAACGCGACTCGCCGCCGCGGATGTCGCCGGGCGCGAAGCGCGTGTTCGCGTCGATCCAGCCGGTGAGGAATTGCACGCCGAGGGGGCTCCAGGGGACGAAGCCGATGCCGAGCTCCTCGCAGGTTGGAATCACGTCCCGTTCGGGCCCTCGCCACAGCATGGAGTATTCATTCTGCACCGCGGTCACGGGTAATGCGGCGTGCGCGCGGCGAAGCGTGTTGAGCCCCATCTCCGACAAACCCCAGTGCTTGACCTTGCCCTGCTGCATCAACTCCTTGACGGCTCCGGCGACATCCTCGATCGGAACTTCGGGGTCCACGCGATGCTGGTAGAGCAGATCGATCCTGTCGGTGCGGAGCCGCCGGAGCATCCCGTCAACGACGAGCTTAATGTGATCGGGTTTGCTGTTCAGCCCTGGCCGGCGCCGACCGGTCTCCGGATCAATGTTCCAGCCGAACTTGGACGTGATGACGACGCGGTCCCGGAACGGCTGGATCGCCTCGCCGAGGAGGCGCTCGCACTCGTGCGACCCGTAGGCTTCCGCCGTATCGAAGAAGGTGACCCCGCGTTCGTAGGCTGCCCGAATGAGCGCGATCTGCTCCGGCCGGTAGGGGAGCGTTGTCTCGTACTTACGGGTGTTGTTCTGGACGCCCAGTCCGATACTGGAGACCTCCAGACTGCCCAATTTTCGGCGGCCAATGCTGCCGGTTGCAGGCGGCTCGCCGTTTGCCGGCGCCTGCGCGCCAAGTTGTGTTGCTCCCGTGGTTACGGCGAAAGGCGCCGCGACGAGTCCCCACATCAGTGTGCGTCGTTTGTTCATAATCTAGTTCTCTTTGAAAACCTCTCGGGCAACCCCTATGGCGGTTACCGCGTTTGGCCAGCCCGAGTAGAACGCCAGGTGAGTGATGGTTTCAATCAGCTCCTCCTTGGTCACTCCATTCGCGCGAGCGATGCGAAGGTGAGACCGAAGCTGGTCCGGCCGGTTCATGGCGATCAGTGCTGCCACGGTGGCCAGACTGCGGTCACGTTTCGACAGATCTGGACGCTCCCAGATATCGCCGTAGAGCACGTCGTCCGTGATGTCGGCGAGCTTCGGCGCGAAACTGCCAATCGCCCCTTGCGAGGGTCTTGGCCGCGGCGCGCTGCTGGCCTCCGCGGTCTGGCCGCGGAGCGGGGCGCCAAACTGCGCATCGGTCACCTTTTCCATCCACTCGACGGTCTTGCCGTCTAACTGCTCGGTGATGGCAATGTGCGTCATCGAAGTGTGCGGCCCTGCCCCGTGCCAGTGCTTTTGTCCGGGCGGAATCCAGACCACGTCGCCTTGCCGGATTTCGTCCACCGGGTCGCCCCAGCGCTGCACGCGGCCCGTCCCCGCGGTGACGATCAGCGTCTGCCCGAAAGGATGGGAATGCCACGCGGTTCTCGCGCCGGGCTCAAACAACACCCGGGCACCGGAAATCCGAGCCGGGGCGCTTCCCCGGAATGCGAAGTCTACCCGCGCGGAACCAGTAAAGTAGTCGGCTGGCGCCGGCCGGGGAGGTTGCTCTCCGGCTCTCGTGATCCGGATCGTTTCCTCGGGCGCTGGTGTCTGGCTTTGCACTCCTGCCGTGAGCAGGCCAAGCAAAATTCCAATCGCTACGAAGACTCTCATCACTGTCCTTCCTCCTTCGCTACTCAGCGGGATCTCCCGATAGTCTGTTCCCAGAACTGCACGGCCTCCAGGATCCACCCCTCGGCGTTCGTGCCGGTACCGGGACCGAAGCCGTGCCCCAGCCCCATGAACCTGCGATAAACCACTTCTGTACCCGACCGGCGCAGGGCATTTACCCTCGCTTCCATGCTGGCGGGCGGGGCGATTCCATCCCGTTCGCCTACCACCACGAACGTAGGAGGCTCCGCGGACGAGGTATCCGAATGTGCCGTGTAGGCCATCACGATGGTTGCTGGCTTGGGCACATCACCGCCCGCATACCTTGCCAATCCGTGCGAACCAATCGCGGCTGTCATCCTGGCACCCGCCGAACTGCCCCAAAGAGAATAACCATCGGTGCCAACTCCAAGCGATGCCGCGTTCTGGAAGATATAAGAAAGCGCCGCGGCCAGGTCTTCCGTGGCCGGCGTGCCGCCATGCCCCACGCGGTACTTCAGCACGAAGGCGTTGTAGCCCTTGCTGCGAATCGCCTCCGCGTACGGAAACCCTTCGTGGACTGAGCCCACGTAGGAGAAGCCGCCACCGGCGCAGATCACGGCGAACGGGGCACCCGGCTTTCCGCGGTAGAAAAATAGCCCGGTATGCTTGCGCGAATGCTCGTGCTCTATTTGTGCTTCGGAATAGAAGCGATAGAACACAGTTGCGCCGTTGGCTGCATCGTCGATCATGCCGTTCAATGCGTTCGCGACCGTTTCGGGATCGACGTGCGTGTGATACGGCAGCAGCGTTCCTATGCGCGTCAACGGCAGGGTCTCGTCGTATTGGCGATCGTCCCACGGCAGCATCAGAGGAGCGAAACCGACAAATGCCGGATGATGCAGGATCTCTCCCACGGTGCTTTGCGGTCCCAGATGACCGCCAGATACTGTTTCCACAGATGTGCCCTTCGTCTGAGGCCGCGCGCCCGCCGGCATGTTTCCGCATGTGGCGCCGATGCACAGCGAAAGTAGCAGAGCCGTCAGCGCGCTGTAGTTCCCTCTTCTCGTCGTCATGCGCCTTCCTTCGCGCCGCCGGCCAACCGGTGGCCCGCCTAAGGACCCATCAACCTTGTGAAAGAGAGCGAGCCCAGCTTCCACGCCCCGTTTTGTTTCACGTACACTTCAGTCACCATGAAGGGGTTGACCACCTCGTTGCCGCCAACCACGGCCACCAGGCGAATCCTGTTCAACAGGATCGCGGTGCTTTCGATGAAACGCACCGATACCTCCTGGATATCCGCTTGCTTGTACTGGATCCTGCCGGTTTCGATGACACCAAGTTCCTGCTCCTTCGACATGGTTCCACCCATGTGTACGAAGACGGCTTCGTCGTGGAACAGCGCGTTCAGAGCATCCACTTTGCGCTCCGCCATCCAGAGCCACTTCTCTTTGGAGAGGTCGATAATCTCCTGTTCCGCATTCGTGGGACTCGCGGCTGTGGCATTTGCCTGGTTCGCTTGTGCGAATGCCGCTTGCACGCTCACAAGCAGGAAACACAGGGCGATGAACGATGCTTTCATGTGAGATGTCCTGTCTCGATTCGGGCCGTTAGTGACCGGATTGATGCTGTTGCCGATTCGCGGACCCTACGCGACTACTTGCTGGCTTGCATCGCCTTCGCGGCGTGATGGATTGCTGCCCGGATTCTGGGATAGGTGCCGCAGCGGCACAAAACACCGTTCATCGCCGAGTCAATATCGGCGTCGGTAGGCTGAGGCTTCTTTTCAAGGAGCGAGCAGGCAGACATGATTTGTCCGCCCTGGCAATAGCCGCACTGCGGTACGTCCAGTTCGATCCATGCCTGCTGCACCGGGTGAGAGCCATCCGTTGAGATGCCTTCAACGGTTGTAATGGAGCCCTCTGCGGCATCCGACACCTTAGTGACGCAGGCGCGCTTCGGTTCACCATCCACGTGAACGGTGCATGCGCCGCACGTGCCGATTCCGCACCCGAACTTGGTTCCCTTCAGGTCAAGTTCGTCGCGGAGCGCCCAGAGAAGGGGCATTTCCGGGTCGCCGCCGAATGGATGACTTTTGCCGTTTATCGTCAGATTGATCATGTCGTCCCCCTTGGTGCGTTATGCAAAGCTGAAGCCCTGCTTGGTCATGGGCAAGGTGCGAATCCGTTCCCCGGTTACCGCGAAGATCGCGTTGCACACCGCCGGGAGAATCGGCGGCAGTGCCGGCTCGCCCAAACCGCTCGGCGTGTTCGGCGAGGCAAGGAACTGCACATCAATGGGAGGCGCCTGGGCCATCCTCAACATGGGGTGATTGTGGTAGTTCGTCTGGACCACGCGACCCTCGCGGAGCGTGATTTCCTGGATCAGTTCGCTCAATCCGTCGACAACGGAGCCTTGTACCTGGTTCTCCGCGCCACTTGGATTGACGATGTGGCTTCCGACATCGCCCACCACCCACACCTTGTTGACCTTTACCTTCTTGTTCGCCGCAACCGTCACTTCCGCCACTTCGGCGATGTAGCCCCCGTGGCTATAGTGGAAAGCGGCGCCAAGCGCGGTTCCCTTGGGCAGTTGTCGTTTGCCCCACCCGGATTTTTCGGCCACGAGCTCGATTGCGCGCCGCATGCGGGCAGGGTCCATCCCGCGGCCACGCGCCTGCGGGCTCGGGCTCGGTGTCCTTTCCAGCAGTTCCAGCCGGAACTGAACGGGGTCTTTGCCGGCGGCATGCGCCAGTTCATCCAGAAACGACTGAATCACCCACGCCGCGCTGTTCGAGTACGGAGCGCGCAACGCGCCGGTCTTCAGCCCTAGGGGCATCACGGAGGAATGTACGGCGAAGTTCGGGACAAACCCTGCCGGAAACTCCGAGGGGCTGAAGCCTCCGTCATGCGCGAATGCTTCCCCTTCGCCGTAGCCAACAAAGTGGTCCCGCCAGGCGATCAGCTTGCCATTCGGGTCAATCGCGCCTTTCAGATACTGGAACCCTCCGCAGCGGTAGTAGTCGTGTTGGATGTCGTCTTCCCGCGTCCAGACGAGTTTCACGGGCGCGCCGACGGCCTTTGAGATCCATACCGCCTCACACATCACGTCGTTGTACGCGCGGCGCCCGAAGCCCCCGCCGCCGCGCACCATGTTGATGGTCACGTTTTCCTCGGGAATGCTCATCAAACCCGCGATCGCACGCAGCCCAGGTTGCGGGAACTGCGTGGCTGACCAGATCTCCGCTTTGCCGTCCTTAAAATGGGCCGTGCACGTCTGTGGCTCCATCGTGGCGTGAGCAATAAACGGGAAATGGTATGCGCCTTCGACCACTTTGGCGCCCGACTGTGCGAAGGCAGCTTCCACATCGCCTTCACTTCGCAGGTTCCGTGCCGGTGGTAGCTTCGAGAGTTCCTCCGCCTTCGCCACGTTGGCGGCACTGTCCTGCGTTCCCCACTGCCCCGGTTCCCACTCGACGACGAGCTTCCGGCGCGCCGATTGCGCAGCCCACCAGCTATCGGCGACGATCGCAATGCCTGTCTCGAGGCCCGGATCCTGAAAGAGATAGTTGGGATACGTGCTGGGCATCGGCCTGCCCTCAATCACGAACACGTGCTTGACGCCCTTCATCGCCTTCACTTCATCGAGGTTGGCGCTCGCCACTTTGCCGCCCATCACCGGCGTCTTGTGAAACACGGCGTGCAACATGCCTGGCAAAGCGAGGTCGATCCCGAAGATCGGCTTGCCGGTGACGATATCGAGGTTCTCAACGCCAATCGTGCTCTTCCCGATGATCTTGTAGTCTTTCGGATCCTTGAGCGTTAAGGAACTCGCGTCCGGAAGCGGCAGCGACGCGGCTTTGGACGCTAGTTCGCCATACCCGAGTGACCGCTGGCTTGCCTTGTGATGCACGCGCCCAGAAGCGGTGCTGCATTCCTCAACAGGAACGTTCCAGGTCTGTGCGGCGGCCGAAACCAGCAGCGCGCGTGCGGAGGCGCCCACTCTTCGCAGGGGTTCCCAGTTCGACGGTGTCGCTGTGCTACCACCGGTAAGTTGCGACCCGAATTTGCGGCCCACACCGGAGCGGACGATCTGGACATCCTTCCAGTCCACATCTAGTTCCTCGGCAACGATCATCGGGAGCGAGGTGAGCACGCCCTGCCCCACGTCCGGGTTGCAGGCGGCGATGGTCACCTTGCCGTTCGAGGCGATGGTCACAAAATCGGAAGGCGCCAACGGTGCTCTGGCGGGCCGGTTCGGCGCCTGCGCCTTCGCCTTCGAGTAGAGGCCGAGCATCAGCCCGCCACCCGCAAGTGCCGTCAAGCGCAGAAAGGAACGGCGATTGGGATCCGTCTTTGTCATTTCTACCTTCTTCTTGTTGAAACGGTCCTTGCGACTACCGGTTGATCAACTGCTGCGCAGCTTCGGAATAGCGTGCGCCCTGAACCTCGGTCTCGGATAGCACCTGTCCGAGTGCATCCAGTTCGCTTTCGCTGAGTGAGAGGGACGCGGCTCCGACGTTCTCTCGAACGCGGTCGAGCCTAGTGGTGCCCGGAATTGGTACCATCCACGGCTTCTGCGCCAACACCCATGCGAGCCCAATCTGGGCTGCCGACACTCCATTCCGGGATGCGATGGTCTCCACCTGGTCCACCAACGCGCGATTCGCTCTTCTTGCCTCCGCCGAGAATCTGGGCACCGTATTGCGGAAATCGCTGCTATCGAATGTCGTGGTCTCGTCGATGCGGCCAGTCAGGTAGCCCTTGCCCAGCGGGCTGAACGGCACAAAGCCAATGCCGAGTTCTTCCAGCACCGGAATGATCGCGTCCTCCGGTTCTCTCCACCACAGCGAGTATTCGCTCTGCAACGCCGCCACGGGTTGCACCGCGTGTGCCCGCCGGATGACCGCGACACCTGCTTCGGAGAGGCCAAAGTGCCTCACCTTGCCCTCCTGGATGAGGTCCTTCACGGCTCCGGCGACGTCTTCGATTGGAACCGCGGGATCGACGCGATGCTGATAGAACAGGTCGATCACATCCGTCCGCAGTCTCCTGAGCGAGGCCTCGGCAACTTTCTGGATGTGTTCCGGTCTGCTGTCCAAACCGGTCATCTGTCCGCTTTGCGGATCGATCTTGAACCCGAACTTGGTTGCGATCGCCACCTGCTCCCGCAAGGGCGCCAGAGCTTCTCCCACAAGTTCTTCGTTGGTGAACGGGCCGTACACCTCCGCGGTGTCGAAAAACGTGACGCCGCATTCCACGGCTCCCCGAATCACGGCGATCATGGCGTTCTTCTCTCGGGCCGGACCGTAGCCGAAGCTCATGCCCATGCAGCCCAGGCCGATCCCCGAGACTTCCAGGGCGCTCTTTCCGAGTCTGCGCTTATCCATTATTCTTCCTTCCCAGTTTTGGTCTCTGTTTTTAGACTACGGTCGCAAGGTTCAGGGTCGTTAGCCTGAACCTACGGAGTTTTAGCCTATTCCTGTCGGGTGCAAGCGAAAACGCTCACGATGGGTGTACTCTGGGTCCAAAGGAGCCTGCACCATGGCCGCCAATCCAGTCCTGGACTTCGATCGCCACACAGACCGCCTGCATTGGCTGAAACAGGAGCTCGCGCATCGCATTGCGGAGTATGTCGGCCGGGAGCAGAAGCGAACCACGGAGATACCGGGTTTCACGGTTCACCGGCGCACGGCTCCCAGCCCGCCGTGCTCCATGACCTATGAGCCCAGCCTGATCCTGACCGCGCAGGGACGCAAACAAGTGGAACTGGGCGGCAAGTCCTTTACCTATGGTTCGTCCCACTACCTGCTCACATCGGTCGCTCTCCCGGTGGTGGCGCGGGTGGTGGAAGCAAGTGAGCAGGTGCCGTGTCTTGCCTTGTCCTTGAAGCTGCAGATGGCCGTCGTCCGGGAGCTACTTAGCCGGGAGGAGGTGGAGACCTCGCAGTCGGCGGGAAAGGGGCCTGCCATTGCCGTAGGTGAGGTCACCGTGGAATTGCTCGACGCCTTCTGCCGCCTGATGCGGCTATTGGACCAGCCTGGGGATATTCCCTTCCTACACGGCTTGATTGAACGCGAATTGATCTACTGGGTCCTGCAAGGGCCAGGCGGCGCGCAGTTGCGGGCCGTGGCAACGTCTGGGGATCAGAGCCACCGGACAGCCAAAGCCGTTGCCTGGATTAAGGAGAATTACGCGAAGCCGCTCCGTGTGGAGGAACTCGCGGACATCGCTGGCATGGGCGTCTCCACGCTCCACCACCACTTCCGGGCGCTAACGGCGATGAGCCCGTTGCAATACCAGAAGCAGATCCGGCTGCAGGAAGCACGCGCGCGGATGTCGCTCCAGGGTCTGGATGCCGGGAGCGCCGCCTTCGAGGTCGGCTACGAAAGCGCCAGCCAGTTCACCCGGGAATACAAGCGCCTGTTCGGCCAAACGCCGATGCGGGATTCTCGTAGTCTCCGTTCGGCCGACACCGCGCAATCCGGGTAGCTGGGCATTCCTTAACGCTCCTTTATTTAAGGCGGAGAAGCTAACTTTGTCCCGGACTGGTGGACCGTACTCTTCTCGGTAGGATCCGAACGAACCCAAAACCTGGAGAGCCGAGTCGCGGGAGTATAGGTAGATTGTCGGAAATTGGGAAGTGAATTTGAGAGACTCCTTTCGTTGACAGGC
>JAHCHD010000039.1 GCA_026129915.1 Bryobacterales bacterium
CATCCTGTTGCTATGCGTGAAGCCCAGCCAAATGCCCAGTGTGCTGGCCAACCTGAAGCAGGCGAACCTGCGTGAGGATACGCTACTGATCTCCATTGCGGCGGGCGACACGATCAGCCAGCTGGAAGGCTTGCTAGGCACTGCCAATCCATGGATCCGCGCCATGCCGAACACCCCTTGCATTGTGGGGGAAGGCATGACGGTAATCTGCGGCGGCACACACGCCCAGGACTCGCATCTGGCGACCACACGCCGCATTTTCGAAGCGGTGGGGCTGTGCCGGGCGGTGGACGAAACCTACTTCAATGCCATCACCGCGTTAAGTGGCAGCGGCCCAGCCTACATCTATCTGATTATTGAGGCGCTGGCTGACGCGGGCGTGCGAGTGGGCCTGCCTCGCGAGCTGGCGCTGTCGCTGGTGTCGCAAACCGTGATGGGCGCAACAAAGATGGTGCAGTCCAGCGGACGCCACCCGGCCTCGCTGCGTGACGACGTCACCACGCCCGCAGGCTGCACGATTGCCGGGCTGTTGATGCTGGAGGACGGCAAGATTCGCAGCGTGCTGGCGAGGGCCATCGAGGAAGCCACGCGCACCGCCGCGCAGTTGGGCCAGCCCCGCGGCACTGGGCTTCCCTAGCATTCGGAGGCTCGTGTCGCGAGCAAGCCGGGACCTTCAGCGGACAGCGCTGTCACTGGAGCGCCGCTCCGCTGAGATTGGCTTTGCTGTAGGATGCGAGTGTAATGCGGCGCGTGTTATCTCACCTCTACCTGCTGATTTGCGTCTGTCTCGCGATGCCGGACGGAGCAGCGGCAGAGCGCTTCCCGAAGCTGAACCCGGAGACAGCATTCCGGGAGATGAAGGTGTACGATGCCAAGGGCTCGCCGGTGCGCACCCCGGCGGAGGATTGGCAGGGCGCCCAGGAACGGGTGCGCAGCGATGCGGGATGGGCGGAATGGGCTGAGGCACGGCGGGCGGAGGTGGACGCCTGGACCGCGGAACCGCGGGATAAGGCCGAGTATGTCGCTGGCTGGTGGCATGACTTTGTACGTCCCACCGATGGAGGGTTTCTGGAGTGGACGCCTGAGCCTCCGAAGGACGCGCCTCCCAAGGTCTTCGGCGGATGGGTGTTCGGGCTGCGTTCGCGCAATGGGAGCTACATGGTGGAAGCGGCCCGGCTGTGGCGGCTGACCGGGGATATTCGCTACTTTGAATGGGCGGCCGGACAACTGGATTTCTACTCCAGCAACTATGACGGTTGGCCGATTCAGACAAGCAAGAGCAAGTCGCGGCTGATGCACCAAAGCCTGGATGACGCCAACATGCTGGTGCGCTTCGTGGAGACCGCCAGACTACTGGAAGGAGCCGTGCCAGATACGCAGAAGCCAGGGTGGACGTCGCGGCGCCAGCATTGGATCGACGCCTTGTTCCGGCCGATGGCCCTGCTTCTGGACGAGACCCTGCAGCGGGTACACAACATTGCCTGCTGGCAGCGATCGGCTATGGCGATGGCCGCAATCTACACGGGTGACAACCAGATGTGGACACTCGCGGTGGATGGAGAGTTCGGCGTACGCCGCCAGGTGCGGGATGGCATCACCAGCGAGTACTTCTGGCTGGAGCAATCGCTGGGCTATAACAGCTACGTGGTGTCGGCTTTCCTTCCGCTGTTCACGATGGCGGGTTTGAGCGGGCGCTTGGAGGAACTGCGGCCGGAGGCGGCCGCGGTGGAGAACCTGATGCTGGCTCCCACGTTGATCCAGTTTGATAACGGCAAACTGCCAACACCCGCGGACACCACGGGGATCTCCCGACGCGCCCCGGACCTTGCGCTGCTGGCATCCGCGCGCAGGGTATTCCCCACAAGGTTAGGGGTGGAACGCGCCCGGACATCGCGAGGGTGGGACTTGCTGCTGGATCCGCTGGATGAACTGGCGGCGGGCAGTACAGCAGCGCCTCCACCGGGCGGCAGCCGGAACCTGGCGTCCACCCGGTTCGCCATGCTGCGCAAGGATGGCTGGCAGGTATTCTTCCACTACGGACAAATTGACCGCTCCCATGCGCAGGCGGAGGCGCTTAGCTATGAAGCGCACTTTGAGGATATCGACGTTACCCATGATGCGGGCACCGTGGGATATGGATCTCCGCTGCATGCCGGATATTACACGCGTGCTTGGGCACATAACGTGCCGGTAGTGGATGGAGAGGGTCAGCAGGGCTGGCACGAAGGAGAGCTGCTGTTATTTGACAATCGGCAGGCGACAGTGAGCGCGCGGCAATCGCAGTACCGGCCACAGGTGCAGGCCACGCGGACACTCTCCATCGTGGAGGGAAGCCTGGTGGAAGAAACCCAAATTGCCACTGCGGACGGCAAGTCGCACCGGCTGGGGGTGATTTTGAACGTGCAGGGGAAGGCCACGCTGCCCGATAGCGCGAGCGGGATGGAGAAGCCGCCGTTTGCCTATTGGAGAGGCGCGCGGCAATGGACTGCGGAAGGCGCGGTGGAGATTCCCGCGATCATCGGCGGGAGGCAGTTTCGGATACGCATGGAAGGTGCGGGCAAGTTGCGGATGATCCACGCGGTGGTGCCCGATGCGCCTCCGAACTCGAGGGAGGCGATCTATGCAGAGACCGAGGGCACGGCAGCGGAATTCCGGGTGATGTGGATTCCCGAGTAGGAGCAGAGTGAACATGGGAGAGACCGAGGACATGGACTACAAAGCAGCGTGGACGCGACGGGGATTTCTGGGGGCTTCCGTGGCCGCACCGATGACACTTGCCCAGGATTCTGGCAACCGCCAGTTGGAAGGCGGCGAAGACTGGACGCAGTGGCGACTGCGCTACCAGCGTCCCGCCGAGAACTGGAACGCGGCTCTGCCAATAGGGAACGGAAGGCTAGGCGCGATGGTGTTCGGCGGCGTCCAGGAGGAAGTGCTGCAGTTGAATGAGGATACGCTGTGGAGCGGGTATCCGCGCGACACGTCGAACCCGAAGGCCTTGGAGGCTTTGCCCGGAGTGCGACGGCTGCTGTTCGAGGGCAAGTATGCCGAAGCCACCCAGGCGGCGAAGGCAATCCAGGGACCATTTTCGCAGTCGTACCTGCCGCTGGGCTATTTGCGCATCAAGCAGGAGGGCATGCAGCGCTACGAGGACTATTCCCTGGAATTGGACTTGGACAGTGCTTTAGTGCGCAGCCGGTACCGGGTGGGGCGCGCGGTGTATACGCGGGAGTGTTTTGTGTCGGCACCGGCGCAGTTGCTTGTAGTTCGGATGCGGGTGGAAAACGGGGGATGGAGCGGCATCCTGACGCTCGATAGCCCTTTGCGCAGCCAGGTTATCAGCGTGCTGCCCGGCCAGTTGTGGCTGAACGGCAAGGCGCCTTCGCATGTCGAGCCCAGCTACCGGGGAGGCCATCCCGAGCCGGTGAAGTATTCCGACGTTGAGGGTGAGGGTATGCGCTTTGGCGCACTGCTGCAGGTTCAGCACGAAGGTGGCGTACTCTATCCGGCTGGCAACGGCGTGGGGCTAGCGGGGACGCGGCAATTCACGCTGCTGTTGAGCGCCGGCACAGGATTCCGGGACTCGTTCACGCTTCCTGGACGAAATGAGCCGGAGATTGGGGAAGGCTGTCGCGACCAAATAGCGCGAAGGGCGGGCAGCAGCTTCGAGGAATTGCTGGAGGAGCACCTGGCGGACCATCGCCGGCTGTTCCGGCGGGTTTCCATCGACCTGGGGCGCAGTGCCGCGGCTGCGAAACCCACTGACCAGCGCATCACGAATTATGGTGCGGAAGCGGACCCGCACCTGGCCGCGCTGTACTTCCAGTTTGGACGCTATTTGCTGATTACGTCGTCGCGCCCGGAAACGCAGGCGGCGAACTTACAGGGCATCTGGAACGACATGGTGCGTGCCCCGTGGAGTTCCAACTACACCACCAACATCAATGCGGAAATGAACTACTGGCCGGCAGAGGTAACCAACCTCAGCGAGTGCCATGAGCCGATGCTGCGGCTGGTGGAGGAGATTGCGCGGAGCGGAGCGTCGACGGCAAAGAGTTACTACGGCCTTGACGGCTGGGTATGCCATCACAACAGTGACCTCTGGCGGCTGTCGAACCCGATGGGTGATTACGGGCAAGGCGAACCCGTATGGGCGCTGTGGCCGCTGGGTGGGGCATGGCTTTGTGAGCATCTATGGGAGCGATACCGGTTCACCGGCGACCAAGGCTTTCTGCGGGATCGCGCCTACCCGGTGATGCGGGGCGCGGCACAGTTCCTGCGCGGATGGCTGGTGCCCGGACCTGATGGCAAACTGACAACGGCCCCCAGCACCTCGCCCGAAAACACCTTTCTTGATGCCAGTGGTAAGCGCGCACAAGTGGCCACTGGTTGCGCGATGGACCTGCTGTTGATCCAGAGCCTGTTCACGCACGTGATAGCAGCGAGCCAGTTGCTGGGGGTTGACGCAGCCTTTGCACAAGACCTGCAATCCGCGTTACAGCAGATGGTGCAACCAAAGGTGGGCTCCAAAGGACAATTGCTCGAATGGAACGAGGAGTTTGTCGAAGCGGAACCGGGGCACCGGCACGTCTCGCACCTGATCGGGCTGCATCCGGCAAATGTGGTTAGCGCGAAACGAACGCCCGCCCTTTTTGCCGCTTCGCGTCGCACTCTTGAGCTTAGACTGCAGGCGGGCAGCGGCCATACCGGATGGAGCCGTGCATGGATTCTGAACTTCTGGGCGCGGCTGCGCGACGGGCAGAAGGTGGCGGAGAACCTGGATGCGCTCTTCGCGAAGTCAACGCTTACGAACCTGTTCGACAACCATCCGCCTTTTCAGATTGATGGGAATTTCGGCGCCACTGCAGCAATTGCTGAAGCTTTGCTGCAGAGCCAGGAGGATGAACTCGATTTGTTACCCGCCTTACCTCCAGTGTGGCCTGTTGGCAGGGTGACCGGGCTGAAGGCGCGCAGCGGCATCACAGTAGACCTAACGTGGCAGGACGCAAAATTGCAGAGTGCTACGCTGCTGTCGGCTAAGACACAGACGGTGAGGGTGCGCCCGCAGGCGGGACGCGCGCTCTCCGCGCTCGCCTACCCGGTGGCCCGCAATGTGCAGCAACCACTGCCGCAAGCGGTAGATGGGGTGGTGAACATCAACCTGGAAATAGGCACGGCTGTGACCTTGCGCTTTGCACCCGAGGGGTGAGAGCACGCAACCAGCAGGCAGGGTCCAGCAGCACCCACGATCAGCCTGCCTATTCTTTGGCGAAAAAGGCCTTTAGCAGAGGGGGCGTAACGAGCGTGGTGACCATTACCATTACGACCATTGCGGAAACGAGTTGTGCGCCCAGCACCGGTTCGCCATTCACAGCAAGGCCTGCGCCGATGCCTGTGAAAATGAGTCCTACCTCTCCGCGGGGAATCATGCCGATACCCACCACTACTCGATTCAAGCCCTTTTCCAGAACGCCGAGTGAGCAGACCTGTTTACCAATGATGGCTACCAGCGTAATGGCACCGGCCAGGGCAAGCACGTTCAGCGAGGCAAAGACGCTAAGGTCCACCTTCAGACCCATCACCACAAAGAAGACTGGAACCACGATGGAGGAGATGGGCCGGAGCAACTTCTCGATGCTCTCTTCCCCACGCAGGGTGAAGTCGTGGTAGTCGCTTTCTTCGAGGACCAACCCCGCCGCGAATGCGCCGACGATGGGCGCAAGGCCAATGAGACCCGCGAGACCCGCCCAGAGGAAGCAATTGCTGAGGGCGATCGCCAAGGGAACTCCCGCCACCTTGAAGCGTTTGCCCAGACCAAGCATTTTCAGGTGGATGAACTGCCCAAGCACCACCGCCGCGGCTAGGAAGAGAACTGCTTTCGCGATGATGATACCCGCGTCGCCGAAGTTTACAGAAGCAGAACCAGTGGCGGCGATAGAGGCAATCACACCGGACACCACTGCCAGAATAATGAGCCCAAGCACATCGTCGACGACTGCCGCACCAAGGATGATGCGGGCTTCTTTGGTATCCATCCGTCGCAGATCTTTCAGCACCCGGGCGGTAATGCCCACGCTGGTGGCCGAGAGCGTAGCGCCTACGAATGTATGCACATACCAGGGGAGCTCCGGCATGAGCAGGCTAGACGCCCCGTAGCCGAGAATCATGGGTGCAACCACACCAAGCATCGCAACCAAAAGGGCGGACATGCCCACCGCCAGCAGTTCGCGCAGATGGCTTTCGAGGCCCACCTCAAACAGCAGGATGATGACACCGATTTCCGCGGCGATCGCCAGGGCGTCAGAACTCTTGAGCGGCTCAAGAATTCCGATACCCAACAGGGTGAGGTTGCCGAGTACGATTCCAACCAGTAACTCGCCCAGGACCGCCGGCTGGTTCAGCCGTTCAAAGACCTCTCCACCCAGCTTGGCACCGAGAATCACCACAACAAGGCAGAGCAAAAACTCGACCACAATCAGGCCGTGCTCACCGTGGCCTCCGCCAGCGGCTTCCGCGGCTAGAGCAGGCAGGGCAACGAGCAGTCCGATTAGAAAAAGACCAAAAATGCGAAGCATTGTGAACTTCCGAAAAGTAAGCACTCTAAGAGAGAACCCGGCATGGGTTGCACGGGTGGGTACGGCAGTTGCCCGGGTGGCAACGGCGGTGTGAACGACACGGTCAGCACCAACTTAAAAGGGTAGCGCACCCAGGCACTCTGTCCCAAGAGTGACCTCCACATTGATCGGCGGCAGGTGCATCGCATGGGTTACAGAGCCGCACACTTTCGACAGAGCCTCGGGCATACGGGCTATTCTGGGGACTGTGATTAAAGATTTCAATCTCTCGTTCCCAGTGACCACAGGCTGGCTGCGATTGGCTTTGGCGGTGGCGGCACTTGTGCTGTTGTGTGGTGGACTAGGGGCTCAGGAAGCAACCCGGGATGCTTTCTCGCCCGGTGCGCGCGTACTGCTAAATGCGCACAATTGTTACCCGTATGAGGGTAAGTACGAAGACCGTATCGAGCGGGCGCTTGCCACCGGATTGCCATTGGCGATTGAACAGGACATCGCCTGGCACAAGGATTTGGCCACGGGAAAAGCGTGGAGCGTGCTTAGCCACGAGACCGAGACCCACGGCGATGAGCCAACCATCGAGACCTACTTCTTCGAGAGATTGCGCCCTATGGTGGAGGCTGCGCTGAAGGAAGGGGACAAGAGCAAGTGGCCCATTGTCTACCTGCACTTCAACTTCAAGACCACGGAGCGGGAACATGTGGAGCACGTGCTTGCAACGCTGATGCGTTACAAGGGCTGGCTGAGCAGCGCGCGGCGGAATGAGGACATCCGCGAAGTTGCACCCATCGACTACAAGCCCATCCTGGTGATGACCGAAACCGACACCACGGAACGAGCGGTATTCCATGACGAAGTTCCCTTGGGAGAGCCCTTCTACGTCTTTGGCTCTGCGCCAGGCCGGGTATACGTGCAACGCAATTTACGGCGGGAAGAACAGCAATTCCGCATGGTGAACTCGGCCCCGCGGCTGATGCTGAGCGAACCCGCGGACAACTACTGCAGGTGGTGGAACAACCCATGGGCAGTGGTAGAACAGGGAGGCCCACCTCTAGCAGGTGACTGGACCAGCAGCGACGCGGCGAGACTGCGCGCGCTGGTGAAACACGCGCATGAGTTAGGCTACATGATCCGCTTCTACACCCTGAACGGACATCCGCGAGAATTGGAGAACGGCTGGGGATCGGGCTACAACTTCGGCAGCCTGGAAGCAGCGCGTGTCCGCTGGCAAGCAGCAATCGAGGCGGGGGTGGATTTTATCGCCACGGACCAGTATGAAGAGTTCGGCAAGGTGCTTCGTGAGAGCAAACGCTAGGCAGCATCGAGGATGGCCGCTGGCAGCGGTGTCCGTTATGATGGGCGCATGAATCGGCGTGACTTTTTGAGCCTTGCGGGCACTGCTTTGGCCGGCGTCCGGGCGATTGCGGCGGATGCACGCGGACCAAGCATTCTTGTGCATGAGCACGTGCTGGTGGATTTCATTGGGGCAGACGCCATCACGCGCGACCGTTACGACCTGCAGCACGCCTTCCAGGCTGCAAAACCAAAGCTGGAGGAATTGAAGGCGCTGGGCTGCACGCGGATGCTGGAATGCACTCCCAATTTCATTGGTCGCGACCCGCGCCTGTTGCGGATGCTCTCTGACGCGGTGGGAATCGAGTTGTGGACGAACACCGGACTATACGCCGCGGCGAATCACAAGTACTTGCCTGCGTTCTCGAAGACGGAGTCCGCCGAAGAACTGGCGAAGCGCTGGGTTGCCGAGTGGCGCAACGGTGTGGATGGCATGAAACCGCGCTTCATCAAAGTGGGCGTCAATAAGGGTCCGCTGCATGAGTGGGACCGCAAAGTGGTGCAGGCGGCTGCGCTAACGACGCTCGAAACCGGATTGCCGATTGCCGCCCACACCGGCGATGGTTCGGCGGCGCAGGAAGAACTGGAGATTGTGCTGAAGGCTGGCGCCCCCGCCGAGAAGTTTGTTTGGGTGCACGCGCAGAATGAACTCGACCATTCGATTCACGACGCGGTAGCGAAAGCTGGCGCATGGGTGGAGTTCGACGGCATCAATGAAAGGAGCATCCGCTGGCACGAACGCTGCGTGGAGCACATGGCCAAAGCGGAACTGCTGCACAAGACGCTGATTTCACATGATTCCGGCTGGTATCGCCCAGGAGAACCCGGTGGTGGACAATTTAACGGCTACACGTACCTCTACGGCAACTTCCAGCCCAAGGTGGAGGGCTGGTTCCAGACGCTGCTGTGGGAGAACCCGCGGAACGCCTTCGGCAACTGACGGGGAGCAAGATCGCTTAGCATCCTCGCGAAAAGAACCAGACAGACGGTTCGCCTGAGCTTCCGTGCGCAGCCACCCAACCTCGGTCGACAACTTGAGGGTCAGCGCCGGCGTCGCACATTGAGTGGTTCATCAACTCTACGTAGAACCACAGCGTCCCCTTGACACGCGTCGACCGGACTACCCGCGCTGGAGGCCTAGCGTCACCTAGACCTAATCGGGCAGCCCGTCCCGGCTTGGCCGGGAGCTCAGTAAGCTGGCCATCCCAGGCTTCGGTCATATAGGTGAGGCTGTCAACGATCAGACGCTCAAGCTGGTGAAACCTGTGGCTGTCCACTGCGCGCACCCAGGCGGACCCCTCCGCCAGGCGCACTTTATACCAATGCCCGCGTGCTTCAAGAACAACCGCAGCCGGCGCCTCGTAGGCAACCTCACTCGTTGGAAGTGGCTGCAGGGTGGCGGACGATGTGAGCCGGACGGCCACCTCCAGGCCGCTGCAGCCGCCTTCTGGCGGGAATGTCCATCCGCTAACGACTTGGATGCTGCCCACCGCCTTGCCAGTCTTGGGTGATGCGTATAGCGGCAATTCCCGCGGCGAAAACCGATCACAGGGTCCGTCGCCAAACACTTCGGGCAGTGTCAGCAGTCCAATGACACGGTCACGCGAAGGCGCCAGCGTGGCCAAACCCAACATGCCGATGATGAGGAGGACGTACCTGAAATTCATGCAAGTGTCACCGTTGGCGCCGCACATCTCGTGGGCCAGGGGAAGACAAAGTGGACAGTGACGATATGGGAGCCACCACCATGACATTCAGTCTACCCCCTGTGCTGCGCCTCCGGCTTCATTGAACTGAGAGCGACTCTCCAACTGAAGATCAATAGGATTGCTGATGATCGATTCTGTGTTCGGAGTGCGCGTGGTCCAAATAGTAAAGACTATTGGCAATTCCGCCGATGGCTGTTACACTCAAGCAGGAACGCCAATGAAAATTCTCCGCACACGCGCAGTGATCGTTCGCTAGGTTCCCCTCGCTTCACCAGGCCGTTTGTCCGCCAAGTATAGAGCGGCACACATAGGCTGGCCGCGAGCAGGAACCGTGCTCGCACTCTTCCCCCTTTTCGTTACATCCTGAGGAGATTTGTGTATGCAATCGCATGCGGCTACGGCGGAGCCTATTCCGCCGCCACCTTCGCTTTGGCGCACCGTGCGGGACGCGGTGCGCGGGGTGGAGTTCGATTACACGGCAATCAACCTGAATCGCTCAATATTGCTGCTGGCTATACCCATGGTGCTGGAGATGGCCATGGAAAGCGTGTTTGCTGTGGTGGACGTGTTCTTCGTGTCGCGACTTGGCGCGGATGCAGTGGCCACCGTTGGCATCACCGAATCGCTGATTACGCTTGTCTTCGCAGTGGCGCTGGGATTAAGCATGGCCACCACGGCCATGGTGGCCCGGCGAATTGGCGAAGGTGACAGGGAGGCCGCATGCGTTGCCGCGATGCAGGCCATCTGGATTGGCGTTTTCTTCTCGCTGCTTATTGGCGTGACCGGCTTCGCACTGGCACCGGACATGCTGCGCTGGATGGGTGCGGAAGCGGGGCTGTTGGAAACCGGCAGCGGATATGCCCGGGTGTTGCTGGGCGGCTGCGGCACTGTGCTGATGCTGTTTCTGATTAACGCCATCTTTCGCGGTGCGGGCAACGCCGCCATCGCGATGCGCGTGCTTTGGATTGCCAACGGCATCAACCTGGTGCTGGACCCCTGCCTGATTTTCGGGCTGGGACCGTTTCCCGAAATGGGGGTGACCGGCGCAGCGGTGGCCACCACCATTGGCCGCGGCGTCGGGGTAGCCGTACAATTGTGGGCTCTGTTCTATGGGCGGGGTCGGATTGCCCTGGCGCGGCGTCATTTGGCGCCTCACTTGGATATCGTTGGCCGGTTGCTGCGGGTGGCGTCTGGAGGGACGATGCAACATCTGGTTGCGACAGCAAGCTGGGTGGCCATGGTGCGCATCATTGCGATCTTCGGCAGTCCAGCACTGGCGGGATACACGATTGCCATCCGGGTGATCGTGTTCGCAATTCTGCCTTCCTGGGGCTTAAGCAACGCGGCAGCGACGCTGGTAGGGCAAAACCTGGGCGCGGGAAAGCCGGAGCGTGCCGAAAAGAGCGTTTGGCTGAGCGGCCTTTACAACATGCTGTTTTTGGGGCTACTCAGCCTGGTGTTCATCTTCGCACCGGGACAAGTAGTGGGGCTGTTCACCAGCGATGCGGAAGTGCTGCGCGTGGGGGCAAGCTGCCTGAGAATCATCGCCTACGGGTACGTCGCGTACGCCTATGGGATGGTGATGGTGCAAGCATTCAACGGCGCGGGCGACACACTCACGCCCACCATAATCAATTTGGGATGTTATTGGCTATTCCAGATTCCACTGGGATACGCACTGGCAGTGCACTGGCAGTTTGCGGACAATGGTGTCCCGTGGGCGATTCTGGCCGCGGAAACAGTAATGACGGGCATTGCCATTCTCCTTTTCCGCAGGGGCAAGTGGAAGCTACAAGCAATCTGAGAAGGGGGCACCGTTGCCCCCTTCCCTATTCCTGCGAATCCGGGTTACCTCGCATGGGCGTGTTCGGCACCTTGTTAACGAGGCGGCTCGCCTTCCCCTGCTCCTTCACAAGTTCAAAGGCATCGTACAGGATGCCCCTCGCGGTGCGGCTCTCGTAGCTCAACTTGTTGCCATCGATCCGGATCACCTGGTAGAGCTGGGTGCGAGCAGCGCCGCGCTCCATCCAATCCTGCTTTTCGAGGCCATACATCTTCGGGCCGGACACTGAGACCACATAAACCGTGCCGCTTTCCG
This sequence comes from Bryobacterales bacterium, assembly GCA_026129915.1. GTDB lineage: Bacteria > Acidobacteriota > Terriglobia > Bryobacterales > Bryobacteraceae > JACTMJ01. The sequence continues at coordinate 11,730 of JAHCHD010000039.1, forward strand.
CGCGAACGTTGTTGCCACTGACGAGATTGCTGCGGCCGTATGTATGGTCATGTCCGGTGAGCACCATGTCCACTTTGTACTTATCGAAGATCGGCTTCCACAACTCGCGCAGTTCTTTATTGTCGCGACCCCGGGAAGCTGAGAACACAGGGTGATGAAAGGTAATCACGGTCCAGGGATTAGGGTTGTTCGCAAGCACTGTTTCCAGCCACTCTGCCTGCTCCTTGTGCATGGTGTTGGAGTTTAGCCCGATCACACGCAAGCCCTGGATGTCGGAGTAGTAGCAGGTTTCTTCAAGCCCAGATGGTCCGTTTTCCGGAAGCGCAAACTGCGGCCGCCAGTGGGTGGATACTTCCCGGTCGCCGGTGGGTCCGCGTCCGTACTCGTGGTTTCCAGGCACGGCCACAATCGGCACTTTCGAGTTAATCCATCCGGCGCCATAGAACCACTCTCCCCAGTCAGCATCGCGTTCGCGGCGGTTGATGAGGTCACCCGCATGGAGAATAAAGCGGGTATCCGGCGCGGTGGAGTAAGCAACCCGGATTACCCGGCTCCACATGGAGTAGAGATTGTTCTGGGCATCGCCCACGTAGATGAATGTAAGAGGATCGCGCCCCGCAGCAGCTGTGCGGAACTGGTTCCACTCGCTCCAGTTCTTGCCGTCGCCCACACGATACGTGTAAAGCGTGTCGGGCTTTAATCCCGTGAACCTTGCGGTGTGGAAAAGTGCTTCGTTGATATCGGTTTTCAGTGCCTGAGATGTCGCATTCAATTTACGGGCATTCTTGGGGAAATCCGGACCGTCCTCAGCCTCGGCAATTTCCGCCTTGGAGCCGGTAACATTGGTGCTGGTTCGCCAGTTCACCGACATGGTGGTGGAGGGATCCGGAGTAATCCCCAAGATCACGCGGTCTGGCAGCGGTGTGGGAGCGTGCCAGGCGTTTTCGTCACTGGCCTGAGACCATGCAGCGGGAGTGAACACCACCAGAAACAGCGCGGCGAACATTGCGAAAGCGAGGAAATCAGGAGAGGGGCTACGCGACATCAAGGGTACTCCAGGTGGCTGAGAAGCGAGACCTCTTTAGGGTATCGCAGAAAGACATTACAGGTTAGTAAATCGGAAGCATCCTCCATGAATGAGAAAGCAGTGAAACAATGGAAGATTGGGCTGCAAAGCAGCCTTGACTGGCATGGAAATCTTCAAGGAATTTACCATTGAGGCCGCGCACCGGCTACCGAATGTCCCGGAGGGCCACAAGTGTGCCCGGCTGCATGGACATTCGTTTCGCATCCGCATTCATGTGGAAGGCCCCGTGGACAATCGCCTGGGCTGGGTAATGGATTTCGCGGACATCAAACGCGCCTGTAAGCCTATCGAAGATGCACTGGACCATCGCTACTTGAATGAGATCCCGGGCCTCGAGAACCCCACCAGTGAGAATCTCGCGCGCTGGGTATGGCAGCACCTGCAGCCGACGCTACCAGGGCTGAGCCGCATCCAGGTAATGGAAACATGCACGAGCGGCTGCGAATACCGGGGCGATTGAGGGCAGTTGCTGGAGACGACAACCAATGGCATATTTCCTGGGCGTGGACGGCGGACAATCGAGTACCACGGCACTGATCGCCGATGAGAGCGGGCAGGTGCTGGGGCGCGGTGTGGGCGGCCCCTGCAATCATGTGGGGAAGGCAGAGGGACGGGCGCGCTTCGAAGGCGCGATTGACCAATGCCTGGGCGATGCCTGCGCGGCGGCGGGACTTTCGCGCGAATCGCTCCACTTTGCTGCCGTCTGCATGGGCTTTAGCGGCGGCGCGGAAGATAAAGAAGACTACCTGCGGGCGGCCGTAACCGCGGAACACTACGTGCTAACTACCGACGCCTGGATTGCCCTGGCCGGAGCCACGGGAGGTGCACCGGGAGTAATGACGATTGCCGGTACGGGTTCCATTGCGTTGGGCCGCAATGCCGATGGCCTCACGCAGCGCGTGGGCGGCTGGGGCTACGTTTACGGCGACGAAGGCAGCGGCTTCGACATCACACGGCAGGCGATGCGCGCCGCACTGCGACAGGCAGAAGGCTGGGGGCCCGCCACGCGCCTGCATGATTTGCTGTTGGAAGCCGAGAAGGCGCCGGACGCCAACACCTTGATGCACTGGTTCTATACCGACGCATACCCGCGAGTACGCGTGGCTCGCTTGTCCCGGCTGGTGGACGAGGCCGCGCGCGACGGCGACACTGTGGCGCTCGAAATTCTGCACAACGCCGCACAACAACTGGCGACGATGGCCTCTGTGGTGCGGGAACGGCTGTTCGCACCCGAGGAGCCCGCGATTATTTCCTACGTGGGCGGAGTGTTCCAAAGCGAGATTGTGCGGGAACGCTACCGCATGCTAGTGACTTTGGAGGATGGCAACTGCTGCGTGGCGCCAATTCACGGACCAGCCGAGGGCGCATTGCTTGAAGCATTCCGAGCATGCGGCATAAGGGTTTCGCTGCGCGAGGCCGCCAGCTAAGGCCATCGTGTAACCCCGCACCGGACGGGCAAAGAGACCGCCGCCGGGCGCGTGATAGCATCATAGTTTCAACTCCGATTTAAGGAATACTTATGCCAAAACTGTCTATTCGCGATCTCGACCTCAAGGGAAAAGTACTGTTCATGCGTGTGGATTTCAACGTCCCGCTGACGGAAGATGGCCAATCCATCACTTCCGACAAGCGCATTAGGGCTTCCCTTCCCTCAATTGAATACGCCCTGGAGCAGGGCGCCGGTTTGATTCTGGCGAGCCATCTTGGCCGACCGAAGGGCAAGCCCGTGCCTACCATGAGCCTGAAGCCCGCCGCCGCACGCTTGGCTGAATTGATTGGGCGCGAGGTGAAGATGGCGCCGGATTGCGTGGGCGCTGAAGTGGAAGCAATGAAGCCGGCCCCGGGCGAAGTGCTGCTGCTCGAAAACCTGCGCTTCCATGCCGAGGAAGAAAAGAACGACCCTGAGTTCGCCAAGAAGCTGGCCGCACTTTGTGACGTGTATGTGAACGACGCGTTTGGCAGCGCCCACCGCGCGCATGCCTCCACGGAGGGCATCACGAAGTTTGTGGGGAAGAGCGCTTCCGGACTGCTGATGCAGAAGGAACTTGAGTATCTGGAGATGGCCACCAAGACCCCGCCCCGGCCGGCGGTGGCAATCCTGGGTGGCGCCAAGGTATCCGACAAGATTGAGGTGATCCAGAACCTCGCCAAGATCGTGGACAAGCTGATGATTGGCGGCGCGATGGCCTATACCTTCTCAAAGGCTAAGGGCGAGCCCACAGGCAAGAGCCTGGTGGAAGACGACAAGGTGGATCTGGCGAAGAGCCTGATGGAGGAGTTCGGCAGCAAGCTGATGCTGCCTGTGGACCACGTGGTTTCCGCGGAGTTTCGCGAGGGCGCGCCGTTCGAAATTGTCGAGCAGATCCCCGATGGCGTGATGGGCCTGGACATCGGGCCGAAGACCGTGGAAGCTTACTGCGCTGTCATCGCTGCCGCGAAACTGGTGATTTGGAACGGACCGATGGGTGTGTTTGAGAAGCCACCATTTGACAAGGGAACCATGGCGCTTGCGAATGCTGTGGCTACGTCCGAGGCGGTCTCCATTGTGGGCGGGGGTGACTCGGAAAAAGCCATCAAGACTTCCGGTCTTGGCAGCAAGATCAGCCATATTTCTACCGGCGGCGGCGCGACGCTTGAGTACCTTAGTGGCATTGAACTGCCAGGCGTAGCAGCGCTGAACGAAGCCTGATCAGACGGTTCGGATACTAACGGCCCAGATGGCAGAACGCGCAGTTCTCCGTCTGGGCCGTCCTGTGTATGCGGTGTGCGCTTGCACGAAAGGGACTCTGCTCGGAGTGGCATGCGATGCAGCGCAGGCTTCGCTCAGCAACGACGTTGTGAACGAGTTCGAAGTGCTGGTAACCGGGGCGCGGCGCGGCCAGCAACTTGTTGAGATTGTGACAGGTTTGGCACTGGGAATCGTCAGTACCGCGGTCGGGCTTGGGTGGGTGGCGAGGTTCAGTGAGATGGATGCGGGAACCAGCCAGGTTGGCGATGGCTTCGCCAGCGGCGCGCCCCTGGAACATCCCCGGAGCCAGAAAGGTGCCCTCCAGGCCCGCCTTGCCATTGATACCACCAAAACCCGTAACCTCCCCGACGGCATAAAGGCCCTCGATTGGCTCGCCAGATTCGGTGAGCACACGGCATTGCAGGTCAACGCGCAATCCGCCCATACTCTTGCGGGTAAGCGGGCCCATGGGAATGGCATAGAAGGGTGGCGTTTCAATGCGCCGCGGGGGTGCCTGCATGCGATCGTTGATCTTGCGCGGGTCGGGCACACCGGGGCCAAACCGTTGGAAATCAACATCGTCTCCAGACTCCACCATCTGGTTGTAGCGGGCGACCGTGGCAGCGAGAGTTGCCGGAGGCACGTCGATGCTGTTGGCAAGGGCTTCCAGCGTGTCGGCCTTGGCCGTGACTTTCGGGTTCTCGATGAGTTGCTGCTCGACGCGCGCAAACTGCGTCCAGTGCGTGCCGGCAACGCTCATGCTGCGCTTACCCTGGCTGTCGAACACTGCCCAGTAGAGGCTGGGGTTCTGACTCAGAAGGGCGACGAGGGCATCACGAGCGTTCAGCACTTCATTGACGAAGCGTTCGCCGCGCGAGTTCACCCAAATGCTGTTCGGTACACGGGCGTTGATGCCGCGGCGCTCCCCTGGAAAGCGGGGGTCCACCATGCCCCAGGGATAGTTCCACTGGTGGTCCATACGCTCGATGGCTGCTCCGGCTTCCTTGCCCAGGCCCAGGCCGCTGCCTACTGCGTTCAAGCCTGCGCCCAGCAGCAGGTTCTCAGGAAAAGGCAAATGCGCGGGCCAACTCTCGCGTACCAGTTCAAGGCTGCTCTGGTAGCCGCCTGTGGCCACCACCACCGCAGGCGCCAGCAATTCCTGTTCCTTGCCTGTCCGGAGACGGACCACCTTCACGCCCACTACTCGATTCCCTTCCCTCAACAGCTTCAGTGCCTGCGTGTTCCACTCAAAGCGGATGTTGGGATAGCGGAGACAATCACGATAAATGGGTGTGACTACACCCAAGCCGCGCTGCGCATTCTCGTGGAACCGTGCGGTGCGATTACCGGCTTGCTTGCGCAGCCCGGAGAATCGGACTCCCAGTGAGACCAGCCAATCGAAGACCCGCTCGCGCGAGTGGTGCGCAAAGGCCTCCACCCAAGGGATGGACGCGTCCTCGCCCCAGTCTGTGAAGTCGCGAATAGCGAGTTTCGGTGAGTCTGTGACGCCGTTCTCCGCCTGGTAGGCAGTGGCGACCATCGCCAAGCCGCCCTCTGACATTACGGCGTGGCCGCCGAAAACAGAGAACATATCGATGACGGTAACGCGCAGCCCCTGGCGGCCCGCTTCCCAGGCGGTGCTGAGACCTCCAATGCCAGCACCGATGATGATTACATCCGCAGGCCCAGGGGTGGCAGGCACAGGCTCTGCAGACTGGGCGTGGACATCACTCGTCGGGGGAATCAACTCCGCAAGCAGCAGCAAAACAACGAGCAAGGCTATGGTTCGAGTTATTCGCAACAGAGCAACCCCGCAAATCCAGCGACCGTCTGAAATGCTCCGTATTCTATCTCGAATGGCAGGGTGGCGGGCATCGCCGTCACAGCGAGGGGTTATTCAGAAGCGCATCACCTGGCCGCCGTCCACATTGATGCTTTGGCCAGTGACCTGGGCGGCGCGGGGTGAGCTAAGGAACACCACCATGTCCGCGACATCTTCTGGACGCTGCCAGCGCGCGAGCGGAGCCACCTTTTTCACCTTCTCCCCTGCCCACTCCTCGTAGGAACGTCGTTCCGCCGGTGGCTGCTGGAGATTCCATGCCTGCCAGACACCCCTGTTTAGCGGTGTCTGCACCATGCCAGGATTCACGACGTTGACGCGCACATTGTGCGGGGCGAGATCCTTGGCCATGCACTGGGCGAAGTTGATGTTGGCGGCTTTGCTGGCGCTGTAGGGAGGATCTGTAGGTGAGCCGATCTGCGCAGCCACGGAGCCGATAAAGATCATGCTGCCATCCCGACGCTCGGACATCGCCGGGCCAACCGCGTGCGCAATGTGGGTCATACCCATGATGTTGACTTCCAGCACACGAGGCCAGTCGGAAGGATCGAGATTGGTGTACGGAAAGCCGAACTTGCCTGAGCCGATGGCCGCGGCATGCACAAGGTGACGCACAGCACCAAGTGCAGACTCCGTTTCCGCCAGAGCAGCCTGGACCGATGGGTAGTCGGATACATTCACCGAAAGGCCGCAGGCAGAGACGCCAAAGTCGCCGGCGATCGCGGCCGCCGCCTCTTCCACGTTAGAGGCGACATCCCAAATGGCCACCATGGCTCCTTCGCGCGCGAAGGTTCGCGCGCAGGCCAAGCCTATGCCGCTGGCTCCACCGGTTACGACAGCCACCTGTCCCGTGAGTTCAAGATCCATCGTGCAAAGCCTCCCCGCTCAGCGTAGCGCAGTAGCGGGGAGGGAGAGATACCTGCTCGCCGTCGCACTTGCCTCTATCGCTTGCGCAGCAGCACGGCCCAGTCTTCGCTGGGGTCCGCTGGCGGAATTCCTAGTGAGACGGCTTTGCCACCTGCGACCTCGCCGATGTTCCCCGTGTGGCCCCCAGTGCCGTCGCGAGGGTTGAGCCAGGTTACCGAGAAGCTGCCTTCCACTCCTTTCAGGTCCAATTGCGCTGCGCCCCCGTTGGGCAGGTATACCAGGTACAGGTCTCCAGGCTTGGCAAGGCAGTAATGTGTGTTTTCTCGCTTTGGATTACCAACTCGTTCATCCTCATTGCGCATTTCCCAAAAGGGAATCTTCTGATCACGGAAGAGCGCGAGCGCATAGCGGCCGAAATCCCAACTCTTGTCGCGACTGCGATAGTCCTCCATCACCAGGTCGTTTTCGGCAAGCTGATAGCCAAAGTAGTATTCGACGCCGGCGCCACCCGCCATCAGGTTGCCCCACAGCGTGTACTTGCGAATGTCGTGGAGGGTCCGTACATCCTCTCCCTTTGGGTTCTTACCGTCGAAGCCCTTGTAGCCAGGGTCAGGGGGGACACCGAGATTGGCAGTGCCTTGCTCATCGTTGGCGGTCACCCATGGTTTCCCCGCTTCGGCGGAAGCTTTCACCCAGCGGTAGGTGCGCTCGTGCGTTTCGTCGAATTGATTCTGCAGTGACGCGCCCGTGAACGGAGAATTCTTTCCCAACAAAGGGGGATACACACGTTCCTGCCAGTCAGGGAAAGTGTGGACGACGATCAGGTGGTTGTAGGCATCCGTTTCGCGGATGTAGGTGGCCATGTCCATCTGTTCTTCGGTGCTCTGCGTATTCTCTTCTCCAAGGTTCCAATTGAGCGCGAGGTTGTGGCCGAAGCGCGCGATCAGCTCCCGCAGATAAAGCTTACGCTCAGTGCCTAAGGCTCCCCCATTGAGGGACGCGGGAATCTCGCGAGGCTCCGCGTTGTGGCCGAATCGGTTGTCGTCGTTCTCCTGTTCCTGGAGCTTGAAGTGAAGGTAGAGCCCGTTGGCCTGGGCGTGCTCAAAGACGATTGCCCATTGGTCGAGTTTCGAAACATCGTAGTGGCGCTGGTCGTCGTGCTTCACAAAGGGCCACGCATTCTGTCCATCACCTCCTCCAGAGTAAGGAAGGAACGAGATTGCGTTGAGACCTTTCGATGCCAGGTAGTTGATTGCGCCAAGAATCCCTTTCCCCCTCCCGTTTGACCATGTGGGATCCGTAGGCTTGGCATCCGCGAAATGCGGCTCAAAGCGTTTCAGCGGTACTTTGTTGGTGTAGGTGCCGTCGAAGTCCTCATATCCCAGAAAGGTCTCGGGTGAGTCCGCGCCCACCTTCAGGAAGTATTCCTTGGACCCGCCAAACTGAAGGTGATGCCCACCCACGTACTGCAGCCGGCCATGTGCACGGAAGTCACGCCCAGTCTTGTCGGAGGGTCGCACTTCGAAACTGCCGGTGCTGCCATCCACGCGAGCGACAGGGCTTCCTGGGGTGGAAGCATTCACGGCAACCTCACTGCCCTCCACGAAGGAGACCTTGTAGTTCCACTTGCCGGGAAGATCCGGTGAGACGTGAGCCCTCCACTTGTTGCCGGCGGTCGCGCCGCTGTTCGCGGCATCTCCATCGGCGGCAAAGTAGCCGGGTACCACATAGCGCGGGCTTCCGCTTTCGTGGCTAAACTCCACTTGCATGCGGTAGTCAAGGAATGGGTTGGTATCACTCCCGGTCTCTTGCGCGGCAGGCCCGTCCACGGTAAGCGTTACTTTGTGCCACGCCATGGTGTCACCACTTACGCGGGCCTTGGCGGGTCCGTTGTGGGTGGCTCCGTCGGGCGGCGCAGTGCTGCAGCCGGCAAGCAGTAACGCAACAGAAAGACAGGCAGCGGCTAAGCCGCGCGCACCTGCACTCCCACTTTTCCAGATAGCAATTGGAATCATCGGTCTTCCTTTCCTGAAACCCGGACTCGCGCGATTCGAGGCGCGGCCGAATGATTGCATCCCGCCGTTGCCGCGGCAGGGTGCAAGGCAAAGTCACTAGTCTCGTTCGCAGGCACGCAACTTACCGCGAAAATCCCCGGCGATGCTACTGAGCAGCAGGGACGCGTCGCTGGGCCGGCCCTCTACAAGTGCGCGCAAGAGGCGATCATGCTTCGCATACTCCATCGAGAGGTCAATCTCAACTGCGGCACGAAGGCCGGAGACAAACACCGCGCCCACGACGGATTCTAGGATGCGCGCGGCATAGAGATTGCCCGAGAGTTCCCAAAAGGTGCGATGGAACTCCATATCCGCGGCATAGAAAGCAGAGCGATCCTGAGCGGCGGCCGCGCGCTGCAGCCGGGAGGCCTGCTCAGTAAGCTTGCGGGCGCCTGCTTCCGTCATGCGGCAGGCCGCCCATTCCGCCACCTTCGGCTCCAGCAACGCTCGAAGTTCGTTCATCTGTGCCAGTTCCTCAGTGCTCAGGTCCACTACCGAACATCCCCGGTTGGGCTGTTTCACCACGAGGCCCTGGGTTTCCAGCACCTGCAAGGCTTCCCGAATGGGAATCGAACTTACACGGAAGCGCTCAGAGAGTTCGCGTTCAACAAGACGCTGCCCTGGAGAATACTTTCCGGTAATGATCTCCCCCTGGAGAACGGAAGCAATCTGATCGCGCATGGACAGGCGAGTAGTGGATGGGAGCAAAGTGGCTGACATCGTCGCTGTGTATTCCTACCTTTGTTCCTATGTTCACCTACCACGACCACCAACGGGCAGAACCGCCCACTGGGCACGGAGCGCCGGCCGCCCCATGCGAATGCCACGGGCCAGCCCGCGCTCAGCGAAGCTCGGAAGCAATCACTAGAACTGGAATCGCAGTGCGAATTGCATTTCTCGCGGAGTCTTCGCGGTGATCACCTGTCCGAATCGCGTGTTGATCTGGTTACCCTGAGCGTCAAAGCGAGCAGCGCGGTCAACATCATCGAACTGCGTGTGATTGAACATACTAAACATCTCCCATCGGAACTCCAGGCGCGTGCGTTCGCGGATAGCGAACTGCTTCTGCAGACTAAAGTCGAAATTGGCCTGGCCAGGTCCGCGAATGACATCCAACGGCGCATTGCCAAAATCACCAAAGCCGGGCGCAGCTACTGACGCAGTGTTAAACCAGCGTTGAAGGGTGCGCTCCGAACGCGGCAGGATGGGGTTCTGCACCATGTTTACGCGGACTGCATCGCCCCCTCCCCAACGGTCCACACCATCGGCGTACGAGAAGGTGATCGGTTGCGGAAAGCCACTCGCGAAAGTGCTGATGCCGCTGACATTCCAGCCATGAAGCACCGTCTTGGAGACAGCATTGTTGCCCAACAGGTTGAAGTTAGGAACCGAGTAAAGGTAGTTCAGCACCAGGACATGGGTTTGGTCGAAACCTGCCTTTCCGTAGAGGTACTCGCGATAGCCGCGGTAAATGGGCAGTCCATTGGCATCGTCATCGGTAAGCGACATCGTCTTCGACCAGGTATACGCAAGCCCATACTGAAAGCGTGACGTATAGCGGCGGTTCACCGACACCTGCAGGGCATTGTAGTTTGACCAGCCCACATCCAGCCCTTGCTGAATGATGTTGGCAAAGCCAAAGTAAGGCCGGATGAAGTTGTCAGGCAGAGGGCGATTGGTTGTGGGGTCGAGAGCTGACTGCTGGAATCGAGCGCCTGGAGGTAGCGTGTTGACGTTGGCATTCTGGCGCAGGTGACGCCCAGTATTTGCCACATAGGCGACATCCATCAGGGTATTCCAGGGAAGCTGCTGCTGAATGCCGAACGACCACTTGTAGACAGTGGGCACCTTCCGCCAAGCTTCTTCAAAGGTAGACACGGCATTGGGCGGCGCGAAAACATTTGGGGCGTTGCGAATTCCGTCAATGGTGTTGAAGAAGATGCTCGGGCTCTCCACCACTGGCGCCGCCGTCACCACATTGGAATTGATCACAGATTGCCCGGAGGCAAAGATCCCCTGACGGTAGACACCAAAGCCACCGCGAACCACCGTTTTCCCGTTGCCCAGAAGGTCCAATGCCATACCAAAGCGAGGCGAGAACTGCAGTGGAGCGTTCTGGCGGTAACCACCATTAAGACGATCAAAACCGCCCACCACCATTCCGTTCAGCCGGTCGCCCACACCCGGCACAAAGGTCCCTATGAGTGGGGAGGGAGCCAGCGCTCCAGTGATGGGGTTTCGTGCGACGCGCTGATTCGTTGCCGGATTGATCGCCGGGACGAAGTACGCAGGGATATTCGCGATGTTCCACTCTGGCAACGCCAGCGCGGCACCCTCGTCGGTCCGCAGCCGAAAATCAGTGAACTTCGAGAAACGGAATCCAAAGTCGAGACTCAACCGACGGTTGACCTTCCATGAGTCTTGCGCAAAATACTCCTGTAGCCACATGATGCCGCGGCCATTGCTCTTGTTGCTGGATTGCCGGTACTCGCGATAGGTTCCGTAAGCGGCGTTGGAGAACGGGTGGTTGGTATCGAAAGGATTGTTCCGGTCGCGGTTGAAAATAAACCTTCCTCCTGCGTCCGCGGCGCCATCCAGACGAGGGCCCTCACTTGCATACTGGATCTCAACATAGCCGCCGAACTTCAGGTTGTGATTGCCCTTCAGCCAGCTAAGTGTGTTTGAGAAGTTTAGCCGGTCGTCGCGCGCGTCGATGGGCGTGCGGTCGTCGTAAGTAAGCGAAGGGCTGTTGGGGACTCCACCGTATTGCATGGCCGGAATCAGATTGAACTCGTTCACTTGCGGAAAAAGCTGCGGCAGGTCCTGCAGATTGTTGTTGTCCCGCCGATATCGCGAAAGGTCGAAGCGGTCAGTGAGGTTGCCCAGTTCATAACTCTTGAACCAGCCGCCAGACACTTCATTCACCATGGTGGGGGTAAGTGTCCTGGTCCAGGTGGCCAGGTGGGCGACATTGCCAAAGTTGTAGTGGTGGGGCTGCAGGTCAAAGTTGGCATTCACTGAGCAGCACACACCCGTCTGCCCGCGGAGGTCCTGGTCAAACCAGCGCGGCCGGTAGCTGAGCCGGTCGTTGCTGGTCGGCAGCCAGTCGAATTTCAGCTGCGTCTGCTTCTTCGGGATCTCGATGCGCTGCTGCATGATGTTGTTAAAGCCCAGGGTGCTGAAGAACTGGGGAGAGTTTGGCAGAGGCATCACGTTCAGCATCGCGAGACCATTGCTGTCGCGCTGCGCCACTGGGATGATGTTGTTGGGAATCGGAGCCTGTGTGAGCGGATCGAAGATTGGGATTAGTCTTCCGTTTTGCTCGAGAGTCTCAGAAAAGTTGCCCTGCCGCTCAAGGGCAGTGGGGAGCGTAGCCCGCGTGATAGGTCCGGTTTGGGTAACCGACCAGTTTTCCTGGCTTACGAAGAAGAAAAGCTTGTCCCGCTTGATGGGTCCGCCAACGGTGCCACCATAAGTGTTGTAGCGCCCAAGAGGTTTGCTCAGACCCTCCCGGTTGTTAAAGAAGTTGTTGGCATTGAATTGCTCGTGCCGCTTGTAGTGATAGAGCGAGCCATGAAATTCGTTGGTTCCCGACTTTGAAATCACATTGATGTGTACCCCGGAGGAGCGTCCGTGTTCGGCGAGGTAGGAGGTTGGCTGGACAGTAATCTCTTCCACCGCATCCCAAGCCACTGGAATACTGAAGCGATTGATCTGATCGACGTTCTGGCCCGGCTGCCCGTCCAGTTTCACGGAGTTCCACTTGGCGCGGGTGCCAGAGAAGTTCTGCGTTTCAGCGCCGGAGATGGATCCGCCAATTGAATGATTCGACCCGAAGCGCTGCTGGGAGACACCGGGAAGAATACTCATCGTAGACATCACGTCCCGGCTGATCGACATCAGCTTGTCCAATTGTTGACTGGTCACCACCTGGCTCTGGCCCGTGGTATCGAGTTCCACCATTGAACCCTCCGCCACCACCTCCACGCGCTCGCTCATTGACCCCACCTGCAACGGAAGGCTGCCCAGGGCCAGGCTGGCGTTCGCATTCAGCACCATGCCTCTTCGTTCATATATGGCGAATCCCGTGGAGGATACCGTTATTGCATAGCTGCTGGGGGGAACGAGCGGAAAGACGAAGTAGCCGGAATCGTTGGTTTGGCGCTCCATCTGCTCGCCTGTTCGCTCGTTCAGCAGAGCGACGTTCGCCCCGGCAACTGCCGCTCCAGAAGCGTCCACAACACTTCCACTCACCCTTCCGGAAACCATCTGAGCCCACGCCGGCCCAGTTACGGCGAGAAGCAGAACCAGAAATACACAGGCCGCAACAGAGCGGATCGACATGGCAGGGACCTCCAGAAGAACAGTTCGTAATCATATATATTGCAAACTCGCCGCTCTGTCAACAGGAAACTGTGGATCCCTCTCTGCAGCAATATGAGCCACTAGCCAACTTCTGAGTGTGCTCCATGTTATATACGATTCTCAGTCTGGCAAGAAGTGCATTCGTGTGTCAAAATACGGAACATGAGTTCCGAATTCGCTCAACTAGCGAGGGTTGCAGAAGGCTCTGACTTGGCATCCCCATTTCGAATCGCCTCCCTCCCCGGCGATGGTGTGGGGCCGGAGGTGATGGATGCCACGCTGGCGGTGCTCGATGCGGTGGCGCCGCTCGCTGGATTTGTCTACGAGGCCACTTCGTTTTCTGTGGGTGCTGGCGAATACCTGCGCTCTGGAGACCCTCTGCCCCCTGGCACCTTTGCAGCGATTCAGGAATACGACGCCATCCTGCTGGGGGCGATGGGCTTGCCAAGCGTGCGATGGCCGAACGGCGTGGAGATGACACCGCAGATCGACTTGCGTGAGAAGCTGGATTTGTATTGCGGGTTGCGGCCCATCTACCTCTACCACGCCGACGACACGCCACTGAAAGGATATGAGGCGGGCGGTATTGACCTGCTCCTGGTGCGGGAAAGCACAGAGGGCTTGTTTTCGGGCCGGGGCGAGGTCCGCGACCCCGATGCCGATGTGGTGGAAGACCGCATGCGCATTACGCGGCGGGGTGCCGACCGTATTGTGCGGGCGGCGTTTCGTGCGGCGATGAAGCGGCGCAAGCATGTCACGCTGGTAGACAAAGCCAACGTGCTGCCGTCGATGGCCTTCCTGCGACAGGTGTTTGACCAGGTAGCGGCGGAATTCCCAGACGTCGCTACGGATCGCGTGTATGTAGATGCCGCTGCACTTTACCTGGTGCGTCGCCCGGAGAGCTTCGACGTGATGGTGACCGAGAACATGTTCGGTGATATTCTCAGCGACCAGTGCGCGGCGCTGATTGGCGGCATGGGCATGGCGCCTTCCGCGGATATTGGCGATCGGTTTGCCGTGTTCCAGCCTTCGCACGGTTCGGCGCCCGACATTGCAGGGCAAGGGATAGCCAACCCCGTGGCGACGGTGTTATCGGCCGCCGAGATGCTGGACTGGTTTGATACGGCAGCTTCGCGCGCGGGGGCATCCTGCATCCGCGCGGCGGTGAGGAAAGTGTTTCAGGACCCCGGGGCGCGCACGCGGGATATGGGCGGCAAGCTGAGCACCCAGCAGATGGGTGCCGCGATCATCGCAGCTCTTGCTGCATAGTTTGAGGAGGCGGGAAGTTCACCATGCTTCAAGGAATGACCGTATTCGATAGCCACACGCACCTGGGAAGTGCCGTTCACTCGGGCAGGGTACGCCCGGTGGACGATGTCCTGCGCGATATGGACCGCGAGGGGGTGGACGTCTCGCTTGTGATTCCCTTCCCCGTGGTTGAGGATATGCGCGGGACCCACGACGAGATTGGCGATGCCCTCCGCCGCTATCCTGACCGGTTGCGGGGAACGGCATGTATCCCGCCCTTTATCCCGCCGCAGCAGTATCGTGATGAAGCGAAGCGCTGTCGCGAGGAATATGGATTCGTTGCGCTGAAGTTGCAGCCGCAGTACCAGGCGGTGAATCCCCTGGCTGCGCGATTCGATTACGTCTTCGAATCGGCACTGGAGAATGAGATGGCAATGGTCTGCCACACCGGCAGCGGGATCCCTTTCGCACTGCCGTCGCTGTTCATGTTCCCGGCCCGCCGCTTTCCAGATCTGCGTATCATCCTCGCCCACTGCGGCGGTGGCGGCATGCTGGTGGCGGAAGCCATTGTGGCCGCGAGTTTCTGCCCCAACATCTACCTAGAGACCTCCACGCTGATGCCAAATCACGTCCTTGAGGTGCTGGCCCATATCCCCGCGAGCAGAGTGATGATGGGAACTGATCTCTCAGAGTGCATGCACACCGAGATTCACAAGCTGTTGGGGCTTGGGCTGCAAGAGGAGGATCTTCGCGCGATCCTAGCTGGTACTGCGCTTTCGTTGTTTGGCAATTCCCCGGAGACTGCCGGGTGTAGCACCCGTCTTCCGGCGGCATCTCTGCGAACCGGCGATGGAGCCGGGCGATGAGTAGCCCCATGCCCGGCACCCTGCGCGGTGTCGCGCTTGGCGCCGGCTACTTCTCGCATTTCCAGTACGAGGCCTGGAACCGGATTCCAGAGGTGGAGATCACCGCGCTCTATAACCGAACGGAATCGAAAGCGCGCGAAGCAGCGGAACGGCACCGGATTCCCCGCCACTACAGTGACTGGCGCGCTATGTTGGACGCCGAGCAGCCGGACTTCGTGGATATCATCACTCCGCCGGAAACCCACGAGGAGTTGTGCGCGGAAGCGGCGACGCGTGGCATTCACATCATTTGTCAGAAGCCTCTGGCGCCCACCATGGAAGAGAGCCGGCGCATTGTGGAAACGGCGCGGACCGCGGGGGTACGCTTCCTGGTGCACGAGAACTGGCGCTGGCAACCCTGGTATCGCAAGATCAAGGATCTGCGGCAGGATGGACTTCTGGGCGACATCACGCACTGCTACTTTCGCATGCGCACCGGCGACGGCTGGGGGCAGGACGCCTACCTGGCGCGCCAGCCCTTCTTCAGACACTACCCTCGGCTGCTGGTGTATGAAACTGGTGTCCACTTTATCGACACCTTTCGCTTTCTGATGGGCGAAATTGTGGAAGTGTATGCGAATCTGCGGCGGCTGAACCCCGTAATACAAGGCGAGGAAACGGGGCAACTGTTCTTCCGCCATGCAAGCGGGGCAACGTCAATCCTGGACGCCAATCGCTTCAACGAGAGCGAGTCCGAAGACCCTCGTTTCACGTTTGGCGACCTGCGCCTGGATGCAATGCACGGGCATCTGACCATGGACACCAACGCCACCTTGCGCTTCAAGCCGCTGGGAGAACCAGCGCAGGTGATTGAATACCCGCACGAACGGCGCGGCTTCGCCGGCGATTGCGTGTACGCACTGCAACGGCATTTCGTTGACAGCATGCGCAGCGGCACTGCGTTTGAAAGCACAGGTGAGGACTACCTGAAGACGCTGGCCGTGGTGGATGCGGTATACGAGTCCGCGGCGCGGAGGGAAGTGGTGAGGCTCCCTGCCACGTAGCAGGCTCGCGTCGCATCAGCGCCCGAGCACCCAACCCTGTTTGCTGAGGGCCGTGAAGTCACTCACGCCTGGGACAATGGGTATCAGCCAGAACCCGTAGCGATAGGGCTGGTCCGCTGGCAGTGTGTACTGCTTGTGTGTCAAGGCACCCCAACTGTCGTCGCCGCCAAGGCCCATCTGCTTATGGTCGAGGTTCCAGGTAACCACGCCCGACTTGCTCGGCAGTTGGAACGTATGGGTGGCCTTTTCCAGCGCCTCTTGGGGAAAGGGCCACACGGAAACACTCAGAGGCGCCGAGGAGGCCACGGCCAGCAGACCCGAGCCCTCGTCGTTTGTGAGCGCCATCCATCGCACATCTTCCTTGTTGCCGGTTTCCTGCGGACGCACATAAGGATGAATCTGTCCCGCCACGGTTCCCGCGTAGATGCCCACTGCAGCGCTGGTCTTGCGGTCCCAATAGCTTTCGTGAGGACCACGTCCATACCAGGACACGTTGTGGAAAGTTGCCGGCAATTGCATCTGCATGCCGAACTTGGGAAGTTCGGGCAAGGCAAGGCCGGGCGTATACTCTGCCTGCACCCCAACCTCACCAGCCGCATTGACGGTAAACGTGTTCACATAGGACGCGCCGCCCGCGGGCAGTTTCGACGTTGCTTCTACGACGACGCGCGTCTGGCTTCGTTCCGTAATGCGCACACTTTCCACCACCCGCTGCGCACCGGCCATCCGCCAGACGCCATGGCGCTGGGGCATGCCGTTGCCGATGTCGTTGTCGATGGGCACACGCCAGAAATTCGGTTCCAGAGGCTGCGCCATCAGCCGAACTCCGTTCGCTTCCCACGACGAAATCGTGCCCCGCGTCTTGCTGATCGCTAGGCGGAACTTCGACCCGCTCAGCGTGATGTCACTATCGGTTTCAGCTATCGTAATCACTCCTCCCATTCCCCGGCTACCGCCAACGCCGCCCTGAAGTGGGACAACACGAAACTCGTCCCAGGCCACCACGTGGCCTGCTCGCGCCCAAGACGTGTCGTTCTGCAAACGGAAGGACACGCGCACATGGTGTTCCAGACCGGGCTTAAGCGTCTGGCGCGAATAGCCCAACTGCAGGTTGGCTTCCTCGCCGGGGGGCAGAGCGATGGGCCGCTGCACTCCGGATTCGACAATCTTGCCGTCTGCCAGCAACTCCGTTGCGATCTCGTAGGCGCTTAGGTCCTGGAAGAAGAAACCATTCTTTACGCGGAACTGGCCTTCCTCGGCATTCACAGCGCTGGTCTTGATGGATTGGTATACCTTGCGCACTTCGTGCAGCGACGGGTTTGGCCGGCGGTCCGGCTGTACCAATCCATTCACGCAGAAGTTGGTGTCGGTGGGCTTATCGCCGAAATCGCCTCCGTAGGCGAAAAACTCGATCCCGTTTCCGGTGCGATGGCGCAGTCCCTGGTCCACCCAGTCCCAAATAAAGCCACCTTGCAGGCTGGGATACTGCTCAATCACGTCCCAGTAGTCCTGCAGATTTCCCACGCTGTTGCCCATGGCATGGGCGTACTCACACTGGATGAGCGGACGGGTTGGGTTGGACCGGGCGTAATCCACCATCTGTTCAATGCGCCAATACATGGGGGTCACCATGTCGACGTGCGGGCGCAGTTCCGCGCGCTCATAGTGCACCGGGCGCGAGGCGTCACGCTGCTTCATCCAGGCGCTTGCCTTCTCGAAATTGACTCCGTCGCCCGCCTCGTTGCCCATGCTCCAGATGATGATGCTGGGGTGGTTCTTGTCTCGTTCCACCATGCGCTCAATGCGATCAAGATGAGCCTTCTCCCACTGCGGATCTTTCGCAAGGCTTTCTTCGTCGTAACCCATGCCATGGGATTCGATGTTCGCCTCGTCGATGACGTAAAGCCCATACCTGTCACAAAGTTCGTACCATTCAGGGATGTTGGGATAGTGACTGGCGCGCACGGCATTGATATTGTTCTGCTTCATCAGCAGGATGTCGCGCATCATCATGGCGCTGCTGGGTACGTGGCCCAGATCAGGGTCGTGCTCATGCCGGTTTACGCCCTTTATCAGGACGGCTTTCCCGTTCACGAGCAACTGGCCGCCCTTGATTTCGACGGAGCGAAAGCCCACGTTCCAGGGAATCACTTCCAGCACCGCACCCTGCGCATCCTTCACGGTAATGAGCAGCGGATAGAGAACTGGAGTCTCCGCGGACCATTTCGCGGGGTTGGCAACCGGCGCCTCAAGCAGCACTTCGTTTTCGCCTCCGCCGGAGACGCTGACGCTGCGAGCCGAAAGTTGCGCGACGCGGCTTCCGTCGGGCGCAAGCAGTTCCGCTTCCACCGATGCAGCGGCCGTTGCTTCCCCATGGTTCTGCAGCTTCACACGCACGCTTAGCGTAGCATCGCGATAGCCGGCATCAAGCGAGGCGCGTACTTCAAAATCGCGTGCGTGGATACTGGGCGCCGCCACCAAGTAAACTTCGCGGAAAATGCCGCTCAGCCGCCAGAAGTCCTGGTCTTCGAGGTATGAGCCGTCGCTGTACTTGTACACTTCTACCGCCAGGAGATTGTCGCCCTCGCGCAGATAAGGCGTGATATCGAACTCGGCAGGCGTACGGCTTTCCTGGCTATAGCCGACCTCCTGCCCATTCACCCATACATACATCGCGCTCGATACGCCGGCGAAGTGGAGGAACACGCGGCGTCCGTTCCAATCCGGAGGCACGCGAAAGGTTCGCCGGTAGGAGCCCACGGGGTTGAGGTCGTGCTGGATGAAGGGCGGGTTCCTCGGGAACGGATAAACGATGTTGGTGTAGTGCGGATAGCCATAGCCATGCAGTTCCCAGTTGGAAGGAACGGGCAGCAGTTTCCAGGCGCTCGCATCGTAGTCCAAGTGCTGAAAGCCCACCGGGCGATCCGCAGGTTGATTTGCCCACTGGAAACGCCACATGCCATCGAGGGTGAGATACCACGGGGTACCTTCGCGACTGGCGGGCTCACGAAGGCTGCGCAGGGCTTCCTCCCGGCCGGGGAAAATGGTCATAGTGGCGTGGGGAGGCTGCTTGTTGATACCCACGATCTGGGGATTCTCCCAATCCGGGGTCTGCGCGCAAAGGGTGAAGCCGCTCACGAGAAGCAGGGCGAGGGAAAAGAATATCGGACGCATAGCTGCCGCAATTCTATCGCGGGCGGGGATCCGTGGCACAAGGGTTGCAGCGGACTTACGCGAGAAAACTGTACAATATCGGCTAAGAAGGTCTCAATTTCTGTATGCCGGATACCCGGTTCCGTCTCGACGATCTCGTACGGCACGCCTCCGATGCGCTGCTTGCCATTGATGCGGACTGCCGCGTCCTCTCGATGAACCCCAGCGCCGAGCTACTCACCGGATTAAGCGCTTCACAGGCAGTGGGGAAACCCTGCTGTGATGTCATCCAAAGCGACCTATGCGGGAGCAGCGAGTGCCCCTTCCAGCGGGCCTTTGAGGGCGAGGAGCACATCACTACGTTTGATACTCGCATCCGGTCTCGCAACGGCGATGCCATTCCGGTGTGCATCAACACGTCAGTGCTGAAGAACGAACGGGGAGAGAAGATCGGGGTGGTAGAGAGTATTCGCGACATCCGCCACATCCTGCGACTGATAGCCCAGCGCGAGGCCGCGGGCGCGGAGGCGGAGCGAAACGCGGCGCACTTGGAGGCGGTGCTGGAATCGTCCGGCGATGCCGTGATTGCCGTTGACCTCGACTGCCGGATAACGCACTTCAACCGGGCAGCGGAAGAGTTGATGGGCTATCCGCGTGTGGAGGTGATGGGCATCCATTCGCGTGAGATCTGCAAGTCAGAATTCTGCCCCTTGGAGGTAACCCTCGACAACCAGGAAGGTCTGGTGGGCTCAGAGCTGAACTTACGGGTGCGCGATGGTTCAGCCATTCCGGTGTGGCTACGTACGGAATTGCCACGCGATCGCAACTTTAGCATCATCGGGGCCGTAGCCATTCTTCGCGACCAGCGCGAAGTAAAGGAACTGCGCCAGAGCCTCCGCGAGACACGCAGGCTCGACCGGCTGGTGGGCAAGAGTGCGCGGATGCTGGCTGTCTACAACCTGATCGAGCGGCTGGCGGTGACGGAGTCCACGGTACTGATTACCGGGGAAAGCGGAACCGGCAAGGAGTTGGTAGCGGACATCCTGCACGCCCGCAGCGCCCGCTGGGACAAGCCTTTCGTAAAGGTAAACTGCGCCGCGCTGCCCGAGACCCTGCTCGAAAGTGAGTTGTTCGGACACGTTCGGGGTGCGTTCACGGGTGCTGTCAGTGACCGTCCCGGGCGATTCCAACTCGCCCACACGGGCACGATCTTTCTGGACGAAATTGGCGATCTGCCGTTGCCTTTACAGGTGAAACTGTTGCGGGTACTTCAGCAACGCACCTTCGAGCCTCTGGGCAGTTCACGAACGGTTCGGGTTGACCTCCGCATCCTTGCAGCCACTAACCAGGACCTGGCGCAACTGGTTTCGGTTGGTCGTTTCCGCGAGGATCTCTACTACCGGCTTCACGTGGTACCGGTGGAGTTGCCACCCCTGCGGGATCACCCGGAAGACATTCCCCTGCTATGCGAAGACATCCTGCTGCGCCTGGCAAAGCAGGACCCCGAGCGCCGCAAGCAACTCACGCCTCCGGCCATGCGTATGCTGCTGGAAAACGGCTGGCCCGGCAACGTCAGGGAACTCGAAAATGCGCTGGAATGTGCAGTGATCTCCTCGCTTGACGGCTGGATCCGCTGCCGCGATTTGCCCGTACGGTTGCAGAACCATGAACGCCTTGCGGGGGGCGGGCGTCTGGCGGATACCGTAGAGCGTTCGGAAAAGGCAGCCCTGCTCTCAGCACTCCAGAACTCCCACACGTCCGAGGACGCCGCGCGCAAATTGGGCATCAGCCGGGCAACACTCTGGCGGAAGATGAAGCGACTGGGCGTCTCACCTGTGAAACAGTGGTCTCACCACTGATACATCTCCCGTCAAACCATTGATATTTTGGCACTTCCTGATTCTCGCCGCTCACCTGAGTCTCACATTCGAGACGTTCTAGCGAGATAGGACCTAGTTCAGATGGCATCGGTTCGATCTCTAGGTCTCTCAATCGATCCTGCTTCGAAGGTTTCCCGAGGCCCTGGTATGTTTGGCAACCGACGTGTTATCAGGTATTCGCGAGCTGAAACTCTGCTTACAGCGGTCTTTCGCTTCCGGACTCGGTGAATTGGAGTAGCGGCAATGGCCTGGAGACGAAGAATTCTACGAGTAGGGGCGCTGGTGGCGTTACTGGCCCTGCCAGGGATCTCCCAAGCGCCGGCAAAGGTGAAGTTCGTGCCTGCTGAGCCCGCCACGTATGTGGGCGACACGCCATGCACCGCTTGCCACCGCAGGCTAAGTGAACAGTACGGGTTCAGCGTCCATGCACGCATCAAGCCGCACGAGGTAAAGACGGACGCAATGGGCTGCGAGAGCTGCCACGGTCCTGCATCCAACCACGTGGCTTCACGCGGGAAAGGATTTGTCGGCAGCTTCCGCGAGGATGCCGCTCAGGATAGTTCAAAAAGCTGTGTCACCTGCCACTATG
>JAHCHD010000004.1 GCA_026129915.1 Bryobacterales bacterium
ACCGCAAGACTGCTGGTGTTTATGATGTGGCGGCTCCGGGGCCTAAGCGGCTTCATCCAGCCGGCCAGTGGAACCATCTGAAGCTAGTGGCCCGTGACGGCGAGGTGGAGCATTGGCTGAACGGCGAAAAGGTGCTGACATTCCGCCTTGACTCTCAGCAGTTTCGCGACTGGGTGGAGGCCAGCAAGTACAAGGGGGACGCCCGGTACGGTGCCTCGCGCGCCGGCCACATTGTGCTTCAGGAGCACGGCAGCGGCGTGGCATTCCGCAACGTGAAAGTGCGCCGTCTCCGCTAGCCGTTGGAGCTTACAGGACCAAGATGAACGCTCACCTAACCCGACGGAGCCTGCTTCGCCGCAGCGTGGGAGCACTGTTTGCGGGCGGCGCCGCCCTTACTGGTTGCAGGAAGCAGGCCCTGCCGTTTCCGGGCTTTGCCCTGGTAGTGACGGCGGAGAGCAGTGCTGTATCGCTGGTAGATCTTGCGGCCTTCACACTGGCCGGGAAGCTGGAGTTTCCTGACCCCGTCACGCAACTGCTCCATCACCCAGAAAGCGGGAACGTTTATGCGCTAAGCGCCGACGCTGGCCGGATCCATGAGTTCCACTGGCCCACCCGGAAACTTGCGCGCTCCTTGAAGTTAGGGCGTGCCGTGCGGGAAATGATTCTGGACCCGAACCAGCCAGCACTATGGGTATCGCTGGCAGATCCACCGTCGCTGGTCGCTGTTGCTCTCGATGGCTTCAACACCCGGATGCGGATCGAACTCCCCGCCTCGCCTTTCTCGTTCGATGCCAGCCCGTACAGGCCGCACATGGCCGCGTCACTGGAAGGTGGCGGCCTCGCCATCGTCGCCGATCTGGAAACTGGCAAGGTGGAGCGTGTGCGCCCAACGGAGAGCTTCGGCCTGGTGCGCTTCCGCTCCGACGGCAGACAGGTGATCACGGCAAACCTTACCGACCGCAGTCTGAGCATCGTGCGGGCAGAGGATTGCGAGCCAGTGGTGGACTTGCCGGTTGCCATGGAAGCGCGCAATTTCTGCTTCAAGCCGGATGGGGGCCAGTTGTTTGTCACCGATGGGGAACGGGACGGTGTCACCATCGTCTACCCTTACTCCACCGAGGTCGACCGGGCTGTGCTGGCGGGGAAAAGCCCTGGGGCAATGTATGCCTGCACGGGCCTGCCATACCTGTTGGTGGCTAACCGGCTGTCCTCCGATGTCACCATCCTGGACATGACCACTGGGCGCCTAGTGGCGATTGTACCGGTGGGTAATTTGCCGAACTTTGTTACGGTTACCCCGGATCAGCAATACGCACTGGCCCTCAATCAGGGTTCCGGCGACATGGCGGTGATTCGCCTGACCAACGTACGCAGCCGGCGTAACAAGACTGCACCTCTGTTTACCATGGTTGCCGTAGGAGATACGCCCCAAAGCATGATCGTGCTGCCGCAGTAGCCGCCCTCTCTTGCTAAACGAGAAATGGGGGAAGGCAGCCGCCTGGCGCCCTCCCCCATCTTTTTCCACTTGAGTGTGGGCCTACTATGCCTTCACAGGTTTCATGCCCGCAGCATCCCAGCGCATGTAACGTCGCTGGCGGTAGCTCATGGTGCCCAATTCGCAGGCCACGACGGCGCGCAGACCAAGGTCAACATCGCAGTTCAGGGTTCCGCCTTGGCGGATTACACCCATCAGGTTACGGTGATGCAGCACCACATCTTCGCGGCCTTCCCGTTTGTACTGGATGGGCTTCATGGTTTTTTCCAGGTGCCTTTCGGGGAGGATTTCAAAGCCCTCATTGGTGAAGGTGAGGGTGGCTTTGGTGCCCCGAATCATATGGCGGATGGGTGCACCGTTGGCCATGGAAGACACCAGGCAGATTGTGGGACCACCTGGGTAGTCAAGCATGATGTTGAAGGTGTCGGGAATCTCGGCCTTACTTTCCTTGAAGTGAAACTTGCCGCCCACACCCACAGCATACTGCGGGAAGCCCAGGTTGAGTGCCTTAATCAACCGAGTGACGCGATGGACGAAGAGGTCACTGGCGATGCCACTGGAGTAGTCCCAGTAGCGACGCCAGCGGAAGAACCGGTCGGGATCCCAGGGGCGCTTGGGCGCGCTGCCCAGCCAGGTGGTCCAGTCGATATTCACGCCGGGCTTGGCATCGGCGTCAATGTCGTAGGCCCAGAAATCACCTTCCTCCGAATAGTTCCGCGAGTAGTCGATCTGGGCCATCACGATATCGCCCAGCGTGCCGTCTTCTACATACTTGTTGGCGGTGATGTACGACAGATCGGAGGTGCCCTGCACGCCAACCTGCAGCTTCACATCGCTCGACTTAAGCGCCGCAACCAGCCGCTTGCCCTCATCGCTGGTCTTGGTCATGGGCTTTTCCAGGTAAATATGCTTCTTTGCCCGGATGGCGTCCATTGCCACGTTGAAGTGCTGGTGCTCTGGGGTGCCAATCAGCACATAGTCGACATTGGAATCACTCAGCAGATCCTGATGGCGCTGGTAGACCTTCGTGACGCCGGTGATGTCCTTGGCCTGATCGCGACGTTTGTCATACAAGTCGCACACGGCGGTGAACTCGAAATTATCCTGCTCGCGGACGCGCACCATGCTGCGCATGTGGCCCTGGGCCATCCCGCCGCAACCGATCACGCCCACCCGGATTCTGTCATTGGCCCCGATGACTGCGGCATAGCTGCGGGCGGTCCAGACGGTGCCGGCGGCAGCGGTAATAAAACCTCTTCGCGATACGCTCATACTTTCATTGTAACGGCAGGAGGCGGGCATCTCCGTGAGCCACTCCGTTGGCTGCATGACCAGGTGCTACTGCGTGCGTATCCCGTTGCTTCGGGCTAGGATAGCGGGTAGTCTTCAGGAGGGCGAAAACATGGTTTCAAGACGAAAGTGGTTTTGCGGAGCGGTTGCTGGTTGGGCCGCCATTGCCAGCCTGAGGGCACAAGAGCCCGGCGCCCAGAACGCCAACCCCGCACTGGTCCCCATTGAGGACCGGCCCGCTTTGCCGCGCGTGCTGCTGATCGGGGACTCCATTTCCATTGGTTACACGCTTACCGTTCGCGAATTGCAGAAGGACGTGGCAAACGTCCACCGCATTCCCACCAATGGCGGACCCACGCCCAAGGGGATCGAGTCCATCGACTCATGGCTGGGCAAGGAACGGTGGGACGTTATCCATTTCAACTGGGGGCTACACGACCTGAAATACATGTTCGACGACCGTCCGCAGGTGGATATTGGCCAATACGAGCGCAACCTTTTCCGGCTGGTGGGGCGACTGAAGCAGACCGGGGCGGCGCTGATCTGGGCTACCACCACACCGGTACCAAGCGAGCGAGTGAGTCCTAAGCGCGTCCCAGGGGAGGTGGCTCGCTACAACGATGCCGCCGCGCGCGTGATGACTCGCAACGGGGTGGCCGTCAACGACCTCTATCACTTTGCCATGCCCAAGCTAGGCGCTATCCAGCAAACGGACAATGTACATTTCCACCCTGAGGGTTCGCGCCTGCTGGGTGAGCAAGTGGCTGCTGCCATCCGCAAGGCACTAGGGAAATAGCTGCCATTGGGCCGCCCTGGCCGCCGTGTTTGCACTACAAGAGCATTGCCTGGAGAACATCGCCGGATGCGGTGGCTTCCAGCCTCGCGGTATAAACATGGTGTGCGAATTCTCATCCTCTCTGCCCTTGCAGTTGCTTGCCTGCTCACTTCTCCCACGCTGGCCCAGCACTTTGCCACACCTGCTGGAGAACGGACGGCCGTCAAGCGACTAGGAGCGGAAAGCATCCTGCCGGGCGGTCGCATCATCACTCCGCTGGGCCGGCAATACTCCACGGGCGCCGGCCCATTTGGTATCGCGCTGAGCCCCAATGGACGCCGCGTGGCAACCGCCGACGGCGGCAAAGATCGCTACTCCATCACCGTTCTGAACCAGGCGGGCAGCACCATGCGCCGCGCCCGCTTCGAAGCGCCTCGCGATCGAACGCCCGAGGGCGAAAAAAACGACTGGCGAAGCGTTTTCCTGGGAATCGCCTTTGACGGCAACAGCAGGCTTTATGTGTCGGAGGGAAACTCCGGACGTGTGCGTCTGGTAAGCGCCCGCACTGGAGACAAGATCCGTGGCTACGACCTGAACCAGGGCGGTTTCCGGGATAGCTATTCGGCCGGCTTGGCCGTGGATGCCAAGAGACGGCGCCTTTATGTGGTGGACCAGGCCAATTATCGGCTCGCTGTGTTTGATACCCGTAGCGGCAGGGTGCTGCAATCGGTCCCCGTGGGGCGGCTACCCTTGCAGGTAGCGCTTTCGCCAGACAAGCGCTTCGCCTATATCACCAACCAGGGAATGTTCCGATATAGCCCAGTTCCGGGCGCTGATCCGCGACGCGCCAAGGAAACGGGGCTACCTTTCCCCGCGTTCGGTTTCCCGTCAAAGGAGGCCGACGAGGGTGTTACTCGCCAGACCGAAGAAGGCGAGGTACAGGTTCCCGGCCTGGGCGACCCCAACGTGCCGGAATCGAATTCCGTTACCGTCGTTGATCTCAGTAACGCCGCCGAGGCGCGTCCCACCCAGATGATCCGCACTGGCCTGCCTTTTGGAGGTAAGACGAAAGGCGGGAGCAGCCCGTCTGGCGTACTCGCCACGGAGCATTTCGTCTACGTCTCAAATGGACACAACGACACGATTACCGTCATTGACCGCAAGAGCAACGCCGTGACGGGTGAAATCGCGCTGCGCATCCCGGGCCTCGAAGGTCTTCGTGGCGTGATGCCAATCGGAATGGCAATAGACCCGGCTACCGGTTTGCTCTACATTGCGGAGGCAGGCATCAATGCTGTGGCGGTGGTGGATGTTTCCTCAAGGGCCGTACTTGGGCATCTGCCTGTGGGCTGGTTTCCCACGTCGCTCGAAGTCCGTGACGGGGCGCTGTTCGTGGCCAACGCAAAAGGCCACGGCACAGGGCCAAATGCCACCCGTGAGGCTGCGCTGCCCCGCAGTTTTCAGGCGGACATGCGGCACGGAACGGTTTCTATCGTCCCACTTCCCAGCCGCGAATCCCTGGAAGCCCATACGCGGCAGGTGCTGGCCAACAATGGCTTTTTACCCCAGTCCGGCCAGCCAAGCGCCATTCCTGACGCGCTGAAGTACGTAGTAATGATCATCAAGGAGAACCGGACTTTTGACGAGGTTTTCGGGGATATTACCCAGGCGTCCAACGGTGCGGTGAACGGTGCTCCGGGCCTGGCCCGCTACGGTACTCTGGGCTACGCCGAACCAGAACGCACGGGCCTGGTGACGCGGGGGGATGTGCGGGATGTCAACGTCACTCCCAACCACCATGCCCTAGCCACACGCTTCGCCTTCAGCGACAACTTTTATTGCGACTCGGAGGTAAGCGTAGACGGCCATCATTGGGCGGTGGGCAGCTACCCCAATGTGTTTACTGAGAGTACGATGATGGCTTCCTACGGCGGCCAGAAGGACTTCCGGATGCCCACAGACGCCCCAGGGCGTCTGATATACCCGCAAAGCAACTCCAGCTTGCACCCGGAGGAGCAACTGGAAGCGGGCGCGCTGTGGCACCACCTGGAAGAGCACGGCGTCCCGTTCCGCAATTTTGGGGAAGGCTTCGAACTGGCCGGCGTCGATGAAGGCGAAGGATTGAAGCCTACCGGCGCGCGGTTTGTCACCAACGTGCCCATGCCGGATCCGCTTTATCGCAATACGTCGCGCAACTACCCCGGCTACAACATGAACATTCCGGACCAGTTCCGGGCCACGCAGTTTATCAACGAAATCGAGGAACTCTACCGCAAGCCCGGAAAGGAGCTTCCGCGGCTTATCTACATCCACTTACCGAACGACCACATGGACCGTCCGCGCCCCGAGGACGGCTACCCCTTTCGCGCTTCGTTTGTGGCGGACAACGACATCGCCTTGGGCCGCATCATCGAGTACCTCAGCCAATCCCCTTGGTGGAAGGAGATGGCTATCCTAATCACTGAGGATGATGCGCAGGGAGGAGTGGACCACGTGGATTCCCATCGCAGCATCATGCTGGTGGTGAGCCCCTTTGCCCGCAAGAACTATGTCTCGCGGCGCAATGTCAGCATGCCCGGCATGCTGAAGACCGCGCTGCGGATCCTGCAACTGCCGCCGCTGAACCTCTACGATGCCACCGCGCAGGATCTCGCCGATTGCTTTGCCGGCACACCCGATTTCACGCCGTTTCAGACTCTCTTGACCGACAAGCGCCTATTCGACCCGGCGCTGGCCAAGGAACCACGGGACCCCCGGCCTTCGCCGCCGATGGACGACCCCGGGCACCTCCGTGGCGACCATGAACGGCAGGCGCCGCGCCCCTGACAGCGAGGCCTTGAGAAGATTCTTCAACTTGCTGGGAAACCGCGCGGGTGAATTTTTTTTGCCGCACGGTAACGAAATCGCCGGATTTGCCGATGGATGTCACAGCGGGTCGTTTGCGTCCCCACGGGTCCCATGGCTGTTCTGGAAACGAAATTATTCGGCTCGTTGGAATACCAGCCGGACCAATTGATCACCCTCGCCGCGCCCATGCCTGGATTGCCGGGAATCCGTAAGCTGTTGCCGGTTAGTCAGCGGGTGATAGCACCCTTCGTGTTCTTTCAGTCGCTGGAAGAACCGGCGGTGTGTCTGCTGGCTGCCCCGGCCAAAGTGGCGCAGGAGGGATTCCGCCTGGAACTCAATCCAGAGGATAAGGCGCTCCTGGGCCTGCCGGAACCGTCGCTGCCCGACGAGTCCAGCGAACTGGGCGTCTTCACCTTTGTTAGCGTGACGGACAGCGAGATGGCCACAGCGAATCTGCTGGCGCCACTCGTGATCCACCTGACCCGAAACCTAGCTGTCCAGGCAATCCAGCCTTTCGACGAATCCTTACTGCGTTTCCCCTTGGATATTGCGGTGGCAGAGGCCGAACCATGCTAATCACCCGCCGCCGCCAAGGAGAGGCCGTCGTCATCGACGGTCGCATTGAAGTAAGAGTCCTCGAGATCAGCAACGGACGCGCAAAGCTGGGCATCTCGGCGCCCAGTGACATCACCGTCGAACGCAAGGAACTGCGTCTCGTGTCCAGCGAAAACCAGGCCGCACTCGCCACCGCCCAGTCGTCCTTCGCCCGCCAACTGATTAAGGAGGCCCCATAGCGTAGCCGAAATCTCTTTTCCCAACAAGCACATTATTCGCATTGACTTTCCACCAGCTTGCGCTTAGACTCCAGCTATCCTGGGGGCGATTTATGGATGATCTCGTGACGCTCAGCGTCCGCCACTTTGTCGACGCATGGCACTTGATGTGCGGGGGTGAGCCGCAATTCGCGCGGGAGAGCCAGCCGGGCCTGGAACTTGTCTTCAGTGGAGCACCCAGCCCGTTTCTCAATGTGGGGTTCACCACCGCCGGCATTGCATCTTCCAGCGATCTGGAGGCGCTTGCCGGCCAGGCAAAGTCCTTCGCCGCCGAACGGCCGGTGCCCTGGTTCTTCGCGGTGACAAACGATCTTGTTTCCAGCGATCTGGATGTGGACGCCGTGCTTGCTCAGGCCGAATTGATCCCCGTGATGAAGCTCACCGGCATGATCGCGGACAGCGTTACCCCACCCACCGATGTCGCCGCGGGTCTGGAACTCAAACGGGCACAGGAAGACGCGCACTGCCACGCGATGATGCTTGTGAACGGCGCCGCATATGGCGTAGACCTGGCGTCCCTGGGTCTCGGCATGTCCCGAGGGGCGTTCTGGGAAAAGCACTTCGCCGTACTTGGAACAGTAGCGGGCGCACCGGCATCCTGTTCCACCGTGCTCCTGGTGGATGGCCACCGCTATGTTGCCCTGGTTGCCACCCACCCGGACTATCAGCGCAAAGGCTATGCAAGCCTGGCTATGCGCCAATCGCTGGCCCTCGCGGCAGAAACCCTTGGCCCCCTGCCGACCACCCTGCACGCCACAGAAGCCGGTCGCCCCGTCTACGAGCGCATGGGGTACCGCGCCATTTCCTCCCACTCCCTCTACCTGGAGACGAAGTTCGCCCACGAGTAGAAGGTCCGCTGCACCCGCGCGCGAATTCGCCCTTCTGGTTCAGGCCTCGGTGCTGCGTGTGGCCGGATTCCACCGGATCCGCCGCCCACCGCGCAGGCTTTCGAGCGACATCGTCAGTGCAATCGCCGTGTTCAGCCCCGCTTCCACCGGGGCGTTGGGCTCCTCGCGCGTGCGGCAGCAATCCAGGAAATTGCGGATGTGTGCACGCGTCGCTGGTTCGAATGAGCCCAGTTCCGTCTTCTCGCGGGAGGGGCGCTCCATCACCTGGCTGCTCTGCGGGTAGAGAGCATAACCCTCCCGCATCATGTCGAAGCGAGCTTTGTCGCCGTGGAACTGTTTGATCTGGTCTTGTGACCAGTGGTAGCGCATGGCTTTATAGCCGATGGTGAATGTGGCAAGGAAGTTCTCAGAGAACTCCAGGATCATGCTGGCCGTTTCCGGGATCTCCGCACCCTCAAGCTCCACTTGGCCGCCAGAGCAGGTTACCGCGGAAGGCGCGCCGGCGTTCAGGAACCACTGGATGCAATCGACAATGTGCGCCGCCTGCCCGATCAGAAGGCCGCCGGAATAATCCCAGAAGTAATACCAGTTGAAGAAGCGGGTTGCGTCCGGTTCTCTTGCGGGTGCCGGACCAAGCCACTGCTTCCAGTCCAGGGCGCCGGCGAGCGGCCGGCTGCTGAGACTGGCCTGGTGGTTCATCCACTGAGAGGTGACGAGGCGGACGTCCCCGAGGACCCCGGAATCGACGATCGACTTGCCTTCCTGGAAGAGCGGCGAACTCCTGCGCTGGGTGCCCACCTGCACGATGCGCCGGGTTTCCCGCGTGGCCGCCACCATCGCGAAGCCTTCGGGAATGGTGTGGCAAAGCGGCTTCTCGACGTAGACATCCTTGCCCGCGCGCACGGCGTCGATCACCATTTGGGCGTGCCAGTGGTCGGGTGTGGAGACAATCACGGCGTCGATGCTGCGATCGTCGAGCAGGCGCCGATAGTCGCTGAATGCCTTAGCCCCCGTGGATGCGGCTGCGAGTCCACGCTGGAGGTTGGGCTCGTAGACGTCGCATACCGCGCTCATCTCCGCGCCCACTTCCTTGAACTGCGCGGTGAGGTAGGCGCCGCGCCCCCCGCTGCCGATCACACCCACGCGGACGCGGTCACTTGCCGGTTGGGCCTGCGCCGCTGCCGACGCAAACCCATGCATTCCCGCTATCTGAATCAATGTTCGCCTTTGCATGGCTGCATTCTACCGCCATGGCGGGCGTGGGTCTGGACTCGGCTAACCCGAATTAAGGTGTTGCCGGAGCAGCCGGAACATCCACGGGTGCCGGAGCCGGCATCGTCTTCACCGCGTCCGTCATCTGGGCGAGGCCCTTTTCAAAGTCCTTGCCGATCATCGCGTCCATATCCATGAACAGGCCGAACGCCTTCTCCATAAACCCCATTTCGCCTTTCATGGCCCAAGTGACTTCCGTGCCGCCAGCTGCGGGCTTGAAGCGGAAGTCGGTGTCGCTGACAGAGGCGAAGGGTTCCAGGAACTCCAAATAGATGGAGATGTGCTCGTTAGGATGGCTCTCTTGGATGGTCATGCGACCCTTGCCCACATCTGAGTTCCCTTCCCAGTCATAGACGGCACCCTTGCCCGAATCTACACCGGAGTGGCTTTCTTTCATGTTGGGGTCAAGCTTCGCCCAGGGTGACCATTTCTCCCAGTGGCGGAAATCGTTCACTAAGGCAAACACCGTTTCCGGGGGTGCGGGTACGACCGCAGTTCGCTGTACCGCATACGAAGACGGACGCAACGAAACTACCACCACAAACATGACCACAATGGCCAGGATTACAAGCAGGATCTTCTTTAGCACGGATACCTCCTCCGCGAAAAGATTACCATTTTGTACTCCATTTTGATCCCCAAAACTTCGCAGTAACCCTCGCTAGATTGCAAACCTTTCGCCATTCCCGCGTACCCTGGATGCATGAGCACACCCGGCATTCCGCGCATCGTGCTGGCGGTGGGGTTGCCCGCGAGCGGCAAGTCCACCTGGTTCGCCCAGCTTAGGGTGCAACCGCTATCGTCCGACGCCATGCGCGCGATGCTCTTTGACAGCGAAGAAGATCAGACGAATCACCGCGTGGTGTTCGCCACGCTTCGCTGGATGCTGCGCAAGCGGTTGGAACTGCGGCGGCCTGCTACGTATCTGGACGCCACGCACCTCACCCGTTGGGAGCGCAGCCCCTACCTTCATCTCGCGAACCTAGTGGAGTGTGAAGTGGAAGCGCTCTGGTTCGACGAACCCTTTGAGGTGTGTCTGCAGCGGAACGCGGCACGGGAAAGAGTGGTTCCAGAATCAGCCATGCGGCGAATGCGTGACCGCTTCGAGCCGCCCTTGTTGGCTGAAGGCTTTTCACGCATCACGATCGTCCGCGATGGACGAGTCGTCCGTGTGGTACCAGAATCGCTGCACGCCCAGCCAGAGAGCCAGGGGCGCCAGCAGGCTTAGGGCCATCGTGAGGGCTGCGCGTTGCGGTGACATGCCCAAATCAATAGCGGTGCTCGCCCCATAGCTGGCTGCGGAAACCATCACGAAGTGAACTGCGTATTCGGCAGCGAACACCCGACCGCGGAACCGGTTCTCTGTCAGCAGCATCAGCAGGGTGGTTGAGAATACCCAGATGATGGAGCCGCCAGCGTGAGCCAGCACGATGCACAATCCGGCTGCCGTCGCGTTTGGGGCCACAGAGAGCAGGGAGTAGCCAAGTACCGTCATGCCGAATCCGACGGATATGCCCCTGCGCATGCGGGAACGACGATCACCCGCCCACGCGGCTCCAATGAGAGGACCCAGCAGGGCACCCACTCCGCGCCAAGCCATCAGGATGCTCATCCCCAGCATTCCCGCCCGGCTTGAGTCCTGTAGAATCTGGGACATTGGAAAGATGCGCTCGCCGAAGATCGGCAGCAACACGTTGTGCGCGCCCATCAAGCCAAGGCCCCCCTTCAGGCAAAGCACGGAGAGGCGCCGCGGGTCGCCTTTCACATACCGGATTCCATCCAAAGTGGGGGTGAAGTCCACGAGCTCGCGCACGCGGAAGCGTGGCGTGTTCTGGATGTGCTCCTCATGAAACTCCATCCGACTGATGAACCACGCCGAAAGCAGGAAGGTACCCGCATTGATCATAAACGCGGTGGGACGTCCGAACAGCACAGCCACGAGGCCGCCAAGCGTCGCACCGACCGCCAGATTGAAGCTCCAAGTGGCAGCCGATAGCGCATTCCCTGTGATCAAGTGTTTCCGCGAAAGAATCGTGGGTACCACCGCAGAGCGTCCGGGTTCAAACAGGCCCCAGGCCATGGTTTCAAGCGGCAGCAAAATGTAGATGATCCAGACCATATCCGCTGAGCGGATCAGCAGCATTGCCAGCACGACAAACACACGGACGATGTCAGCGAAGATCATTAGCTTCTTGCGGCTCAGGCGGTCGTTCAGTGCGCCAGCAGCGGGCGCGATCAACACCTGGGGAAGCACCTGAAGTACGATGGCGATGCCGATAGACTTGGCGTTGCCGGTAAGGTCGAGCAGTAGGCTGTAGAGAGCGACTGCGTAGAACCAGTCCCCCAGCTCGCTAACAATCTGGGCAAGCCACAGCAAGCGGAAGTTGCGATTCTCGCGGAGGAGGGTGACGTACTGCGTAATCCGCGCGGATAGGGGGTTAGGATCCATGCCGGTAGAGGCCCATACGCTCCTTGGCAAGCTGCACGGTTTGCTCGGCAATGGGTCTCACGCGATCTGCTCCTTCGTCCAGGAGCCGGTCCAGATAGGCCGGATCCGCCGTAATCTCCCGGTACCTGGCCTGGATCGGCTCCAGGCCGGCCACTACCGCTTCAGCCACGCGCTTCTTCAAATCACCGTATCGCATTCCCTCAAACTCCGCGCGAACTGTCTCGGTTGTGCATTCGGTGAAGGCCTGGTAAACAGACAGCAAGTTGGCGACGCCATCACCGAGGTTGCTGAAGTCGACAGCAGGGTTGGAGTCAGTGGTGGCACGCATGATCTTCTTGTGGGCCGCCTTGAGGTCGTCGAGTAGCCACACGGCGTGTCCGGCGCCTTCCGCTGACTTCGACATCTTTTTCGTTGGGTCGTCGAGTCCCATGACGCGTGCGCCTACAGCTGGCAAGCTGGTGGCGGGCATTACAAAGGTTTCGCCATAGAGCGAATTGAAGCGCTGCACGAGGTCGCGAGTAAGCTCCAAATGCTGGCTCTGGTCCTCACCTACGGGCACAACAGCGGCTTGGTAAAGCAGGATGTCCGCGGCCATCAGCACCGGGTACTGCAGCAATCCGGACCCTATCGCCTCACGGTTCTCGGTCTTGGCCTTAAACTGGGTCATGCGCTGCAGCCAGCCTATCTGCGTTACGCAGGTGAGCATCCAACTGAGCTCGGCATGGCCGCTGACTGCGGACTGCACGAAAATTGCCGATTGTGCGGGGTCAATGCCAGCGGCTACGTACAGCGCGGCGACCTCCCGAATGCGGCGACGCAGTTCCGTGGGATCCTGGTATTCCGTGATCGCGTGCAGATCTACGATACAAAAGATGCTTTCGTAGTCGGCCTGAATGCGAACCCAGTTCCGCAGGGCGCCAAGGTAGTTGCCTATGTGCAGGTTGCCAGTGGGCTGCATCCCGGAGAAGACACGTGGTTTCATCGAAGTAAGAGAAGGAAGTGAACTTCCCATGTTAGGGGAAGCGCAGCGCTGAAACCAAGTGCGGCGGCAGATGGTAATGGCATGAACGAAAACACACCGGCCCCGGAGGCCACGCCCGCGTCCAGCCTGGAGGGCCGCGTCGAGAAGTTAGTGTACGGCGGAAACGGGTTGATCCGTCACGAGGGCAAGACGGTGATGGTTTCGCTGGTTGCCCCTGGCGAGCGGGTGAGATTCCGTCTCGAGAAGGACCATACTCAATGGGCGGAGGGTGCTCTGCTGGCGGTGGAAGAGCCCTCTCCAGACCGGGTGGAGGCTCCTTGCCCTGTATTTTCCAAGTGTGGCGGTTGTCAGTATCAGCACTTGGCCTATGAGTTTCAACTGCAGCAGAAGCGGGAGATTCTCCTGGAGACCCTCACGCGCGTAGGCAAACTGAGCGGGTTGCCAGAGGTGGATCTGTTGCACGGAGAACCATGGGCCTATCGCAACCGTGTGCAAGTACACCTGGACGGCACGCGGATCGGTTTCCGGCTTCAGGCTAGCCGCCGGCTTGTGCCGATTGAGGAATGTCCGATCGCCTCCCCCGCCCTGAATGCTGCTATCCGTGCCCTTCGGCATATGGCGCGCGAACCACGATTTCCACGCTTTGTGGAGAGTGTGGAGCTATTCACCAATGAACAAGAGACCCTGCTGAGTGTGCTGGCCACCAAAGGAGGGCAGCGCCACGTGGCTAAGTGGTTCATCGAATGGTGCGCCGAACGCATCCCTGGAGCCGGGCAGAGCACGCTGGTCTACCCTGCCGCCGGATGCCGCTTTCAAGTGGGCCATCGGAGTTTCTTCCAAACCAACCGCTTTCTGGTGGATGGGCTGGTGGAAAGGGTACTGCGATCCGCCACCGGTGATGCGGCGTTGGACCTCTACAGCGGCGTTGGACTGTTCGCGGTGCCGTTGGCGAAACGTGGTGTGCGAGTCGTTGCTGTAGAATCCTCGGCGAGTGCTGTGCGGGACTTGGAAGCCAATGCGGCCAATCATGGAGCACGCGTGGATGCTGTCCGGGCCAGCGTGGATAGCCACCTCGCAGCGGCAAAAGTCATTCCAGCGCATGTGGTGGCGGATCCACCCCGGGCCGGCCTCGGAAAATCTGTGGTCCGCGATCTGCTGAGGCTGCGTCCTCAGCGGCTTACGATTGTGAGTTGCGACCCAGCAACCCTCGCTCGCGACTTGAGCGCGCTAACAGCGGGGGGCTACCACGTAGCGGCCATGACACTGGTGGATCTTTTTCCCCAGACGGCACATATCGAGACGGTATGCGATCTGGTTCTACACAAGTAGTTACACAGCGTGAATGAACTAGTGTGCGTGACCGCCACCTGCAGGTTCAGTCGTCGGAACTTCACCCTGGCCAGTTACTTCTACTGCTTCTATCCACATCGTGTTGTTTTCCATCACCAGGGTAGCCTTGATCTTTGTACCGGGCTTGAGTTTTTCAAGGTCAGCAGCCGTTGGGATGGAAAAGCCCATGCGCATGGCGCCCATTAAGTCAGGGATTTCTTCATGGTCGATGATCGCCTCCTTGGCTTCCTCATTCGCGGAAACTACGATTCCCCGGATCTCGTGACGCGAGGAGCTGAGGCCGGATGGGGCTTCTGTGCTTTCGCTCGCCGTGGGTCCGCAGGCGGTAAGCCCAATCATCAAGCAAAGCAGAAGCGGCATGAGGAGGCGCCGCCCATCTTGGGTGGAGGGGAAATAGGTGCTATTGTTCATCACGATGTACCGTTTCTGGAGCGAAGGCAGGTATGCAGATGGCGACATACTCGGCGCCGCCGGCGTCCGGTGTGCTGTAGCGGATCCACTCCCCTTTAGTAGTTACAACCGCCTGGCCAGCATGCACTTCCATCAGACCACCTAGATGCTCCACTCGAAGCGTGCCTTTCAAGACCACTGTGATTTCATCGAAATCCGGGCGCTGCCCTGGTTCTGTCCAGCCGCCGGGGCTCTGCATCCGTGCGACGCTGACGTCGGCATGGCCAGAGTTGACGCGGCCCACATATTCTTCAATGATCTTCGGTTTCGTTCCGACGGCTGGAACCACGGTGGGGGCTTCGATTTTGCGAGGCACGGGTTAGTCCTTCCAGTATCTGTCTAAGGGATGCCGCTGAATCCCTAAGGGTGGCGACGGATTCAAGTACAAGTATGCACAATGTTCTGGTACTCGGTTGTGGGTTTACTGGCGAACGAGTGGCCCGAAGACTGATCGCTTGCGGGATGAGGGTGACCGCAACGACCCGAGAGGTGACGAGACTAGGTGCGCTACTGGCAGATGGCGCCACCGTAGTGGAGTTTGCCGTGAACCCGAGCGTCCCTGGGCAAATTCCAACTACTCTCGTAGATAAATGGGACGTGATCATCTACTCAATCCCCACCCTGCGGACGGACGCTGGTATGGTGGAACCTGCTCCAGAACTCTTGAGGACGCTAGGTGCCACCTCCAAACGGTGTATTTATCTCTCGACGACAGGCGTTTACGGGCGGCAAGAGGTAGTCGACGCGTCTACCGTGCCAAGTCCTGAAACGCCGCGAGAACGCCTGCGGATAGCGGCAGAAGCTGCTGTTATTGAGAACTTTGGCAATGCACTGGTCTTGCGCCCAGCCGCCATCTACGGCCCTGGACGCGGCGTACACGCATCCCTAAGAGCAGGACGCTATCGCTTGACGGGGAATGGAACTAACTACATAAGTCGTATTCATGTAGATGATTTGGCAGCCCATGTGGTAGCTGCATGCCAGACCGAGCTGACTGGTGCTTGGCCGGTTGCGGATGAGCACCCTTGCACGCAGCGTGAAATGGCCGAGTACTGTGCGAAGCTGCTTGGACTACCCGTTCCGCCATCGATAGTGCCAGGAGAGACGTCCGAGACCCTTCGCGCAAATCGGCGAGTAGATGGAAGTGCGGTTCGCGAGGCGTTGGGGATTGCCCTTCAATACCCCAGCTACCGAGAAGGCGTTCCCGCGGCGATCACTGCGGAAACCCAAGCCAATGATCAGCAGAGAAAACTACGTTCGTAGAAGAAGAACTACCGCCTGCGCTTCCGCGGAACGGCGCTCGCCCACG
Source organism: Bryobacterales bacterium (assembly GCA_026129915.1). Classification (GTDB taxonomy): domain Bacteria; phylum Acidobacteriota; class Terriglobia; order Bryobacterales; family Bryobacteraceae; genus JACTMJ01. The sequence goes on from JAHCHD010000004.1 coordinate 15,901, forward strand.
GGGCCCACTTGCTCGGCGGTCTTAAACTTCACGGACAAGAAATCGGCAGGAATTCCCAGGATCCCGGCTAAGTTAGCGCGGATCGCGGTGCGGAAGTCCTTCAGCCTGGGGCGTTGAAGAATTACGGTGGTATCGACGTTGGCAATCTGGTAGCCCTGCCCCTGAACGAGCGAGAGCGCATGGTGGAGAAAACGGTCGCTGGCAGCGCCCTTCCAGGCAGGGTCAGTATCCGGGAAATGCATCCCGATGTCCCCTAAGGCAAGCGCGCCAAGGAGCGCGTCGGTAATGGCGTGCAGAAGGATATCCGCATCAGAATGGCCATCCAGCCCGAGGTCAGAGGGTACAGTCACCCCGCCAAGAATGAGGGGGCGGCCTTCCGCAAGGCGGTGAGTATCCCAGCCTTGGCCGATGCGAAGCGCAGGGCCACTCAAGCGGAGAGCCCCTGTTGCGATGTGTCCCGTTCCTCCCGGGTGAGCAGGAACTCGGCCAATACCAGATCCGCACTCCGCGTAATCTTGATGTTCCATTCGCTACCCGCCACTACGCTAACGGGAGTAGTTTCCAAGCGTTCTACCAAACTGGCTTCATCGGTCCCGATAAACCCATCAGCGATGGCACGCTCAAAGGCTTCACGCAGCAGCTCCACCCGGAATACCTGGGGGGTTTGTGCAAGGACGAGGCGCTCTCTGGGAATGGTAGTTCGCACTTCATGCAGATGCACCTGCTTGACGGTGTCAACGGGTACGATTCCGAGAATTGCGGCGCCGGTGGCGGCTGCCTTCTGGATGACTTGATCGATCTGGTCCACAGACACCAGCGGCCGCACCGCATCGTGAACGGCTACCAGATCAACATCTTCGCCTAGGGAACGCAACGCATTGAACACGCTCTCCTGCCGGGACTCGCCCCCTGCCACCGCGCGGACCGGCTTGGCAAAGTCCTCGTCGCGGAGCATTTGCTCAAAGCCCGGAATGTCCTCCGGCCGCAGAGCAACAACAATTTCAGTTACAGAGGGGCAGGCATTAAACCGGCGCAACGTGTGTACGAGCACTGGCGATCCGCGCAACAGCAAAAACTGCTTGCGTTCCGTAGGAATTGCCCCGGGCGCGACGGCCATGCGTGTGCCAAGGCCGGCGGCAGGCAGAATAACAGAAACTTTCATGGTTCACTCAATTGCGGCTAAGGCAGCTCGAAGGGCAGCCTCCGCGTAATCACTATCTCAATGATCCAGTTTGCCTCATTATGCAGGATTATCAGGTGGCACGTGCAACAAAACGCGGAAGGGTTATCGCCAAAATCATTTCAGCGCCGCGAGCGACCACGACTCAGGCGGACTCGCGCCCGGCGCGCTCACGGCTAGACTCACGATCGTGAATCGAGTGGACTCGGTCGTCATAGCGGCCAAAGATCATCTTGCCCGCCGTTGTCTGCAAGACGCTGGTAACACTGATGTCAATCGTCTTTGAGATCAGGCGACGCGCATTGTCCACCACCACCATGGTGCCGTCATCCAAGTATGCAACACCCTGGTTCGCTTCCTTCCCCTCCTTGAGGATAAACACCCGCATGATCTCCCCTGGCAATACGACGGGTTTCAGCGCGTTCGCCAGTTCGTTGATGTTCAACACTGTGGCACCACGTAACTGGGCTACTTTGTTCAGATTGAAGTCGTTGGTAACGATGGCGCAATCGTATTTCTTGGCCAGCTCAATCAGCTTCAGGTCCACCTCAGGCACATTGGGGAAATCGTCTTCCAGCAATTGCACATTCAGGTGAGCCATGTTCTGGATTCGCTGCAGAATATCAAGTCCTCGACGCCCTCGATTCCGTTTCAGCGGGTCTGCGGAATCCGCCACCATCTGCAACTCCCGGAGCACGAATTGGGGAACTACGAGCGTCCCACCCAGGAAACCCGTTTCAGCGATATCCGCGATGCGCCCATCAATGACGACGCTGGTGTCGAGCACTTTGAACGACTGGCGGGAATTCTTCTCACCGCCGAAGAGGCCGCCCAGGGCTGCCAGATTGAGCAGGTCACCCTTAGTAGCTCCCACCAGCAGTCCAACATAAGCCATCCAAAGCAGGACGAGTATCTGCAGGAAGGCCACCGTGGAGGCGTTTCCCTGAAGAGCGCGCTCCAAAACCAGGGAGATAAGAAATGCTCCAATGATACCCAGCACCGAGCCGATTGCCGCGCCGATTAGCCGTTTCAAGCTTACTTGCTTCAGGCGGATCTCAAACAAGACAATGAGGATGCCAGCGACTGCACCAACACCCGCGGAAAGTTCAGGAGATAGTTGAAAGGGCTGCAGGAAGTAGCCACAGAACGTGACTACTAACACAAAAACAGCTCTTATGATGGCAAGGCTAAGAGCGTCCAAGTATGAACCTCAATAAAGCGCACCGCTGGCCGGATGGCCTCGGGGACGTGCCGCAAGTATACCACCAACCAATCACGGGGAACAGGGGAGGAAGGGCCTGTATGCAGCCGCCGCTTATGCATTAGATTACGCAGTCTGTGGTCCGGTCGCCCTGCATGCAGTAACCAAAAGAGGGCTGCCCGTGCTGAGCAGCCCTCCAGGTTGTTTGAGTTTGCGGGAAGCCTAGAAGTACAGCTTCAGCGCGAACTGAATCTGACGGGCGGGGAACGCGGCCGTGACGCGTCCGAATGCCGTCGAACTCACGTTGCTGTTGGGCGCGGCGAAGTTGGTTTGGTTGAACAAATTGAAGAACTCGCTGCGGAACTCAACGCGCGAGCCTTCACGCGGCAGTAGGAACTGCTTGTAAAGGCCAAAATCACTCTGATAGAACGGCTCCATTCGGCCGATGTTCCGTCCGGCATTGCCAAACGGGCGGGTGACATCTGTAGGTTCTGAGATGTTCCCACGCAGGAACCACTCGAACGGATCGTAGCTGTTGTCCTGCACGGGACCCGTTACGTTTGGGCGGTGGGTGCAGCTTGAACACACCTGGAAAGCCGCGGTTGGGCTGTAGGTGAGGTTGATGGGGAAACCACTACGCACCGTGCTGATAAGCGTGGTGCGCCACCCGCCGAGGAAGGCGTTTACCACCGGATTCCAATCCGCGCCCCATTTGCGGCTGCGGCCGAATGGCATCTCATAGATCAGCGAGGTGACGTTGTTGTGCGGAATGTCGTAGCTTGAGAGTCCACGCTCACTACGCAGATCGTAGAAATTCACCCGGGAGTTGTCGCCGTTGTAGGTCTCCAGGTGGCCCGCCGCGTTGTCGATTGCCTTTGACCATGTGTAGGAGTTCAGGAGGTACAACCCATTGCTATAGCGCTTCTCAATCTTCATTTGCAGGCCGTGGTAGAAGGTATTCCCGCCGGCAAACGCGGACTGAATGAACGAGAAATCTTGGTAAGGCCTCCGCGAATCAAGAGGGATGTTTTGGCCTGTCTGGTTGGGCTGCGCCTGGTTGAAGTCGCCCAAGACAAGCTGGTTCACTCCTCGGTTGCCCACGTAGCCCACGTCGAACAGGAAGTTGTTGCCAAGATCGCGCTGAATGGTGAGGTGCCAGTTTTGCACGTACGGAGACGGAGTGTCCACCGGGATGTAGTTCACGCGCGTGGTGCGTGTGTTATAGAGCGAAGGATCCGTGAGCCCAGAGGGGAAGCCATCTTCCGTGCGCTGGAAGCAGGTGAGAAATGGCTGGCCACTGGCACAGACGGGCTGTTGCGCCGAGGCGGAGGCCGCCGCCGGCGCTACCTGATTGCGCGTCACCGCAAACACAAACGGCCCCGTGAAGCCCAGAATGTTCTCACCGCCCATGCGGTTGAAGTGAACATAGCTGATGCCATAGGCGCTGCGGATGACCGTTTTCGAATTCAGGGTGTAGGCAAGGCCAATTCTCGGACCCCAATTGTTGCGATCCGGCTTGATGGTTGAACGGTCTTGGACGCTACCATCTTGAGCAAAGAACAGGCTGCCGTCCACCGGATTGAAGTTGCCCAGCCGGTTGTTTGCTTCCCACTGCGGAGTAGCATACTCATACCGCAGACCCAGGTTCAGGGTGAGATTCCTGCTCACTTTCCAGTCGTCCTGGACATAGAAGAAATTCATCCGTTGGCGATAATCAAGAATGGCAAAGTTGCTTTTCCCGTAGGCGCTCTGGGCGCCTACGAAGAAGTCGGCGAGATTGGCGACTGGGTTGAAGGCGGTCGCCAAGCCGGCCTGGGCACTAAAGCGTCCATTGTACGAGGACTGGCCGTAGACAGGCGCGAGGTCGTTAATCTCGGTATTGATCGCCTGGTACTCCCAACCAGCCTTGATGGTATGTGCGCCAGCCATCTTGGAGTAGTTCACGCGCGGGTTCCAAACCTTGGGCCACTGGAACTGCGGATTGGAACTCTGGCGCCCGAACTGGGTAAAGCCCGTCACGCCCTGGCTGTTCAGACCACCACCGATGCGGTCGTCTTTCTCAATACCGCGGATGCCGTAGGTATCTTCGATGTGCGGCTCGGAGAAGTTCACAGGCACCTTTCCCGCTTCGGTGATGGTGTGCCCAAAACGGACCTCCAGCAGCGAGGTGGGGGTAAGGGTGAACGTACCGCCGGCAGCGAAGGCATAGTTGCGCACGTAGGTGAAGCCGTTGGAGTTGCCACCAGACGAACCTGGAACGTTGGCGGGGTCGAACTGGTCAAGCTCCCGCCAGCTATAGCGGAAGAACGAGGTGAACTTCTCGTTCCAGAATTGATCCAGTTTGAAGTTCCACTTGTTATCGGGAACCTCAAAGGCTCCCAGAGTTTCATAGTTGGTGCCTACGCCGAGCACGCCAACCCCAGCGCGGTTCGGCAACGGCAAGTCTGACAGTACGCGCCGTGCAAAGGGTGTCTGGAGGCCAACAGGCACCTGACCATTCACATAGGGGGTACCGTCGTAAGGGTTACGCAGGTTCACACCAGCGAAGTTGCCTTCCCGCATCTGCGCAGTGGGCAAATCGGCAAAGAAGAGGTTCGCCTGCGTTTGCCGCAAGCCTTCGTAGTCTGCGAAGAAGAAGAGGCGGTTCTTCACAATCGGGCCGCCACCGGACAAACCAAACTGGTTCTGCTTAAGGTCTGGTTTCTCTCCAGTCTGCGGCTTGAAGAAACCAGTGGCGTTCAGGGCCTTATTGCGCAGGAAGTGCCATAGGGTGAAGTGGAAGTCGTTGGTGCCGCTACGGTAGGCAGCGTTGATCACGGCGCCGCCAGCACGGCCGTATTCCGCCGAGAAGTTGTTGGTGATCACACGGAACTCGCCCACGGCATCTGGCGAAAGCTGTACCACCTGGTTGGAGAAGCCCTGGTTTGACGTCCCATACGCATTGTTCTCCACGCCATCCAGCGCGAAGTTGTTGTAGGAGCTGCGCAGGCCGTTTACATGGTAGCTGGCGTCGCGGGCGCCTCCCAGCGTCGTTCCGCGTAGGGCGCGAACGGTGCCGGGCGTCAGCAACGTGAGGTCAGCGTAGGCACGTCCGTTTAGCGGCAGGTCCTGCGCCTGCTGGCTGCCGATGACCGTGCCGCGCGAGGAAGTATCCATTTCCACCAGAGCGGCGGCCTCACTTACGGTGACCACTTCACTCACTTCGCCAATCTGCAACTGCAACGCAACGCGCTGGCGCGAGCCGACGGTGACCTGAAAAGGACTGGAGACGGCTCTCTTGAAACCGGCGACCTCGGCGGAGACGACGTAAGTACCCTGGCGCACGTTTAGGAACTCGTAGGCGCCGTTATTGTTTGTCATTGTTGTAACCACCACGCCAGTGCGTTCGGCAGTGAGCGTGACGTTAGCCGATGAAACCACCGCGCCCGAGGCGTCAGTGATGGTTCCCAAAACCGCCGCCGTCTCAAATTGCGCAAGCACTGCGCATGGCAGCAGTAAAGAGATAGTGGCAATCCAAGCCAAAAGACTATTTCGCATCTGGTTCCCCCGAAAAGGTTTAGAGACTATACAAGACCGTCCACTACGGTGACAGCACAATGTTACACCAAGATGCGCAACGGATTAAGATTCAATGAAATCTTTCTTTAGGTTACCCTAAATGCAAGATTCTAAGGAAGATATAGCTACGGTGGCGAGTGGGTACAGGCTTAGTGAAAAGCCTGGGGTAGCGGCTTGCGGCGCGGAATTCAACGATTCTACCGCCGGTGGGGGGCGCAGACTGTGCGCCGGGTGCGCTTCGACGCGTTACGGCAAGGGCCGGACAGGGATTCCCGCCTTGGCGAACTCATGCTCTACCTCATGAACAGTTAAGCGGGAGGCATCGAAGTCGACGATCAAATCATTCGACCTTGGTGCTACCTGCACCCGCGTCAGTCCGTAAACGGACCCGGCACGCGAGATCCAGGCCATCATCCGTTTATCGAGTGGCGCCAGCAGTTCAAAACGCAACGTAATCTTGGTCATTTCCAGTACTCAGCTTACTCAATCCGCACCCGGAACACTCCACTCCATGGCGGACTTGGCGCGGATTCGCTCGTCACTCATGGCGAGTTCCACTTGTCGCACCATGCCCAACACAAGGGTGGCATCCCGGGTGCTAAGGTTCATCCGGCGCAGCAACTGCCGCAGCTTCAACTCCGTTGAGTCAGCAACCTTTCGCTTGGCGTAGCCGCTTCGCTTCAGGAGAGAGAACCACCGCGAGTGCAGGAGGTCGATAGTGGCCGCGGGAGCACCCCGTTGCACGCGTTTTCCGGGTGTTGGCGCGTGATCCGGTTCCCGGATGAGTTCGTAGAGGCATACCGCCACCGCCTGGCCCAAATTCATGGAGTCGTGGCCCACTCGTGTTGGAATATGCACCAGCTGGTGGCAGTGACTGATATCGTCCCGCGAGAGGCCATGTTTCTCCGAGCCGAAAACAAGCGCGACCCGGCCCCCCTTGGAGGCGGAGAGCAGATCGATCGCGCCACGTTCCAATCGCTGCACGGGAGTGGTGACGTCACGCGCTTCCAAACCTGAAGCGCCGGAAATCCACGAACAGTCATGTACCGCTTCCGGCAGGCTGGCGAAGCAATTCGCTTGTTGGAGAACAGCAGAGGCATTGACTGCAGACTTTGCCTCCCGAAACGCAAGATCGTAGGCGTTCACCAGGCGGAGGTCGCAAAACCCGAAGTTGCTCATGGCTCGCGCTGCCGCACCGATATTCAGTGGGTTTCGCGGGGAAACCAGCACTACCGAGAGCGGAATGGGTTGCTGGTCCAATGGGTACTTTGGGGCTGCGGCAATGCCCTACCGCCGGTCGTTGGGACAATGAAGGCTTCGGCTCTAGCCAAATCCGGTCGCGCTATCGATTGAAGTAGTCAGCGTTCTCTTTGGCGAAGCTATCCCACTGGGTTGGCAGATCGTCCAGTGCGAAGATGGCGGAGACCGGACAAACCGGAACGCACGCGCCACAATCGATGCACTCAACCGGGTCGATATAGAGCATTTTTTCTTCTTCAAACGTCGCCTCATCCTTGCGCGGATGGATGCAATCGACGGGACATGCGTCCACACATGCCGTATCCTTCGTGCCAATGCACGGTTCAGCAATCACATAAGCCATAACATTCACTCCCCAATGAAGACCTGGTTCAGGCCCAATAACGGCCCTTTCCCCTTCTCACAAGTACAAAAACCGCCAAAATTCGGGCCAGTGCGAGTGGCGCGCGGGTATTGACTAGCTGCCGGCGCCGCTCAGACGGATGCGCTATGCACACTGCCCTTCGGACCAACCCGGAAAACACACCCAGAACCTATCATCGTACTCTATTCGCGGGTTCGTCCCGAAGCAGGGCTTGAACCTGATCTACCGCGTCGCGCGCGGGCTGGTAGCCGGGTTCAATCTCGTTGGCCTTCTGGAAGCAACAGCAGGCCTCCTGCCAGCGCCGTTGTGCGGCATACGCACGGCCCAGATTGAACCAGGGATAGTGGTAGCTCGTGTAGCGCCTGCTCGCGGTTGCTTTCTCAAGCCACGGAATCGCTTCTTCAAACCTTTCCAATTCAATTAGATAAGCACCGATATCGTTGTAGGGGTTTCCGAGGGTTGGATCAATGAGGATGGCATTTCGGCACTCCTGAATTGCCTCCTCCAGTTTGCCCTGGAAGCGATACACCCAGCCCAAGAATGTACACGCTTCTGCTGTGGGCAAGGCTTCAATGGACTGTCGGTAGAGAATCACCGCATCGTCCAGACGCCCGCTCATGTGGCAGGCATAGGCCTTGTAGAACAACTCCCGCGCCGTCAAAGTACGGCAGTCGGTTTCTCCTTCAGGCCACATCATGAGAGCTTGGATGTCATCCGGCCTCTTGTGGTCGCAAGGACGTTCTAATTCAGAACGTTTCCGCACACAATCACACCGACCCTACCGAAGGAGTCCGCCGCCGAGGGCGGACTCCTTCGGCATTCCGGGTCCGCCGTACTTAGGGCTTTCCAATGAGTTCCGGCGGGTACGGCGCTGAGTCACCACGATTGGGATGCCGCTTGTTTCCCTGTCCGCCGCCATCGCGCTGAATGGGAATGTTCATGCCATCTGTTTCTTCAAGGATGTCGAAGAGCTTCGCGCGCATCCGAGTGATGGTGTCCTGGTGCTGGGCGCTGAAGATGAGGTTCTTGCCCTCAAGAGGATCCTCCCGCAGGTCGTACAACTCTTCGATATCCCAGATTCCCTGCGTACGGATGAACTTATAGCGATCCTCGCGCAGCGCATGGACCGTCGGCGTCTGCGGATAGTTCCGCTCCCAATAGTATTCGTACAGCAGTTCTTTACGCCAGTTCGCGGGGCGGTTGCCCTGAAGCAGAGGCAGCATACTCGCGCCGTTCAGGCCCTGGGGTGAGGGAACGCCCGCCACTTCAAGCACGGTGGGCATGATGTCGATGTTGGCAACCATTTCCTGCACCGTGCGGCCACCCGAAAACAGCTCAGGGCAACGTGCGAGCATCGGCACGCGCATTGACTCTTCGTAGGCGGTGCGTTTGTCAATCAGACCGTGTTCGCCGAACGCAAAGCCGTTATCGCCCATATAGATCACGAGAGTAGAATCGAGCTCTCCCCGCTGCTTTAGCGCATCGAGCACGCGTCCAATGCTCTCGTCGACAGCCAGCAAGGCTTCCGCGTAGCGTTTGAAGTACTCCTCGATATCCAGCGACGTGTGGTAGGGGTAGTCCACGCCATGCCACGAGTTCCTCTGGTTCTGCACCCACATGGGCCGACCCTGGGCCAGCTCGCCTTCCTTCTCCATGGTTGGCGGGAAGACGAATTTCTCGTTCTTGTAGCGGCCCTTATGTCGCTCGGCCGGCACGAAGTCCGCGTGCACCGCTTTGTGTGACAAATAAAGGAAATAGGGCTGATCCTTTGGCTGGGCGTTGAGCCAATCCAGCCCGTAGTCTGTAATCTCGTCGGTGATATATCCCTTCTGCGGCACCTTCTTGCCGTTGACGTTGAGGCCGTTCGGACTGGGAAGATAGGTACCCTGGCCAATGAAACTCACCCATTCGTCGAAACCAGGCTGCGGGTCGTCGCCCCCGTGGCCCATGTGCCACTTTCCAAAGAACCCGGTCTTATACCCCGCCTTCTGCAGGTAGGTAGGAAAGAATTGTAGTCTTGCTGGATCTCGGTTGTCGATGCGATGTTTGTGGGCGTAGTAGCCGGTGAGAATCGAAGCTCTACTCGGGCTGCACAGCGACGTGGTGACGAACGCGTTCTGGAGATAGGCCCCCTCGCGGGCCAGCCTGTCCATCTGTGGGGTTTCCAGCCACGGCTGCGCCTTCAGGAAGCCCATAGCGTCATAGCGATGGTCGTCGGTGAGGATGAAGATCACGTTGCGCGGCTTAGTTGCACGGGCGGTCTGCGCGCCAAGTGCACCGGCTGTCGCAACTCCAAGCAGGGAAGAAGTCAGAAACTGTCTGCGATTCATCGTGGGTCCTTAGCGCGGAAGGCTGTTCCGCGTGCGAGAGGGGGGAGTAGCGGTTCACCAGTCCCCGGTATGGGGAATCTGTCGCATCTACCGCCCATCTCTAGTTATCACAACCGATGCTGCCATGGCGAACCGCGGGCGCGGGGAACACTGTAACGCTACTCTCCGAAGAGTACCCTGCGGCCTTCAATGCGCCAGCCACCGGCCAGCACCTTGGCAATGGTTTCACTGTAGATCTGGTGCTCTTGCGCCAGAATCCGTTCAGCCAAAACGGCAGCCGTGTCGCTCTCCATGACGGGCACCACTGCCTGGGCCAGTATGGGGCCGGAATCCATCTTCTCGTCCACAAAATGCACCGTGCAACCAGCAACGCGCACGCCGTATTCCCAAGCCTGATGCTGCGCGTCCAGGCCAGGGAACGCTGGCAGCAGTGCAGGGTGAATATTCAGAATCCGGTTGGGAAAATGCTGAATGAACGATGCGCTCAGAATACGCATGTAGCCGGCGAGAATCACGAGATCGACTTGGGCTCTGTCTAGTTCCGCGGCCACCAGTGCGTCATGTTGCTGTCGCTCAACACCCCGCGCGGGAATGCACACAGCGGGAATTCCCATGCGGTGAGCCGTTTCAAGACCCACTGCGTCCTCACGGTTGGAAATCACCACGCCGATCTCGGCCTGCAGCGTACCCGAAGCACAATTGCGGGCGATGGCTTCAAAATTGGACCCGCGCCCAGACAGAAGCACCCCTAAGCGCTTCATCGGTAGATCACCGTCTTTGGCGCCGTTCCGCTTGCTTCCACCACTTCGCCAATCAGGATCGCCTTCTGTTTCTCTTCCTTAAGCAGCGCCATTGCCATGGATTCGTGTCTCCGGGCGATTGCGAGAATCATACCGATGCCAAGGTTGAAGGTGCGGCGATAATCCGCCTCCGGAATGTTCCCCAGCCGTTGCAGCAAGGGGAAGATCGCGGGCTGCTTCCAACTGGAGACCCTGATCTCCGCGGCGCAATTCTTCGGAAGGATGCGAGGGAGATTCTCAGTGATGCCGCCTCCGGTGATGTGAGCGGCTCCCTTCAAATAACGTTTCCGATGCAGCGTGCGCAGAGCGTTCAAGTAGCTGCGATGCACCTTCAGCAGTTCCTCACCCACAGTGCAGCCAAGTTCGTCCACGTGGCTGTCGACTTTCAGTTTGGCCACCTCAAACAGAATGTGGCGCGCCAGTGAGTAGCCGTTGGTATGCAAACCGGTGGAGGGCAATCCCAGCAGCAAATCGCCCGGCTGAATGCTGGCGCCAGTCACCAACCGTGGCTCTTCCACCACCCCGGTGATAAAGCCTGCGATGTCATACTCGCCATCCTGGTACATCCCGGGCATTTCCGCGGTTTCGCCGCCAATCAAGGCGCACCCGTTGCGCTTGCAGCCGCGTGCCAGGCCGCGAACCACGTCAACGGTCACCCCGGCATCCAGTTTGCCGGTGGCGAAGTAATCCAGGAAGTACAGCGGAATCGCGCCTTGCACTGCTATATCGTTCACGCAGTGATTTACGAGATCCTCGCCAATGGTGTCGTGCCTATTGGCCATGGCCGCCACCTTCAGCTTGGTGCCTACGCCGTCAGCAGAGGTAATCAGCACCGGCTTCTTCATGCCAGCCAAGCGATAACCCGCGCCGAAGCTGCCGATCTCCGTCCTCACCGCCGCGCTGAAAGTGGCCTGTGCCAGCTTCTTGATGCGGCGTACCGCGCGATTGGCCTCGTCGATATTTACTCCAGCGTCTTGGTACCGGATTTCAGGATTCTTCATGCGTCTACGCTTTCCTCATGCCAGCCCAATGCAGCAGGCCTCTACTTATCCATCGCGGCGAACTGCGAAGAAGGCGCGCAGCAATCGCGTGCATTCTTCGCCCAGCACCCCCTCCACCACTTCCACACGGTGGTTCAGCAGAGAGGAGTCCGCCAGTTGAAACTTACTTCGAACGCCACCAAAGCGCAAATCCCGCGCGCCGAACACCAGGCGCCGGATGCGCGCATTCACCAGCAGCCCTGCGCACATCACGCAAGGCTCTAGCGTCACGTAGAGAGCGCATCCCCCCAGCCGATAGTTACCGATGTGGGTTGCGGCCTCGCGAATCGCCACCATTTCCGCATGGGCGCTTGGGTCCAGGGTGCTGATGGTCTGGTTCCGCCCACGGCCAACAATCTTTCCGTCCAACACCACCACCGCGCCGACGGGCACTTCGTCGGCACCAGACGCTAGCTCCGCCAGGCGAAGCGCTTCACGCATCCAGAACTCGTCGCTGGGGCGGATATCCATCAGTTGTGCAGTGCGAACGCATACCCGGGTAGCACCCTTGAGTGCCGGTGGCTAATGACGGAAATGCCGAATGCCGGTGAACACCATGGCCATCCCCAGGCGGTTCGCAGCGGCGATCACTTCTTCATCCTTGACGGAACCACCGGGCTGGATGGCCGCCGTTGCCCCGTGCCTGGCTGCTTCTTCCAGTCCATCGGGGAAGGGAAAGAATGCATCGGAGGCCACAATGGCACCTTCAAGCGGTAGCACCGCCTTCATCGCGGCGATCTTCACGGAATCCACCCGGCTCATCTGTCCCGCACCTACACTGAGGCCCTGGGAATCGCTGGCAAAAACGATCGCGTTCGACTTCACGTGCTTCACCAGCTTCCAGCCAAATTCGATTGCCAGCCATTCAGCTTCGGTGGGGGCGCGTTCTGTCACCACCCGGGCAGTCTCTCGCCGGAAGGTCTCCGCGTCGCTCGTCTGCACAAGGAAGCCTCCGCTAATCGACTTCGCGGTGAAAGGGTCATTTTGCGCCGCAACCACCAACAGGCGGAGGTTCTTCTTAGCGGAGAGCGCTGCTACTGCCGTCTCGGTGTAGCCCGGGGCGGCGATCGCTTCCACAAAGGTCTTGCTGATCTCAAGCGCGGTTTCCTCGTCCACTTCACGATTGAAAGCGAGCACGCCCCCGAACGCCGACACTGGGTCGCAGGCAAAGGCAAGCTGGTAGCTTTCAGCCAGCGTTTTCGCCTGCGCAGAGCCGCAAGGGTTGGTGTGCTTGATGATGACGCTTGTGGGCCGATCCTTAAACTCGCTCACCAACTGCCAGGCGGCGTCCAAATCCACCAGGTTGTTGTAGGAAAGCTCCTTGCCGTGCAACTGTCGCGCTCCGGCGATGCCTTCGCTGCTCGGTGGCGCATAGAGAGCGGCCGTCTGATGAGGGTTCTCTCCGTAGCGCAACGACTGCTTCATAGGCAGAACGAGGTTGTACATGGCTGGCAGCGGACCCGGCTCGTCGCGTAGCTCGCCTTCACCAGCGGCATGGATGGCCGCCAGCCGGGCGCTGATGGCGGCATCATACGCCGCAGTCCGTGCGAAGGCCTTCTTGGCGAGTTCCCAGTGGGTGGCATAGGCAAGCACGCCATCGTTCGTTCGCAGTTCCTCAGCTAGGGTGGAATAGTCGTCCGCTGCGGTAACTACGGCGACGTCCTGAAAGTTCTTGGCGGCTGCGCGAATCATGGTGGGCCCACCGATATCGATATTCTCGATGAGTTCGTGGGTGGGAATGCCGGGGCGGGCTGCCACCTCTTCGAAGGCATAGAGGTTCACCACCACCATATCGATCAGCGGAATCTGGTGTTCCGCTGTGGCGCGCACATGGTCAGGATTCCCGCGCAAGGCCAGAATTCCGCCAGCCACTTTAGGGTGCAGCGTTTTTACCCTGCCGTCCAGCATCTCCGGGAAGCCTGTGAGCTCAGCAACTTCAATCACGGCCAGCCCGCTATCCTGCAGAAGCTTGGCCGTGCCGCCCGTGGACACCAACTCAATTCCCAACTCCGCGAGCACGCGCGCGAAGTCCACGATGCCCTGCTTGTTGGTGACGCTCAGCAAGGCTCTCCGGATTTTGGCCATAAGTCATTATTTTTGCACAGCCAAATCAGTTGCACAGGCGATCCGGATACAATGAGAGCGTGCGCTATCCAGTTACTCTCATCGCGGGCGATGGCATTGGCCCGGAAGTCACCGCCGCCGCCGTAAAGGTAATGGCCGCTACGGGCGTTCCCATTGAGTGGGATCCCGTCGAGTTAAATGCTCGCGTCATCCAGGCGCAAGGCAAGACGCTTCCTGACCACGTGGTGGATTCCCTGCTACGCACCCGCCTTGGGTTGAAGGGCCCTGTTGCAACCCCTGTGGCCGGTGGTTTCCAGAGTGTGAACGTGGCACTGCGCAAACGCTTTGATTTGTTCGCCAATTTTCGCCCGGTCGTACAGATCCCCGGGATTCCATCGCGTTTCCAGAGTGACCCGATCAACATCGTGATCTTCCGCGAAAACACGGAAGACCTGTATTCCGGCCTGGAACAAGAAATTGTGCCGGGGGTGGTTACCGGGCTGAAGGTCATCACCCGGACTGCTTCCACGCGCATTGCGCGCAAGGCCTTTGAGTACGCCCTCTTGCATGGACGGAAGAAACTCACAGCGATTCACAAGGCCAACATCATGAAGCAGGCCGACGGCCTGTTTCTAGCCTGCTGCCGCGAGGTGGCCGCGGAGTACCCTGGCCTCGAGTATCAGGAAATGATCGTCGACAACGCCAGCATGCAGATGGTGATGCGGCCTGCCCAGTTCGATGTGCTGATTCTTCCCAATCTGTATGGCGATATTGTGTCTGACCTTTGCGCCGGTCTTGTTGGCGGGCTAGGCATTGTGCCGGGTGCGAATCTGGGCGAGAGCTTCGCAATCTTTGAATCTGTACATGGATCAGCGCCGGATATCGCAGGCAAGGGCATTGCGAACCCCACGGCAATTTTCCAATGCTGCGTGCTTTTGCTCGATCACATTGGCGAACGAGAAGCCGCAAGACGGCTGCATGGAGCGATTGTGAAGACCTACGCTGAGGGTAAGCACCTGACAGGTGACATTGGTGGCACCGCTGGCACAGCGGAGTTTACCGACGCTGTCGTGGCCGCAATGCGTTAGATTCACTCAGCAGATTCACCAGCCCCTTTGATAAGCTGGCCCTTCAGAGGAAGGCGGATCTTATGCGGGCATTTGTCGTTTGCGCGGTTACAATTCTTGGGGCAATCCTAGTCTCCTGTTCCTCACAGCCGCCAGCGGACCGCGTATTCTTCAACGGCAAAGTAGTTACAGTGGACGGGCAGTTCGGAATCGCCCAGGCAGTGGCTACCCGAGGAGACCGTATCGTCGCGGTGGGTACCAACGACGAGGTGCTTGCCACGGCCGGAGACTCCACGGAACGCATCGATCTGCAGGGGCGCATGCTGCTACCCGGCCTTATCGATTCTCACGTGCACGCCCTCGGAAGCGCCATGTATGAGTTCGACCACGAGGTGCCGGAGATGGGCACCATCGCCGACGTCCTGGCCTATGTGAAGCGCCGTGCCGAGCAACTTGGTCCCGACAAATGGGTTTACGTTTCGCAGGTGTTCATCACCCGCCTCAAGGACCAACGCTACCCCACCAGAGCAGAGCTGGACGCTGCCGCGCCGCGCAACCCCGTGGTTTTCCGCACTGGCCCCGATGCGTCGCTGAGCACGCTTGCCCTGAAGTTGAGTGGCGTCGACCGGAACTTCCAGGCGCCTGCCGGCGAGCCTTGCCGCGTGGAGAAGGATCCACAAGGGAACCCCACTGGCATCCTGCGCCAGTGTGCGCGCTTCATCCGCATGGTGTCGAGCGAGCGCGAAGCCACCGATGCTGACCGGATCGAGCGCCTGAAGCTGCTGTTCGCTGACTACAACTCAGTGGGCATTACGGGTGTGGGTGAGGGCAACACAGACCGCCTGCAGCTCGACCTGCTTAAGCGCATGAAGGAAGCAGGCGATCTTCAAGTGCGGGTCTTCAGCTACCTGGCCGTAAGTGGACTTGACCCCATTGAGGACATCGAAGCCACGTTTCGCGCCGCGGCAATCGACCCCCTCCACGAAAAGGACTCGATGCTCTGGCTTCGGGGCATCAAGGTGTTTCTGGATGGAGGAATGCTAACCGGCAGCGCCTATATGCGCGCACCTTGGGGAGTGAGTCCGATTTATTCCATCACTGACCCCGCCTACAAAGGCATGCGCTACATCGAACCCGAAAAACTGGAGCGCATCATGCGCGCGGCCGCAGAAAACGAGCTGCAACTCACCGCCCACGCCGTAGGGGACGGCGCCGTGGAGACATTCGTGAATGCAGCAGTTTCACTGGCCAAGCAGGGTGTCGATATCCGGGCCGCGCGCCCCTCGCTGAGCCATGCGAATTTCATGGGCGACGACATCATCCAGAATATGGCCGAATACGGCGTGGTAGCCAACATGCAGCCCAACTGGCTCCAGCTGGATGGTGCCACGCTGATGAAGCACTTTGGCCAGGAACGCACCGCTTGGTTCCAACCCTTCCGGGTCCTCTTTGACCGCAAGGTGATGGTGGGCGGCGGCAGCGACCACATGCAGCGGATTGGCAGCTTCCGCTCAGTGAACCAGTACAATCCCTTCCTGGGAATGTGGACGGCCATCGCCCGTACCCCCCGCTGGATGGATACACCCTTCCATCCGGAACAGGCCATCACGCGTGAGGAAGCTATCCGGCTCTACACCATCAATAATGCGTATCTTACGTTTTCCGAGGACGAGCGTGGCAGCATTGAGCCAGGGAAACTGGCTGATCTCATCGTCGTCGACCGTGACCTTCTGGAGTGCCCCATTGATGACCTGCCACAGACGCAGGTCCTCGAGACCTACCTGGGAGGCGCTCGCGTTTACCGGCGCGACAAGCCCTTGGCAGCCAGCCGCGTGCAATAGCTCGGGAATCCTCGTTTCTGCTAAAACGCGCTGGCGATCCACTTGGGAAACACGCTGATGGCGTAGCTGAAGTCATCGCGCTTCCATTGCGAGATCTCGTACATCGCATCCCCGAGATCCTCGCCCATTTCGGCAAATACCTTCGTGGGCCCCTGCTTCATTCGGCTTACCAGTCGCTCCAGGCGAGGCATCATGGCATCCACGTCCATCTTGCCCTTCACCACAATGTCGATGGCGCCCAGAGCGAGCGTTGTGACCGCATCGACAGCCGTGGCGCCCAAGCCGATGGGGTCACAGGCCCGCATCACCTTGAATACCCCCTTGGCTTTCCAGGAATCCGGCGCGATGCCCTCCAACAAGCTCTGCAGACCCTCGATCATGGCGGCCCAAGGCACTGCTTTGCCCATGACGATCTTGTACGCTTCGGTGGCTCCGTAAAGATAGTCCCCATCGGCCATTTTGTCGGCGATCTCAATCATCGCAACCAGCAGGCCGGCGCGACCGGCAACCTTGCCCGTGAAGCCCAGGAACCTGGTGAACTTACCGGTGGGTTTGGCCAGGTCGTCGAAAAGTTCGATGGCGGCCTTGGCCTTGCGCATTCCGGTAACCGCGCGCATCACCTCGCGGCATTCCTCAAAGGTAAGCCCAAAGCGGCGCAGCGCCAGAAATGCGGAAGCGAGCTTTGTGGCATCCTCCGCCCGGCCAATCGCTCCAAGGAAGTTTTTCATCGCCGGGATAGAGCCATCCACAAATGCGCGACGGAACAAGTCGAACTCCGGCTCGCGCCCAGCTTCCCGGAACTTGGCCCGCATTACTTCTTCGTGCGGAATACTGCCAGCCGGCCCGCTGGGCCCAGCGGGAGCGCCAATACTCATCTTGGCCCACTTGGATGCCGAGTCTGGATCATTCAAGGCAGCGATCGTGCCCTTGGCCGGATCAACGCGGC
Organism: Bryobacterales bacterium; assembly: GCA_026129915.1. Taxonomy (GTDB): domain Bacteria; phylum Acidobacteriota; class Terriglobia; order Bryobacterales; family Bryobacteraceae; genus JACTMJ01. The sequence continues at coordinate 33,552 of JAHCHD010000004.1, forward strand.
CATCGGGACTCGGAGTCTTGCGGACTTCCTTCTGAAACTCTCGGATACAACTGACAGTGAGCGGCCCGCACTTGCCATCAACGGTCAGCTTCTTCCGAGTGGCAGGCATCAGGTCGTTTAGCCGCTGCTGGATATTCTTGACATCCTGAGGCTGGTTCTTTCCCAGATGGCCTACCGATTGGGTGATTGAAATGGATTGATTGATGGGCATGTGTACTCCTCGTCGCAAATAATGCCGGAACAATGGTTAGCGAGAAGGAGATTTGTTAGGGCTTAAGGTGAGCAAGAATCTTTTGGCAAACCGAGGCAGGGTGCGTGCCTCATCCAAGCCACCTTGCGGACGGATCAGGATCGAGGGGCAATCTCCCGGCCATCCACTGGCAGCAGGTGCGGGTTATCCGCAGCCCAACGAGCAGCCAATCCATTGAGCGGACTCTTAACGTTGTATTCCTGGTACGCAATCATCCGCCCGATACGGATTACCAGGTCATCAAGGCCTTCCGAAGCCGCCCAAAAGTCGCCGATGCACACAGTGCTTTGATCGAAGTTGGGGTGAAAAATGGGTGTGAGAATCTTGCACTGCGGGGCGCGCCGCGGATAGCCCAGCGAAAGGTTGATGTCCACGATGTGCTCACTTCGCTCAAGGATGTCTCCGCCTGGCGCCACATGCAGGCCCTTCACGGTGTACGTGAGCCGGTAGTGCTCCGGTGGTTGCATGCCATTCGTTGCGATCTGGATGAGGGGCCAGCCGGCAAAGCGCCGGTTAAGGATTTCGTAATCCAGAGTAAGGCGACGAATGCGAGGAGAACTCATAACAGTTGACCGTCGAAACTTAGGGAGCCAGCACCCGCGCCCAATCGAAGGGAAGGTTCCGCACAAAGGCAAACACCAACATCACGACGAGCAACAGCGCCGGCAAGAACCCTGGGATACGAACATTCTTCCACCGACCCTCGCGCGCCAGCGACACAGCTTGTACGAGTACGAATGTCGTTAGCGCAGGCAAGAGCGCGATCAGTAGCAAGTTATGCTGCGCCGCCAGTTGCAGGTCGCCATGAAGCAGGGAGTGCAAGGCACGGGTGGCGCCACATCCTGGGCAGTAGAGGCCGCTAGCTGCACGAATCATACACGGGGGATAGAACCAGGACGTCGCGGGCGGAAACCAGTAAAGCAGGCCCAGCGCGCCGGAGATCCCAGCGATCATGACTGCGAGGCGACGGTAACCCCCGGTGAGCGAACTCGCGCTGCGTGCCGGTGTCCCCGCGAGCGCGTTGCTCCGAATTGGCAGTCCCGCCATAGTTTCAGAGTACTTGTGCCAGGGGAAGCCTGCCAACATCGCTGAATCACCGCAGTCCGTCGCCGTTGCCGTGCTAAAGCAGGACGCCCGTCCTCTTCCACCGGGCGATGCGGCTCATGTGGTACTGAAAATAGTAAACAGCGAAGAAGAAAGTCATGATCGGCCCAAGATGCAGCCCGATATTCTCAACACGCTGAAAGTACTCATTCATCGACCTGCGCATGGAGAACACGCCCACCAGGTAGAGCACCAAAGAGCCCAGGCTCATCACCATCACAAGAGCGAACAGCGCAATGGTAAAGGCATCCGCGGAATCGCCGGTGGTGAAAGACATCGCAAAGTTAGGAATAATCGCCGCATAACCGATTGCGACATAAGCGACCAACACCCAGATGGCGTTGCTGCGAGGATCCAACTTGCGCACCCACCAAGCCTGCACTAACAGCCACACATACCCCGCCATTCCGCAGGTTAGGAGAGTAAGCACCAACAGCAGTGCCCAGTGGAAATCGATCGGAAGCGGAGCGCCATTTGCCATCACGGGAACCTGGTATGCAGGCAAATACGCACCCTGTGGCAGAGCTTGCGGGACTGCCGGCGCAGGGGCTGGTAATGTGGCGGCAGGCCACGCATCACTTCCCAGCACCAGACGGGCAGGTTGCCACACGGTGTCCGTTTCCGGCCTCACCTCGTCGCTGGGCGCAGCGTTGCCGGTAAACGCGAAGCGCCGCAGGTCAGCAAGAGTATAGGGGCCATACTCTTCGTTCCCGCGGCGCAGAAAGTAATTCATATTGAGAGGGATGGTCGCTAGAGGCCGTCCACACTCCAACTATTGGGGCAGAGTACCCGTTGTCTTCCACGTCGTGATGCGGTTGAAATGGTACTGCATATAGAAAATCGCGAAGAAGATCATCAGAATCGGATTGAGTTTCAGATTGATGGGCTCCACCGCGTTGAAGTAACCTTCCAGCGATTTCTTGAGATCGAGAATCCCCGTGATGAAGAAGAACAAATATCCTCCAAATCCGGCCAGAGAAATCAATCCGGAAAGCATCGCTCCAATCGCGGAGTCGCTGAGGAGAATCGCCAGAGGAATTGAGATCACGTAGCTCGCAATCAGGATCCCAAAGCCGGTGAGGATTTTTGGCAGGGTCCTGTTCTGTGGATCCAGCTTCTTCACCCACAAGATTTGCATGATGAACCAAACCAGGCCAAAAATTCCGCACACCATGCTGATCACAAGCACCACCACCCAGTTCATGCCCGGTGGCAGCGGCGCGCCGTTCTTCATCGCACCCGCGGGGGCACTGGATGCACCGGCGTTTCCGGCAACTGCACCAAAGCCACCTCCCATGGCAGCCATGCCAGCATCTGGCGCGGCGCCATAGCTGGGGGCGGGGGCTCCCCAGGCTGGTTCGGGAGATCCATAGTCGGGGGCCTGCTGCGGCATCGGTGCTGGATCAAAGAAAGGATCCGCCATCGGCTGGGGTGTCGGAGCGGGGCTATAGCTCGGCTGCGGGGCGGGAGTGGGCGCCGCCGGGCCGCCCGCAGCTTGCCCCTTCTTGGACAAGATATCCTTTACGGTAAGCCAGCGATCGCTGCCCTCCGCCCTCACCATGTCCGATTCCACGATATTGCCGGACGTCAAGTACTGCTGAATGTCGTTCCCGGAATAGGGTCCGAACTCCTGGTCGCCCCGCTTGATCATGTACATCATTGCCGCTGTTCCCCCTTACCTTATTGAGAGCCGTCTGTCTCCTGTGTCGGCGCTATCCCATCGGGAAGCCATCTCCGTCGTAGTCCACGGTTGCCGCTTCCACCAGCGCCCAGATCCACACAACCGGGGCAAGTACGAAACAGCTCAGCAGACTCATACAGAGTTGAATAATACCAGCACTCGTTCGATTTGCATATAGGTTGTGGGCGCCAACGAACCCACAACACACCGCCAGCCAAACATAGCTCTTCCTGTCCAGGGCGGGCTGTGGCTGCAACTCTGGATGCGTAAAGTGAACCGAGGCGGGATCAATAACCAGGGGCGCAAAAGTACTAATTGGCAGCGGGACACCGCTCCCCGGAGCTGGGGGAGGCGGCGGTACACCCGTCGTATCCGAATCCGTGAGACCACTGCCCTGCTGCCATCCTGGCGCTGGATGCTGAGTGACTGGCGTAGCGGATGGCCCGAATCGCAGGTCATCGGCACTCACCTGTACCATTGCCTCTTCTACCGGCGCCGCGTCGCAGCCAAAAACGGTGCAGCCACCGTTCTCTTCCCAACAATCGCGATGGTGGGGGGTCGCGCAGACCGGGCAGACTGTTACTTGCTCGTGCGTCTCATCGATGGGTGCACGGCAATAGGGGCATACCGGGAGGCTCATCGCGGATGGCGTTCCTGGTAAAGAAACGTGTAGCGGCCAATTTGCAGCTGGTCGCGATGTCGCAACAATCGCGGTCGCGTGGGGCTTGTGCCCATGTACACTGGCCCGCGTGGGATAAGCCACAGCCCAGGCCCGCGCCGCTCAAGCGAGGCATGCACGTCCTGGATGGAAGGATCCTTAAAGAGATATATATCGCAAACCTGGCTGCGCCCAATGGTGGAAACCGGTTTGTAGAGAATGAATTGCTTGCCTGCAAGAGGCCCGGAGGACACATATAGCCAGCGTTCCTTCAAGGCGCTTTCCACCAGGCCCATGGCCATGCCTGTGCACAGGCCGAACACCGCGAAGCCCACAGCGCGACTCAGGTCGCCACTGTCGAGCTGGTTGGCGATTGGGTCAAACAGTATTCCCCCGATTCCCGCGCCCAGCATACCGCCCAGCACGCCATACAGAAGCTTGCGCGCGCTCAGCCCGGCGACACCGTAAACCAGGCCCGCACTCACCCCAAACAGTGCCCAGGCAAGTGACCGGCTGGCCCACCAGGACGGCATCTCCGGGCTGATCTCCCCGCCCATTGAGGCAATCCCAAGTAGCAAGTTATACAGGATGGAGGCCACAAAGCTGAACACGAAGCCGAGAGGAATTCCCAACGCAAAGGCCAGGCTCCCGCGGATGAGAGCCCTGCGCCACGATCGCTCCACGACGCTTTCGGCGATCGCGCAGCCCAAACAACAAAACGCCACCACCGAAGGAATCATCAACGAGCCCAGCCATCCCCAGGAACCTTTTTCCGGGCCGTCCACATACACCGGCTCAATCAACGCCCAGCCAACCAGCGCACCCACGAAGCCTGCAAGCCCCAGGTAGAACCAGCTCTTCAGCAGGATGCTGCCACGTGGAATAGGTCCCGCTTGCTCTGGTACAGCCGCATCGCGAATGTTTCCATAGCGCTTCCCGGAACCTTCGGCACCAGCCCGGTCAGCGGGTTGCTCCACGGCATTCCGGGTATCGTTGGCCGCTTCCTCCAAACGCGCCAAGTCAGCGTTCGTAATCCGTAATGGCTCCGGCTGCTCACTCATGGCCACCTTCTCTCTGGGAGCCCTCTGCCGTAGCTTCCTTCTGAGCCGCGGCGCCTCCAGTCTCCGCGCCCGATTGCAGCCCGCGCTCGCGCATTTCCCGCTGCAGTTGCAGCGCCCGTTCTACAGCCACGCGCGTCTCCGCCTCGCTCAGCAGCCGTCCGTCGGGAAATGAGTACATCACCAAGGTCCGTGGTAGCAGCATCAGTCCGGCGGCTACACCCGCTACGAATACGAGGGCCATACTGAACAACAACACCAGCCTTTTCCTCAGGCGAGAACGGTTTGACCGGTGAGCAGTTACCTCCGGTTTATCCTCCTGGCCCGCGTCCTCGGGGGCAACCGTATGCTCAGGCTCATCCTGCAATAGGGCCTCCGTCGCGTGCTTGGTATCAATCACGCGTATGGCGCTAAGCCGGCGCAATTCACCGTCCACCCAACCGAAACAGCCCTCTTCCTCCGAATGGGGGTCAAAGACCCAAGCAACCTGGAAGGCCGCCGAGAAGAAGTTCTCGTGGATGAAGGCGTCATGCCGCGAAAGAAATATTCCAAAGCCAGGGTGGGAGTGATACCAACCCACGATCCGTTTGTCGGGGTACTCGCGGTCTTTCACTGAATAAATGTGCTCCCAGGTATCCTGAGTGAATGTAACGTGGGCTCCTCCCTGCGCTGCGTTCTCCCCCGCGATCGCAGCCTCAACCAGAGTACCCTCCGGTCGCTCTTCCCCAATCAGAACTCCGCACACCTCGGCGTCCATGCTCGCCCTGGCGTGGCGGTGGATCGCCTGCACCACCGATGCCGACACCGTCACCTGGCAACTTGCCTGCATCGCCTCCGGGGGCAGGGCGTCAAAGCGCTCCGGATCCGGTAGCTGGGGTGGCGGTGTTTCATGGATCTGCCTCTTTGGGGACGATTCCGTCTTCCTCTTCACAGGGCCTCCTTCGACAGATCTCCCAGCACCGTGCCCGCATCGCCCGCCATCAGGTAAGCGATCTCCCGTTCACCTGCCCGCGCGACGACCACATCGAACAATGGAAGGCCCAATTCATCCAGGCGCCGGCCGCCCAACTCGGCATCCCCATGGTAGCCATGGCACAGCACTACCTCTCGCATCGTCCCATCGGCGGGGTCCTTGCCGTCTTCCATGGACAGTCGTCCAAGAGGGAGGAAGCATTCCTGCGCTACACCGGTTGCCGGGTTCACCAGCTTCCAAACCACGTCGCGGCTAAACTCCAGCACCGCATGATCCGCATGCAGATCAGCGCATGCTCTGGCCCGCAATTCCTCCAGGGTTATCTCGCTGGAGCGCTCCGCCAGGCGTACAACCTGGCCGAACGTGTAGTGGCTCAGACAATCCGGGTCCGGCGTGTATTCGGTCACGTAGCTGCTGTGGTGCAGTCCTTCAAACACAAATCCCTTGCTGCTCAGGCTCGGCAGGCCGTGCAGCAACTTCAGCGCTTCCTGCACCTGCGCAGCAAGCGATCACCGCGGAACTGGTGGGGGGTGGTGGCCACCTTGCCTGCTTCCTCGTCGGCGGAGGTCAGCAGGTTGCACGACATCCGTCGGTTCAAAATCGCCCAATCCACCTCGCCCAGCGTGCATTCATAGCAAGCCGGCTTGCCAGCTTCAAACACTCTGGCCACGCCGTTGAGGCCCTCGATGGCGCCATCGATCCACGGCTTGCCCAGCTTCCAGGCAGCGCGGTTCAGGAAGAGTCGAGCCTCGCGATTGTCGAGCCCTCCTATAATCACATCCGCCCAATCAAACACTCCCAAGCCAATATCCTGCAGCACATTGGCATGCATCCCCTGAATGCGGCAATTCGGGTAGAGGGCACGCACGGCACGCGCGGCCACGTTCGCTTTGGCCTGGCCTACATCCTCCTGCCGGAATAGTACCCCTCGGCTGAGGTTCGAGGCCTCGATGCAATCGAGGTCCACCACCAGAACGTCGCGAAAGCCCAGCAGGGCGAGGTTCTTGAGAATCTCGTTGCCCAAGGCGCCCGCGCCTACTACAAGCACGCGTGCCGCCTCAATCACGTCTTGCCGCCACCACGGCAACAAGCGCAGGCGGCTGAAGCGATCGTCCTGAAGCTCCGCCGTATCCACTCGCACTGTTGGCTGTGCGCTCATGTCCCGGGAACCGGTCTCCTCTATCCCGCCGTGATCTCCGGCTGCATCCGCAGGATGTCGCCTTCGTTCACCCCAGCCTCGGCCAGCGTTTGGGTGTCGAGCAACTGGCGGCCCGTGTTCTTGTGATGGAACTTGTAGCTGAGTGGCGCACCGTCGGGTCCGCTGCGCGGCAATTGCAGTTTCTCAATCAGCACGGCGATGATTTTGCCGGCCGGGGCATCGTCCGGCAACTCCACCGGCACTCTCTTGTTCTCTGTGGAGTCGAAGACAGTAACGTTAATGGCGGGCATGAGTCGTCCTCTGGCTAGCGAAGGTCAGCATTCGCGGGCGTTGGCCCATCCATGGCGTGTGGCGCTGAATGCTGCACGAGGTTATTGTCCCAGAAGCGCTCGAGTATTCTTTCTCCATCGCCCTGAAAGTTCCAACCGCTCCGGTTGAGCAGCGCATCCGCGCGGACAGCGAAGTTCAGATTCTCGGCATTCGGGTTGAAGCGCCGGTCCACCTTGAAGCTCACCACCGCCAGCAGACGGCCAAGCTCGTCGTATACCGGTCCGCCACTGTTTCCCGGGCTCACCGGCGCAGAAATCTGCAGTAGATTCTGCTCGTGGGTGCGCATCACGATGCCAGTGGAGAGCGAAAAGAACAGCCGCTGCGGGTGCCCTATCACAAACACGTTCTGGCCCGTCTCAGAGTGAGCGAAATCAGCGACAGGCTGGCGGAATGTAGGGCCTTCACCGGCACGAGGCGTCCACACGATTGCCAGGTCGAGTTCCTGATGGCGGGCAATCACCTCTCCGCGGCTGCTGCCACCGTCTTTGCGGAAGAGGAGCACCGAATCTGCCGCGCGCCGCGGCATTAGCAGGCTTTCGGCATCCACCACGTGCCGGTTGGTAGCAATCAGGAATCCGTCGCGGTCTGCGGCCAGCAACACGCCCGCACCCACGGCACCGGACTCCTCATAGGTCTTCGGGGGACGCTGGCTGGCAAATTCGGGGCTGATCACAAACACCAAGCCCTCAGTCTCCCTGGCAAGGCGCGACGCGCTTAGCACGCTTGAAGCCGGCAGCAGAGGGTAGCCGCCCCGGTATTCCATTACAGGCATGGGCGGGGCTTGCCACGTGGGCCGGGGCCCGACAAAATATGCCATGCTAAACAATAGTGTCGTCAGCAGACCGCTAGCTATCAGTAGAGAATTCGTCCAATGCGCCCACGCAAGTTGGACTCGTGGCAGCTTCGACCGCACCACAATCCGAGCAGCCACTGCCACCAGACAGAGCAGGGGAAGCGCCAAGACCAAGGGAACGGTTGCAAGGCGAACCGCGATTGGAATTACCGGTGGTCTGCGTTGGCTTGGAGACGCAAGCGCACTACTCTGCGTCTCACTGCCTGCAGGCAGTTCGGCGTCCTGAAGGTCAGCAGCGGTTACCGAAATTTTGTCCATGGGTGAACCCGCGCAGGCAACAACATTCAGTGTAGAGGAATCGTACCCGTAGTATCAGTGGCGAAAGGGTTGCACTCGAAGGAAATGATAAATCGGCAGCATACCGCAGGTGGCACGCTGGGCAGGACAGTTGGTATCCACCACAGGCCAATCTCGCCTGAATGCGACTCTGCCGGAACTTCGCTCTCGAACGCAGTTTCTCCGCGGAAAGCTGGGGGAAACCCACGATGATGCAGCGCCCATTCCCAGCTACTGCGCCACGGGGGTTGGCAAGCCTTCGCCCAGGCGCTCTGTTGATGACGGGGGCCACAGGGCTGGTGGGCGGCGGACTTATCCCGCTCCTGCGCGCAGGCAATCCTGAGCGCGACCTTGTTCTGCTGGTGCGCCGTCCCTCTGCGTTTCATTTCCCTGGGTGCATCGTCTTGGAAGCCGATGTCACCAAGCCAGGCCTGGGGCTTGGTCAGGCGGAGCTTAGCATCCTCTCCAGGCAGGTCACCCAGGTTATTCACTCCGCGGCGGACATCCGCTTTCGCATCAGCCTCGAAGAATCCCGCGCTACGAACGTGGAGGGCACCCGGCGAATGCTGGAATTTGCCGGGTTGTGTCACCGCCTGGAGCGCTTTCTGCACGTCAGCACCATCTACGTTGCTGGAAAGCGTACTGGATTGGTAGCGGAAGGGCCATCGTGCTCCATCGCCGGCTTTGTGAATACTTACCAGCAGACGAAGTTTGAGGCGGAACAACTGGTGCTGGCCTCAATGGCACGGATGCCAGTGGCGATTGCTCGGCTTAGTTCCATCATTGGCGATTCCCGGCATGGTTCCGTTCACCAGTTCAACTATTTCCACCAGTCCATTAAGGCCATCCCGTGGAATCCCCTGCCCGCCATTCCCGCGGACCCCGAGGCCCGCATCGATCTGGTGTCGTCGGACTGGACCATCGCCGCGCTGCATCTGCTCTTCGACGAGTGTTTTGCTCCAGGGAGAGTCTTCCAGTTGTGCGCTGGACCCGAGCGCTCCTGGACGGTTGGCGAGTTGCTGAGCCGCACCTACGACGTCTTTGAGCGTCATCACGTGCACTTACGATTGCGGCGACGTCCGCGTATGGTGCCCTACTCTGAGTTCGAGAGAGTCGTGGACAAGCTAAGCCACCGCCTGCCTGCCAGTTTCAATGACTGGCTGGGGGCGCTGCTCACCTTTCTGCCGCACCTATCCCTGCAACAACAGTTCGATAACGCAGACACGGAACGATTACTTGCCGGGCGAGTGCCGTTCCCAAGCTTGGAGTCCTATTTTCAGCAAATCGTGGAATACTGCGTCGCCACCAATTGGGGACGGGCCGCCGCCGACTAACAGGGCTTCCCATCGCAAGGGCGCGATCAGCGCGCTGTCGTTGGCACCGTACTTCGTTCAGCGGCGTAAGAAATGTGAGTGCGGTGAATGCGGTGGGCCACCACTTCTGACACCCGCCACGTGGTTCCCGTCTGCTCCGTGCGTAGCATCACTTCAAATCCAGCCACCTCTTTGAGGTCTGTGACTCCCAGTGCCGCGGCCAGCGTATGCGCTGAGCCGGGTGCAAGCACAAATTCGCCAGCCGCCTCGGTATCGGGCTGGCTGATCCCTCCTACCAGCATCACTCTTCCGGTGCGTGAGAGGTTATCTGGTGCGGCTACAAGGGCGTAAGAGCGGCCAGAGTTCTGCTCATCCTCATCTTCGATGGGTGGATACCATTGCCACTCGCCCTCGCGCGGCGCAACATTTAGCCACCGGTTGGGTGCGCCTTCCTTCAACTTGCGAAACTGAAAGTTCAGGCTTGCCTCAAAGATCGTTACCCATGGGTTGGCATTCACTGACCCAAGAAACACATAGTTGCCATTCCGAAGGTCCCGCGCCTGCAAGTCGCGGCTCTGCCGAAAGCTCATGCGCTGCGCGTGCAATGGATACTCGCGGGCCGCTCGCAGAGTAAGGGAAGCGTCGCCGATGTTCAGCAGTTCGCGCGAGACTATGGTTTCCCAATGTTGCAGGTCGCGTCGTGCCAGCGGGTGGTCCAACGCGAATGCCCTCCGGGAGCGGTAGTCATCAAAGGCAACAGTTTCGCCGGTGAAGCTATTCATCAGGTTCACGACGGAATCGGAAGGAACAAAAAACACCGAGCCCTGGGTATCGTCCAGAAATTGCTCAAGAATGGTGTGCTGGGGTTCGGCCGCTGACGCGATCACAATTGCATCCGGTGCTGGTTTCTGCCCCTGCCACCAGCTTCCCAGGAAGAACGCCCCCACAATCATCGCGAACGTACCGTAGCGCAAAGCAGCGGTCCTGAGAGGCTGCCACGTCTCCCAGCGGGTGGGCGCGGGCACTGCAGGTGGCGGAGCAACCGAGGTCGCCGCAAGGGATTCCTTGGGACCACTTACTACCGCCGCGTCCGGGCCGCGGAGGTGAAAATGAAGCCGATAGTCGCCCTTCGGCACCTGCAGCTCCCAAGACTCGTTCGCCCCCTCAGCCGCATAGTACTCCGCCAGTCGCTGGCGTAGTTGCCGCATGGAGGCGCGGACGATGCTATCCATCGACGGGTCAAAGTCCGCACCACGTTCAAACAACTCCGAACCGATCCGGGCCTCATGAATGGCGTCGCCGCGGCCGGCAAAATGATGGTCGGCGAGATACTCCAGCAGTTGCCTGGAACGGGCTGATTTGTGAAACCACTCGCTACCCAGGATGCGGGCGAGCAAAGCACGATGCTCAGTGCTAACTCGTTCATTCATAAAGTGCCTTAAATCCCTCTTTCACCCAGGCCCCGCCGTTTCACAGAACTTTCACGGGGAATTCACTGAACTTATGGTCCTTTTGTATGTCATTCGTGGAGTAGTTGCAACCCCTTTTTGATTCAGGGGTCTTTGGAGGTTTCCTATGTCCGGTCGTTTAGGGCACTGGCTTCTGTCCGTTTTGTGCCTTATTATCTTTGCCACGCTCGGTCAGGCACAGACGGCTACTGTCACAGGCCGCATCACTGATTCCACGGGCGCTGTCGTGCCCGGAACGCAAATCACAGTCACCAATGTGGCTACCGCGGCTGCGCGAGTGGTCAACGCAAACGAGATTGGCTACTACACGGTGCCGCTGTTGTCGCCTGGCGAGTATCGCATCACGGTGGAGCAACCAGGGTTCCGCCCGGTCAACCGAACCGGCATCATTCTAAACGTGGACCAGCGCGCCACCATCGACTTTGCACTGGAACTCGGTTCCGTCTCCGAGCAGATTGAGGTGAGTGCCGACGCGCTCCAACTCAACACCGTGGAGGCGAGCCAAGGCCAGGTAATTGAGAACCGGCGCATTGTCGACATGCCCCTCAATGGGCGCGACTACAACCAGTTGGCGCTGCTTTCTGCTGGGACGGTCCAACCGCTTCCAGATGCACGCTATGCGGGATTTAGCTCCGGCGGCATGCGCGTCACACAGAACAATTTCATGCTCGACGGCGTCGACAATAACGCCGTTGAGTTGGCCGGTGCCCAGCGCCAGTCCGAGATGGTGAAGCCATCCGTTGACGCCGTCCAGGAGTTCAAGGTCCAAACCAACTCCTATTCCGCCGAATTCGGACGCGCCATGGGCAGCGTAGTGAATGTCACCACGAAGTCCGGCACCAACGATCTGCACGGCACCGCATTTCACTTTCTGCGCAACGAAAAGCTGGATGCCAAGAACTACTTCGACCCGGTGGATCGCCCCCGTCCTCCGTTCAAACGTAATCAGTTTGGCTTCTCGATTGGCGGGCCCGCTTTCGTGCCGAAGATCTTCGATGGCCGGAACAAGGTGTTCTGGTTCGGCAACTACGAAGGAACCCGCGTTCGCGAGAGCAATACCGCCAACAACACGATCCCCACGCTGCGCATGCGCCAGGGCGACTTCGGAGATCTGCTCGAACAGCGCAGCCGAACCATCATCGATCCCGCAAACCGTCAGCCCTTTGCCAACAACCTAATTCCGCAGTCCCGCTTTGACCCGGTCGCAAGCCGTTTGATGGGTCTCTATCCGACACCCCAATCAACATCCGTCGCCGCGAACTTTGTCTACAATGCTCCCCGCCCCCAGGACGTGGAACTCTTTGGTTTCCGGTTTGACGTCAATCTCGGTTCAAAGGACAACATCAGCTATCGCTACAGCCAACAGGACCTGCTGAATCCGGCTGCACTCCTGTTGCCGCCACCGGCCTTCACGCCCAATAACGACTTCAACACCCAGGGCAAGATCACAAGCGCAACGTGGAACCACATTTTTTCGCCCACAGTCCTGATGTCGCTACGGGGCGCTTGGAACTTCGGACTGTTCAAGCGCGACAATCCAGCACAGGCTGGCCGCGACTTCCTGAACCTCACCTACGGCATTCCGGGAGGAAACCCAAATATCCCCGGCGGCATGTCAGCCATGAACATAACGGGTTACACCAGCCTCGGCCTGGGCGCCAACAATCCGGTGGATCGCGACTCCCAGAACCGGCAACTTGTGGGTGATCTGACATGGATTAAGGGACAGCACACCATAAAGATGGGCGCCAACCTGATGCGCATGCAGAACAACATCTACAACATCCGCGGCGAGATCGGAAACTACGGGTTTAACGGACAGTTCACCAACGACGGAGCTGCGGATTTCCTGCTTGGAACCGCCAACAACTACAGCTGGAGTTCCGTCATTCAGGTCGACCTGCGCGCCTGGAACACGGCAGCCTTCATCCAGGACGACTGGAAGGTATCACCAAACCTCACTGTGAACCTGGGGATGCGCTACGAGCTCACCACTCCCTTCATCGACAAACGCGACCGGATGGGTATCCTCGATAACTGGACGGATCCGGCAAACCCCCGCCTGATCTACGCCGGCTCAGAGGGAAGCGATACCTACAACCGGGCAATGATCGCCATTGACCGCAACAACTTCATGCCTCGTGTGGGCTTCGCATACAAGCTAGGCCAGAAAACGGTGTTGCGGTCAGGCTATGGCGTCTTCTTCATGCTCTTCGAGCCACTTGGAGACAGCGAATTCCTCTTGGGAAATCCTCCGAATGCATTCGCCGTGAATCTGGCATCCAGTGCCACGGTTCCGGCGGTGCTCCTCAAGGATGGGCCTCCGGAAGGCGCCCTCAACATCCAGCGGGCGACGGGACTCACCTTCGTGTCCTACGAGCGACGGCCGAACCAGAGCTATTCACAGCAATGGAACTTTAACATCCAACAGGAGTTGGCACGCGACTGGCTGTTTGAGATCGGCTACTCGGGGACGAAGGGTACCCATCTCGTGAATCGGTACGATGACAACTTCTCCCCACCGGGTCCGGGCAACATCAACGCAAAGCGGCCGTTGAACCGGATGGAGATTCCTGGGACCGGCGTGGTGACTTCCCCGTTGGCAGGCATCTACGGATACCACCACAACGGCAATTCCATCTATCACGGGATGATAACGAAGCTCGAAAAGCGCTTTTCCCAGGGTTTCACCCTGCTCACTTCGTATTCGTTCTCCAAGACCATCGGCGATACATGTGCTGGTGCGGCGCAAGGGAACACCACAGGATGCGGCCATCAGGACCTGCGTAACCTGCGCGCCGAGCGCGCGCTCGACAACCAGGATGTTCCGCACCGTCTGGTGGTAAGCGGCTTGTATGAGCTTCCGTTTGGCCGAGGCCGGCGGGTAGGGGCATCCATGCCCGGCGTTGTGGATGCGGTTCTTGGAGGCTGGGCGGTGGGTAGCATTGTGACTGCGGCAAGCGGGCGCCCCTACAATGCCACTACACAGGGCAATCCGGCCAATACGGGCAGCTTGGCTGTCGTCAACCGGCCGAACATTTCGGGAAACCCCTATGGGGGGACTCGTACGGTGCAGCGCGACTTCGATATTGGCATGTTCACACCGAATGCCGCCAACACCCTCGGTACGGCGGGAAGGAACATCCTGCGGCAGCGGGACCAGTTTGGCTGGGATTTCTCCGCACTGAAGGATTTCCGCATTGTGGAGGACCTAACCTTGCAGTTCCGCTTCGAAGCCTTCCAGGTCACCAACACCCCGCGCTTTGGCCAGGCTGGAGCGGTAGTGGGTACAAACACGTTTGGTCAGATCACAGGAGCGGCCACCCCGCGCAACCTGCAGTTTGGACTTAAGCTAATTTGGTAGCTTCTCCATTGGGGCCGGTTCCGTATCCGGCACCGGCCCCACTAAAACCAAAGCGGACGGTCTCGCTACAGTAAAGCATCACTCGCGCCCGCGCACAACAAACCCCTGGATGGAGTAAACGATGAATCGCAGGACTTTTCTTGGTGGCCTCTCCGCCGCCGCCCTTACCGCGCAGTTTGGACGCGCAGCCAACGGCAAACCCTGGAACATCCTGATGATGTTCTCCGACGACCACGCCTGGCAGGCCGTAAGTGCCTACGGAGGCAAGCTGAACAAAACCCCTCACATCGACCGCATCGCCCATGAAGGCATGCGTTTTGATCAGTGCCTGGTAACCAACTCAATCTGCGCCCCGAGCCGCGCGGTGGTGCTCACGGGCAAGCACAGCCATCTGAACGGGGTCATCGACAATGCCGTTACCTTTGATGGCAACCAGCAGACTTTTCCCAAGCTCGTGCAGAAAGCCGGCTACCAGACTGCCATGATCGGCAAGTGGCACTTGAAAAGTGACCCCACGGGTTTCGACCATTGGGAGGTGCTTCCCGGCCAGGGCAGCTACTACAACCCCGATTTTCTGTTCAAGGGCGGACGCCACCGCCGCGAAGGCTACGTCACCGACATTATCGGCGACCTAACCCTGGACTGGCTGAAGAATGGCCGTGATCCGAACAAACCATTCCTGCTGTTTAGTCAGCAAAAGGCACCGCACCGGAACTGGATGCCCGCACCCGAAAAGATGTGGATGTACGAAGGTGAGGACCTGCCAGAACCAGAAACGCTCTTTGACAACTACGAGGGCCGCGCGACGCCGGCACGTCTTCAGGAAATGGAAATCGATCGCCACATGCGCTGGAACCACGATATGAAAGTTCCAGAGTGGTCCGACCGCAGCTTTGGCGGCAACGACGGCAACGCCGAGTGGGCACGCATGACCCCGGAACAGAAGCGCCAGTGGGATGCCGCGTACGGTCCTCGCAATGCCGAGTTGTTCAAGAAGAATCCGCAGGGCCGCGATCTCGTTCGCTGGAAGTATCAGCGTTACATTAAGGACTATCTGCGCTGCATTTCGTCTGTCGATGACAATGTAGGCAAGGTCTTGAGCTATCTGGATGCCGCCGGCCTCGCCGAAAATACCCTGGTGGTTTACAGTTCTGACCAAGGCTTTTATCTTGGCGAGCACGGATGGTTTGACAAGCGCTGGATCTACGAAGAGAGCTTGCGTACGCCCCTCGTGATGCGCATGCCCGGCGTAATCGAGCGAGGCAGCGTGAATCGAAACTTGGTATCGAACCTTGATCTTGCCCAGACCTTCCTGGACGTGGCGGGACAGCCCCAGCCGAGCGACATGCAGGGAGCCAGCATGTTGCCCCTGTTACGCGGCGAGCAGCCAGCCGATTGGCGCAAGAGCTTCTACTTCCAGTACTTCGAGAAGGGAGTCCACAACGTCGCGCCACACGATGGCGTCCGCACCGACAGGTACACGCTGGCGCATTTCCATGAGACCGAGGAGTGGGAGCTGTACGACCTCACCCGAGACCCCCAACAGATGCGCAGCGTTTATGGGGACGATGCCTACCAGAATGTGGTGAAGGAACTAAAGGCAGAGCTCACCAGGCTGCGGAAACACTACAAGGTGGACGCCTGACAGGCCGGGATAGCGGAGGCCTTCCCGGTCTCCGCTATCCTTAATTGAATGCATTCGGTTACGGTAAGCTACCGCGCCGCGCGTCGGCTGGAGCGCGGCCATCCGTGGGTCTTTCGGTCCGACCTTGAAAAGGTTCCCGAACTGGCGCCCGGTTCCGACGTCCGCGTGTTGCAGCCATCCGGAAAGTTGCTGGGAGTAGCCCACTACAGTACGCAATCCCAGATCGCTCTGCGCCTGCTCGACAGGCACGACCGGACCATTGACGCCGCCTTTTTTCGGGAGCGCATCCAGGCTGCCATCGCTTTCCGCCAGCGCGTCGTGTGTGACAGCAATGGTTACCGCCTGGTCTACGGCGAGGCCGATTTCCTTCCCGGTTTGGTGGTGGATTACTACTCTGGCTGCCTCGCCATCCAGACTCTCAACCAAGGCATGGCCCTACTGCAGCCCGTGATCGTCGACGTGCTTCAGGAGCTGATCCAGCCCCAGGCTATCGTCGAAAAGAACCAGGCCCACGTTCGCACGCTGGAGGGTCTCGAATTACGAAACGGACTCCTCCGCGGGACGCTACCCCAAGACCTCAGCATCACCCTCAATGGGTTGCGCTTTTCCATCGACCTGCTGGGCGGCCAGAAAACAGGGTTCTTCCTGGACCAGCGTGAGAATTATGCCGCTGTTCGGCGCTATGCCCGCGGGCGTGCCCTGGATTGCTTCACCTGCGCCGGCGGTTTCGCGCTCCACCTTGCGGGCGTATGCGATCACGTCGAGGGCGTGGATTCCTCCGCCAGCGCGGTGGCCTTGGCCAACCGCAATGCCATCGACAATGGGATTGGAAACGCGGATTTTCGCGAGGCCGACGTGTTTCAGCTCCTGGCGGGCTATCAGTCCGCGAGGCGTTCTTACCAGACGATTGTGCTGGACCCGCCCGCCTTCACGAAGAGTCGTGCCAAGCGGGACGAAGCAGCCCGCGGCTATAAGGAAATCAACCTGCGCGCCCTTCGCCTGCTGGAGCCTGGAGGGACGCTGGTCTCGTGCTCCTGTTCCCATCACGTCTCCGCAGAAGCGTTGTTGGAGATCATCCACGACGCCGCCAGCGAGTGCGGACGCCCCTTGCGCCTGCTCGAAGCGCGCACTCAAGCAGCCTGCCATCCGGTGCTTGTGGGTGTTCCTGAAACTCAGTATTTGAAGTGTTTCGCAGTGGAAGTAGCACGGTGACTGCCTGTTTGAGCTTTGTTCTGCCATGTCTTCATCGCGCATGAGCGCCGCCATCACGCGTTTCAACAGATTTCTCAGAAACTCGATATCCTCTTTTTGTTCAACTGGATGGCGAGAGCCGTCACCGCTCAATGGAACGTGCGCCCGCACGATTTTCACTGCCACCTCCCTATGATGTTTTTGTCGCCCCCCGTCCATGTGGCACTGGGGTGACAAACCCAAATTGGAAGGTTCTGCATGACAACGGATTGGATGGAAATCGAGTTCCTTGCGAATAGACCGAATGGCGTCGCCAGGGTTCTATGCAGACGCGGATTGCCTCTGGCTGAGCATACCCATGGCAGCGGGCAGGTTATCCCAGATCTACTCTGCGGGATACCTCTTCTTCTGGATGTGCGGTTGCAGGCGGCGCCGGAGTCCCCGTACTTGCTCTGGGCCTGCTGGTCAAGCCCGGATATGATCCTCCAGCCCGGCTTTGTCCCGTTGAACGAGTGGCGGATGTCCCTGTCGCCGCGTCGCCGCACCCTGCCGGTGCTGATGCTGGCCCGCGCACAGGGACGCTACGACTTGCCGCCCGTGTGGGATCCAGAGTTCGCTGCATTGCTGGATGAACGCAATCCAACCGGCACGATGGACGGGCGTTTACTGCTGCTCGCATGTCCGGATGGCCCACCGTCGTGGTGCCCAGCGGAGGAACTCGCGCGAGCGCTCTCGTTGTACGTGGCATCCCTCTCGCCAGGCGTGAAACAGCCACTTCCGGCGGGCTGCTTTCTGGTGCGCAGCGGATACGGCGCGTTGTCACTCGAGACCGTTCCCCAGGTCCGCGTCTTCGCGGCCCAGGTCTTCGCGAAGACAACTGGAATTCCCCGTACTCTGTCTCGCAAACCATTCCCGCTCCCGCCAGGTTTGGCCCTCGAATGCCAGTTGCGGGGCAATCTATTGTGGGGCGCGTGGCGCGGCGATGCCCCTCATCACTCTGACCTGACTTGCTTCGTCAGCACTACGAGCCGTGCAGACAGGGCAACGTCTCTAAGGTTCCGCGTCAACTGCTCCATGTCCGCCTCTCACCAGAACGCTTTCACCGACGCATTGCTTACCACCGCGATCCTGGAGCGTCGGGCTCGGGTATCTCCCACGGCGGGCGAAGCCAGCGAAGCATCCAAAGCGCTGATTACTTTGATCACCCGCAGACTGCTACAGTCCGTCGAGACCGACGGCCGCTTGGCGAGAGTCATTAAGACGCCTTACTTTGTTGTACGTCAGGAGGCCCGCTCTGCAACGTTGTCGATACACGAAGCTGCCGTTCTCCCGCAACCCTGGGAACTCCCCGACGGCGGTCAAGGTCCCTCTGAACCTGCTGATCAGCGGCAACAGACTGACGACTTCGTTTCGTTGTTCAGGCTGCTTTCGCAAGACCGCGACCTCCAAGTTCTGCTGCCCGACAACCCCTGGTTGGCCCGCAATCCGCATGCTCGCGGCGGCAGGAAAGCTGTCAGAAGGGCGGGAGGGAATGCGCCACCCGATTCCGATGCCGCTCGCAGCTTGCGGCGTGGTGCAATGGCGGCTGACCTTTGCACGATATTGTCTCGAATCCGATCTGTCACCAGAGAAGAGCCAACGGAGGACTTGTCTCCCCTTACGGTGAGTCTGCAATGGACACGACCCCGTCCATTGCTGATGGCACTTCTTCCGGAAGTCCTGGAGTTGACGAAGTCAGCCTGCCGTTCGCTCTCTCACTTGACTGAGGCATTGGATTCAGCGGATTGCGTCCAATGCGACTTGACGGCGGAACTGCACGGGGAAGCATTTGCGGGCTGGATACGGCCGGGGTCTTCCGTGGCCAGCCGGGAAACCGGAGTTCGTTCCGTAGCACTGGCAGTACAATCCACCCTACGATCTCTGTTGGCAATCAGCGTCTGCACCACACTGGACGCCGGTGCGGACTCGGTGTGGACCCGTGCGCTCCTGGTGCACCGCTACGCCCGTGCGCTTCCTCTCTCCGACAAATCCGCCTGCGTAGAGGATCCCCGTTCAGATTCCGTAGTAGTAAGAACGGCGCATAGCGCGCTGCCTGCCATCCAGAAGGCCGCGAAGCTTTGGCAACAATTGCTTCGCCGCGCAGGCATGGCGGGCACTAGTCAAACCGCGGCAAACGTCGCCCAATACCTGGTAGCCAAGACCATAGCCAACCCCTTCCAGTTGCGCAAGATACTCCTGGAAGAGCAGGAGATGTGCGAACGCGTCGTCCACTTCTTTGACTCTCTGCAGGTCAATCACCCATATCGCGGCAAACCGGGAAAGGCGTCTCCTCAGGACCAACGCACCGCCAGTTTGCTGCTGCGCGCCGCCAAGCGGATTTACCCCGGTGGAGCCGCGAGAGAACTGGTTCCGCTATTGCTCTTGGCGGCTGCTGGCGCCATCGCTGGGAAGAGGGGCGTGCCGAGTTTGAACTACCGGCTGGAACTGCGTGCCGCCTCGATGGGCAGCACCAACGCAGCGTAGAGGTCCATGACATTGGTGCCCGTGGGCCCGGTCATCACCGCTTCGCGAGTTGCCTGGAAAAGGGGATAAGAGTTATACTCAGCCAGCGCATCCGCTACGCTGAAGCCCAGCTGGGCAGCTCTGGAGACTGTCCCGCCATCCGTTACCGCGCCGGCAGCATCCGTTGGCCCGTCCGTGCCATCCGTTCCCGCCGAAAGAACCGTGATGCCTTTGGTGCCTTCCAGCGCCATCGCCGCCGCCAGGGCGAACTCCTGGTTGCGCCCACCTTTGCCTCTTCCGCGCAAGGTCACCACCGTTTCGCCTCCTGCCAGCAGACATAGAGGTGTTTTGGCCGGGCGTCCAGTCGACTGTGCTTCAAGTGCAATCGAGGCTAACATCCGTGCCTGCTCCCGCGCTTCGCCATCCAGCCGCGTAGTAAGCACCATCGGTCGGTAGCCGAGTTCTCGGGCTTGTGTGGCCGCTGCCTCAATGGCTTGCGCGTTACTGCCCACCACAACATTGCGTATCCGCCGGAAGAGCGCATCGCCCGGCTTTGGAGTTTCCGGCAAGTCCCCGGCGACGCCTCGTTCCAGCCGCTTCCGCACGGTAGACGGCACGCGGCCGGTAATGCCATACCGCTCCAGCACCGCTAATGCGTCGCCAAACGTGGAAACATCAGGTGCGCATGGGCCAGACCCAATCACGTCCAGGTCGTCGCCAATCACGTCGCTCAGCAGCAACGCCCATACTCGCGCGGGCTCCGCGCGTCGTGCCAGTTGTCCCCCCTTCAGGGCCGAAAGATGCTTACGAACCGCGTTCATCTCGTGGATGCTTGCCCCGGAGGCAAGCAACAACTGCGTACACTTCTGCTTGTCGGCCAGGCTGATGCCCTCCGCGGGGCTCACCATCAGAGCGCTCGCCCCCCCGGAAACCAGCGCCAGCACAAGATCGCCCTCCGAGGCCTGGTCCGCCACCGCTGCCACCGCCGCTGCCCCAGTTACCCCTGCTTCATCCGGAACGGGATGTCCGGCTTCATATAACCGGATGCGCTTCAGCGGGGCGCCGTGCCCATGCTTCACCACTACCGCGCCGCCCGCTACCCTCCGGCCCAAAAGGCGTTCGATTCCCTGTGCCATCTGCGCGGACGCCTTGCCCGCGCCCACCACCCAAACACGGCCCACCTCGTCTAGGTCGAGCTTGCTTCCCGAAAGCGTGAGGAACTCACGTCCCTTTCGGGTATCATCCAGGCGCAGATGACGAGCGACGGCCTCCTTTGGCGAGGCCGAGAGGACAGCCGCCCGAAAGATCTTGCGCGCGTCTCGCGCCATCGACGCTGGGTTCATTCGCGGCATTTCACTAGAACACTCCCAAACGCAGGATGGCTTCCATCACGTCCTCTTCGCTGCACTTGGTACTGTCAACGATGTACTCTGCCTGCAGATACAGCGGTCGCCGTTCCTCGTATAGCTGCTGAAAGCGCGCTGGGTCTTTGGCAAGTGGCCGGTGCGCGAACTGTGCCACGCGAGACGCAAGTGTCTCGAAGTCGCAATCCAGAAACACCGTCACTCCATTGTTTCTCAGCCGCTCAAGGCACGCGGGATTCATACACGCGCCGCCCCCCAGCGCCAGCACCATGGCATGGCCCGCCTGCACCGAATGCACCCGGCGATCTAGCGCCTCGCGCTCCATCCGGCGGAATTCCGGCTCTCCCTCATCACTGAAGATCTCAGCGATCGTCTTGCCGGCGCGCTCTTCGATATCGTCGTCCAAATCGTAGAAGTCCCAGCCCAGCCGGTCCGCCAGCTTCCGTCCAATTGTGCTCTTGCCAGAGCCCATGAAGCCAAGAAGATAGACCCCGGGAGTACGCACCAGTTTCAGAATCATCGCGAAAACTCCTTGCCGTCGGCTGCGCCGGGCGGCAACTTCCCCACGTTCAACTGTATGCCAGAGTCCCCCGCGGGTGCAGCCCTGCCTGTAGGAAACACCAGTCGCTACGCGCTTCCGTTAATCTTCGCCAGCCGCCGTTCCACCACCCCTGGAAGCAGGCGCGATGCCACCACCAGTGCCCAGTTTGAAGCAGGGGTCACCACGGTTCGCTTGTTTCCCCGAATCCCGCGGATGATCGCTCGCGCGCAGGCTTCGGGCGTAATCGCAAATCGATCCTTCGAGCGCGCAAGCGGTGTCGGCGGTGCACCAGAAAGAGCATTCGCCTGAAACTCCGTCTTCACGTAACCAGGGCAAACCGCCAAAGTGCGAATCCCTCGTCCCAAGTATTCCATCCGCAATCCCTCCGTCCAGGAGCAAAGCGCGTACTTCGACGCGGAGTACATCGTGAACCAGGGCAAGGTCACCTTTCCAGCGATCGACGACACATTCACTACCATTCCCAGTTCCCGGGCGCCAGGCAATTGCGGTTGCTCCAGCATGTGTGGCACAGCCAGACGCGCGAGTTCGAGCGGCACAAAAAAGTTCAACTCCCACAGCGCCCGGATCTCTTCGCTATCAGCCTCAATGGAGCTGCGATAGTGCCCCACTCCTGCGTTGTTCACCAGCAGATCGAGCCGCCCGAAGCGCTCAAGCGTTGCCCGCATTAGATGGGCGCGAAAGGCCGCGTCCAGCAGATCGCCCGCCACCACCAGGTCCGCCTGATCGGCGTCCGCGCGCAGCGCTTCTTCGTTCCGGGCACACAGCACAAGCAGGCACCCGGCCTCGCGCAACTGGCGCGCCAGCGCCGCCCCGATGCCTCTGGATGCACCGGTCACCAGCGCCACACGATTCTGCAACTCCATGGCCAACACCTCCCGGCGTCAGTGCGAAAACCCGGCCCGCCCGACACTTCATTCAATAATAGAGTTATGCCGGTGGATCTGCTCCCGCTCTTCCCCTTAAATGCCGTTGCGCTTCCAGGCGCGGCCTTGCCGTTGCATATCTTCGAGGATCGCTACAAAGAGATGATCGGCATTGCCATTCAGCAGCAGACCGAGTTTGGAATCGTGCTCTCCCACGAACAGGGCATAGCCAACATCGGCTGCTCGGTTCTAGTAGAGACCGTAATGCAACGGCATGACGACGGGCGCATGGATATTCTTTGCAGAGGTAGCCGCCGGTTTGAGATCGTCCAGTTGAACGAGGAGAAGGATTACCTCCGGGCCACCGTGCAGTTTTTTGATGATGACGAGTCCGACGGCGGCAAACGAGCCACAGACGAGTTGCGCGCCGCAACGATGGACGCTTGGCGCTTCCTCGCGGAACGTGTGGCGGAAGGCCCCATCCCAGACCTGGATGCGGACGACCCGCGGATCAGCTTTGAACTGGGCCAAACGGTGGGCGACGTCAATCTGCGACAGGTGTTGCTGCAGATGCGCTCGGAGGCCGAACGCTTGCAACACCTGCTCACCTATTTTCGTACTTTCGAGACCCGGCAGGCCCGTATTGCCGAAGCGCGGCGACTAGCGCCAACCAACGGGCACGCCAAGTCATCGATCGCCCAGGAGGAGCAGTAGCACGGCTCTGGAGTTCCAAGCTGCTGCCTGACAACGCCAATGAAAAACGGGTATCGCCACCTCATCATCGACGCAGACGACACGTTGTGGGAGAACAACGTCTATTTCGAGCGCGCCTTCCAGCAGTTTGCCGCTTTACTCAACCACAGCGCCTTGAGCAACCGGGAAGTGCGCCGGCATCTCGATGACATTGAGCACGTAAACCGCGTCCGTCACGGTTATGGTGCGCGTCAATTCGGACGCAACATGCAGGAGTGCTTCCAGCAACTTTGCGAACGCCCTTGCACGGAAGTGGACCTTGAAGCCGTGATGGATATCGCTCTCGACATCATGGCCCAGCCACTAGTGCTGATTGACGGCGTGCAACAGACGCTGGCCTACCTGCAGCCGCGCTATCACCTTACCTTGTTTACGAAAGGCGATCCCTTCGAGCAGCACAACAAGGTGCGCGTCTCCGGCCTTGCCGATTTCTTTGAAGAGGTGGTGGTAGTGAAGGAGAAGAACGAGGCGACCTATCACGGCCTCCTGGAACGGAGAGGCGCACGCGGAGACGAATCCTGGATGGTGGGCAATTCGCCAAAGTCTGATATCAACCCTTCACTGGCCATTGGGATGAATGCTGCCTACATTCCGCACCCGCGCAACTGGCATCTGGAAGAGGAGCCGCTGATTCCCGGCAAGGGTAAACTTCTCGAACTCGGCAGCTTTACGGAGTTACGCAAACACTTCTAGGGACCCAGGCGTCACGTAGCAATGATTGATCTCCACACCCACACCACGGCATCCGACGGCACCAGCCATCCCGAGGAACTCGTAGCCCAGGCTGCGCGGGCCGGGCTGGAACTGCTTGCGGTGACAGATCACGACACCTTCGCGGGGGTGGAGGCTGCCCTTGACGCGGCGCGTGACTCGGGTCTCCGGCTGATTGCCGGGGTGGAGATCAGCACGAGCCTCGATGCCAGCGCACGCCATCTGTTTGAGGCTAGCCCGCGCGATATCCACCTGTTGGCTTACTTTCCCAACGGTGAGTTGACCCAGGAGTTCAAGGCATGGCTTCGCTCGATGGAAGAGTCGCGGTGGCGGCGCAATCGTGAGTTGCTGGGCCGCCTTGTCGAAGAAGGCATCACAGTGGAGGAAGAGGAGCTTCGCGCGCGCGGGGGCAGCATCGCCGGTCGGGTACACCTGGCCCAGATCCTGCTGAAGCGCCGTCACGTGCAATCGCTCGACGAAGCATTCCGTCGCTATCTGGGGGAGCAAGGCGCAAGCTACGTGCCGCGCCGCTCACCACCCATCAGCGAGGCAATCTTCCGCATCCGGCAGGCGGGCGGGTTGTCCAGCCTGGCGCACCCGATCCGCTTTTGGGGCGAATCCTGGCCTTGTGCCGAGAGGCTGTGTGCGTGGCTGGCAGCAGCCGGACTAGACGCGCTGGAAGTTTGGCACTCTGAACAGACCGCCCCCTATAGCGCCATTCTGCGCGAACTAGCCCGTAAGCACCATTTCCGCGTGACCGGCGGAAGCGATTTCCACGGTGGCAACAAGCCCGGGATTGCACTCGGAACCGGCTACGGGAATGGAGCCCTCGTGCCGATGGATGAGATTAGGGCCTCATGGGAGGGATCCCCGCTTCCTCTGGTTTAGTCCGTTTTGCTCTCGGTGGTAGGGCTCCGCGGATGGGAAGATAGATTCAGATGGGCCGCATCCGCATCCTTTCCGACGACATCGCAAACAAGATCGCTGCTGGGGAAGTAGTAGAGCGGCCGGCATCGGTTGCCAAGGAACTGCTCGAAAATTCCCTGGATGCCGGCGCCACCGAAGTGCGTGTGGAGGCTGAGTACGGGGGCGCGCGGCTGCTGAAGGTCACCGACAATGGTCACGGCATGGGACGCGACGACGCCATGCTGGCCTTCGAGCGGCATGCCACCTCCAAGCTGCGTGAAGCAGACGACCTCGGCGCGATTGCCACGCTCGGTTTTCGCGGCGAGGCCCTGCCCTCCATTGCCGCCGTCTCACGACTGACGCTGGTGACGCGTGAGGCCACCCGCGATACAGGCACCCACGTTGAGATTCACGGCGGCCGTCTGACATGCTGCGACGACATTGCGGCGCCCGTGGGTACCGCCATCACTGTGGCGGACCTGTTCTACAACATGCCCGCCCGCAAGAAATTCCTGCGCAGCGAGCAGACCGAAATCGCTCACATCGGGGCGCTGCTCACCCATTACTCGTTGGCGCACCCCGCCAAGAGCTTCGAGTTGCGCCATGCCGGCCGGGTGCTGCTGGATGTCAGCCCCGTGGTCACCCTGCACGAGCGTCTCTATCAGGTGTTCGGCGGGCAGACCCTCGACGACCTCGTGGACTTAGGTGAACACGGACGGGAACTACTGGTGACACCCCCCGCTCCCCCGCCCTGGAGGCGGACCGAGGAGCTCCCGCAGCCGGTGCTGAAACGGTTCCGGCTTCGGGGTTTTGTCTCCGCGCCTCACGTGCAGAAGCCCAATCGCAACGCGATCTACCTGTTTGTGAACGGGCGGCTCATCCGGGATAAGCTGGTGCTGCACGCGCTGTCGAAAGCCTACTACAACCTCATCCCTGGGGATACCTTCCCGTTTGCCGCCATCTTTCTGGAATGCGATGCCGACGAGGTGGACGTGAACGTGCACCCCGCCAAAACCGAAGTCCGCTTCCACCATCGAACCTTCGTCCACGATTTTGTGGAGGACGTTATCCGTGAGCGGTTGATGGCGCTGCGTCCTGCTGCACCCGCTCCGTCGCCCGAGGTGATGGGCGCAGCCGCTCCGGTGACCACCGACGAACCGGGAGTCGCGGATTCCCCTGCCCATCGCGAGGCCGCACGCCTTGCTGCTGAGGCGCAGGCAGCCACGCAGTTGCCTTACTCTGAGTACAGCCAGCGCGACCTCAACGCTCTTTACGCATCGCCTATTGACCTGCTGCCAGAAGCGAGATCAGAACCGCGGGCCTTTCCACCCGCCCCAGTTTTCGGTAGCAACCCTGGGTTTGGTGGTATTGGTGCGCTTGCTGACCGTGGGAGCTTCGCACCCGTTCAGCCCTTTTCTCTGCGCCAGCCACTAGGGCCACCGGCCCGGCTCCCATTTCCCGGATCCCTGCCTCCTGATGAAACCACGCCCCGGACTGACTTCGACGCCGCGCCATTGCCCGGCGAAGAAAGCGCCCAGGCCCGCGAGGCCTATGCCCACCTGCGCAGCGAGGAGATTCCGAATCTGCAGGCTCTGCGCCACTTGCGGCCGGTAGGCCAATGGAAGAATAGCTTCATCATCGCTGTGGGCGAGGACGGCGTCTGGCTAATCGACCAGCACATCGCCCACGAGCGAATCCTCTTCGAAAAGGTCCTGGAGGGCTTTGCACGCGGCCAGTTGGCAAGCCAGCGGCTTCTGCTCCCGATGGTGATTGAGGTGAGTGCTTCTGCCCAGTTGGATTACGCCGCCATTGAGGCCGAGTTGCGCGCCATCGGCTTTGAGACTGAGCCTTTTGGGGTACGCACCATCGCGGTGAAGGCGGCTCCGGCGGATCTTCCCCAAGGGGAAATCGAGAGCATGATTCGCGAGATACTGGAGAACCGCGAAGCCGATTGGCGCAGCCGGTCGCCCGAAGATCTGCGCCGGGAAATTGCGGCTAGCGTGGCATGCAAGGCCGCCATCAAGGTAAACATGCCCCTGGACCAAACTAAGATGGAGTGGCTGCTGCGCACCCTGGCGGAAACCCGCTATCCCATGACTTGCCCGCATGGCAGGCCCATCGCACTCCGCTACGGCGCCAATCAGATTCTGAAGGCCTTCCAGCGAATCTAGGCGTCCAGCGAACTGCAGAATGCGCCGTGCGGATTTCTAAGCCGCCTTTGGCGCGGCGGGGCGGTACCATTTGCGAATCACCCAGACCGTGGCGAGGAACCCGAGCAATAGCAGCAGCAGCGGAACCACGTTCATCACCCACCACTGGGCGCCCTCGGGTTCCACCAGAATGCGCGCGCCGAACTTTGACTTGAAATGGTCAATGATCTCCCGTTCATTGCGCCCTTCCAGCACCATTTGGGAAATCTGCTGCTTCATCTCAAGAGCCTGCGGGGAAAGGTGCCCGTACAATTGTTCGCCATAGCAGCAGGGCGACATGAACTGGTGCTCCAGCCTGGCTACCTGCGCCTGTTGGGTGGTGTTAAGTTCCTGGCCAGGCAGCAAGAGCGCGCCCAGCAGGAGGAGCATCAGCAAAATGGCGGGAATTCGGAGCATGGCAACCTTCCCTTTAGTGTAACGATTGGCGCGTCTCCGGAGTTGCCCTTGATTCCACGGCGCTACAGCATGCGCCAGTTTCAGCAACCCTCGCGGCAGTGATACACTCTTCCATTCACCCCCAAACTACCATGCGAACTTTGTACACTTTCGCCCTCATTCTCTGTCTGGCTTTGCCGATGGCGAGCGCCACACGGAATCCGAAGTTGCCTCCACCCGACCCCGAAAACTCGAAACCGAACCCGCCCAAGGTGATCCCGCGCCCTGCGGGAGCTTCGTTCAAGGTGCCGCCTGGGTTTCAGGTAGAGGAATTCGCCAGTGGTTTCAAGAAGCCTCGGTTCTTGCTGGAACTGCCCGGCGGAAAGGTGCTGGTAACGGATGCGGTGCCGGATGGCGCAGTCTATGTGATTGAAAACGGAAAGCCTGGGAAAGCACTACTGAGCGGGCTGGAACGGCCTTTCGGTATGGCTCTGTGGGGTGGCTACCTTTATGTAGGCGAACCGCAAAGCATCAAACGCTACAAGCTAGACGTGAATACCCTGGAAATCGGGGCCGGGGAGGAAGTGGTTGCGCTGAAGGGCTACACAGCCGGCCATTGGACGCGCTCGATCACGTTCGACAAGAACGGAACCATGTACGTGGGTGTGGGCTCCGGCAGCAATGTAAGCGCGGGTGATCCGCCAGACCGTGCGGTGGTGCTAGCGGCAAACCCAGACGGAACCAACCGCCGCATTGTGGCTGGGGGAATCCGCAATCCAGTGAGCATTCGCGTACATCCGGCAAGCGGCAAACTCTGGGCAAGTGTCCAGGAACGCGATGGCCTGGGGGACGACCTTGTGCCGGACTTCCTCACGGAAGTGAAGCAAGGCGCCTTCTACGGCTGGCCCTGGGCCTACATCGGCCCCAACGAGGAACCTCGCCGCAAGGGTGAGAACCCGGCGCTCGTGAAGAAGACCATCGTGCCCGACGTGCTGCTGCCCTCACACGTGGCGGTGATGGACTTTGTGTTCTACACCGGCAGCCAGTTCCCGGCAAAATACAACAACGGAGCCTTCATGGCCTACCGCGGTTCATCGAACCGCGCCAAGCGAGTTGGCTATTCCATTGACTTCGTCCCGTTTAAGGGCGGCAAGCCATCGGGCCAGCCGGAAGCTTTCCTGGGTGGCTTCATGCTTGGAGAAGACAAGCCCGAGGTTTGGGGTCGTCCGGTGGGTCTGCTACAAATGTCCGACGGCAGCCTGCTGATGAGCGAAGATGGCAACCACACCATCTATCGCATCACCTATTCGCGCTAACAGCCTCTCGTGGGTTCCGCCGCTCGCGCTCACCTTGCCGGTGGGTGCGGGCGGTTCCGCATTTCTGGATGCGCTATACTTCGTACTTTCCCCGTTCGCCCTGGCCCGCCCTGTCCGCCCAGGAGCCCTGTCACTCAGGTGATTGCCTTGCTCCGATACCGCTTCGTTCAATTTCTCGCACTCACGATTTGCCTTGCCTCATCACCGTTGCAGGCGGCGCAGGCAGCCCCCAAAGGCACACCTTCCAAGGGTACAGAAATCCTGTGGGATCGCTTCGGCGTACCGCACGTGTACGCAAAGAACACAGAGGATTTGTTCTACGGTTTTGGCTGGGCACAGGCGCATAGCCATGGCAACCTGTTACTGCGGCTCTATGGAGAGTCCCGGGCGCGCGGCGCGGAGTACTTTGGCCCAGAAGCGCTGGCGCTCGACCGCTGGCTGGCCGTGAACGAGGCCCCAGCCACCGCCCTCCGCTGGTACAACCGCCAGACGCCTGCCTTTCGCCGCTATCTCGACGCCTTTGCGAAGGGCATCAACGACTATGCCGCCAAGCACCCGGAGTTGCTGTCGGCGGACGTGAAGCAGGTACTGCCCGTGAGCGGCCTTGACCCCCTCCAGCATGCGCTTCGCCTGTTCCAGTACAGCTACGTGAGCTCCGCCGCACGCGTCACCACCGCAGTGCGCGCGGCACCCTCGCGCACGGAAGATGGGGGCAGCAACGCGTGGGCACTGGCTCCCGCTCGCACCGCCAACGGCAACGCCATGCTGCTGGGAAACCCTCACCTGCCCTGGAGCGGCTGGTACACCTACTACGAAGCCAACCTGCAGGCGCCCGGCGTAAACCTCTATGGCGCCACGCAGGTGGGGCTGCCGGTGCTGCGTTTTGTCTTCAGCGACTATCTGGGCTTCAACCAGACCGTGAACAGCATTGATGGCATGGATCTCTACGCGCTTACGGTGAAGGATGGCAAGTACCTTTTTGACGGCGAGTGGAAAGCGTTTGATACTGCCGGGCATACGCTCAAGATCCGCGACACCGATGGCTCGCTACGTACGGAAACGGTGGATATTCGCAAGAGCGTTCACGGGCCCGTGGTTCACAATGGCGAAGGCAAGACACTGGCTATGCGCGTGGCGGGGCTGGACCGCCCATTCGCGCTGGAACAGTACTGGCAAATGCAAACCGCCAGAAGCTTTCGGGAATACGAGACGGCCTTGCGCCGACTGCAGGTGCCCACGTTCAACATCGTGTACGCTGACCGCGACGGCAACATCCACTACCTGTTCAATGGCCTGCTTCCCAAACGGAAGTCAGGCGACCTTCGCACCTGGGCCGGTGTGCTGCCGGGTGACACGTCCAGCACGCTCTGGACGGATTACCACGATTTCGATGAACTGCCTCAGGTCTTCAATCCGCCAAGCGGCTATGTGCAGAACACCAACGACCCTCCATGGAACGCGGCTTGGCCGGATAGTCTTGATCCAGACAAGTATCCGTCCTATACCGCTCCCCGCAATGCCAGCTTTCGCGCCCATCGCTCGCTGCGCATTCTGGGCGAAATGCACGGCACGACGCTTGAGGAGTTCATCACGAGGAAGCATTCGACGCGTGCTGAATTGGCGGATCGCATATTGGACGACCTCCTTGCCGCCGTTGATGCCAACGGCGCCACCGCCCGACTAAAGGCCGCCGCTAAGGTGCTTGCCTCCTGGGATCGCCAGACCAATGCCGACAGCCGGGGCGCCTTACTCTTCCTCTACTGGGCGCAGAAGTTCATGGGACCCGCAATGGCAGACCCATCGGGTTTCGCCGTTCCCTACGCGATGGCGGAGCCGCTCACCACTCCGCGAGGCCTAAAGAACCCGGCCGAGGCAGTAGCTTTCCTTGATGAGGCTGCCGCACAGATGGAGAAGGAGTTCGGCGGGCTCGACACCGCCTGGGGCGAGGTGATGAAGTACCGTCACCGCAATGTCGAGCTGCCCGCCAACGGCGGCTTCGGCAATCTCGGCATCTTTCGCGTAATCACGTTTGGCCCCATGCAGGATCGCAAGCGTGCCCCTATACACGGAGAAACCTTCGTGATCTGTGTGGAGTTTGCCAAGACTCCGCGCGCCTACGCCATCATGAGCTACGGGAATTCCTCACAGCCCCAATCGCCCCACGCCGAAGACCAACTGGAATGGATGACGCGCAAGGCACTGCGACCCGTATGGCGGAACCGTCCGGACGTGATGAAAAACCTCGAACAACGCCACCGTTTCTGAGTCTCGCGCAACGGTACGCCCGCCTTGGCTATGCTGGGCTGGAGTGAGGGCATCTCAACCCAAGGCGGCAACTATGAAACCCTACCGTGGCCGTTTTGCGCCTTCGCCCACGGGGCCGCTGCATTTTGGTTCGCTGGTTGCCGCTGTAGCTAGTTATTTGGATGCTCGCGCGCACTGCGGCGAATGGCTGGTGCGCATTGAGGATGTCGACATCGGGCGAGCAGTGCCCGGCGTTGCTGACGAGATTCTGCGCACCCTGGAACGTTTTGGTTTCACGTGGGACTGTGAAGTTCTGTGGCAGAGCTGCCGTACCGAGCGGTACCGCGCCGCACTTATGCGGCTGTGGGAGCAGGAGGTCGTGTTCTCGTGCGCGTGCTCCCGTCGCGACCTCGCCGGCAGCGGACGCCTCACTGAGGATGGCGTCGCCTGGTATCCGGGCACCTGCCGCGAGGGCCTTCCCTCGGATTATCTCGATGCAGGACGCATCGCCCGTAGTGTGCGATTTCGCGTGAACGACCACCCCATCGCGTTTGTGGACCGCTGTCAGGGCCACGTGGAGGATCGCCTGGAATCAAGCGTCGGGGACTTCGTTATTCTCCGCGCGGATGGCCTGTTCGCCTATCAACTCGCCGTTGTCGTGGACGATGCCGAACAGGGGATCACTGACGTCGTGCGGGGCGCCGATCTGCTCAGCAACACGCCGCGTCAGATCGCCTTGCAGCGGGCGCTAGGTTACTCCACCCCACGGTATTTGCATGTTCCCGTAGCCGCGCACGCCAGCGGAGAGAAGCTAAGCAAACAAACTGGCGCGCAGCCGGTAGACCCCGGTCGGGCGGTGCAAGAGGTGCACGCGGCACTGCGTTTCCTCAACCAAAATCCGCCGGCACAGCTCATTGAAGACTCCCTCGCGGCGCTCTGGGAATGGGCGGTCGCCAAGTGGGACGCTGCAGCTGTGCCGAACGCGCAATCGCTCCCGCTGCCTGATGTCACAAACAGAAATGGGGACTCCCGTTAAGGAATCCCCATGAGGTGTTCGTTGCGGCAGATACCAACAACAAGAACGATTTAGGCCCGGGGGCTCGCACTGCCCGTTGCAGGGCCATTGGTTCCCGGCGCCGCCGCGCCCGGTCCGCGACGGTTCGGACGCGGGCGGTTCTGGAACTCCTGACGAAGTTCTTCCATCTTGGCGCGCTGTGCCGCCGTAAGGATGTTGTTATGGACATCCGATCTTGCCTTCAGCATGCTTGCCTGTGCCAGACCAGCGATTCTGCCGGATTCCGCAGCCAACCGCTCCAGCGTTGCATCGCCCGCGTTGGTCTTCACGGCTTCCTCAATCTGCGTGCGAAGAGCTTTTTGCTGCTCGCGCAGCGGTTTCGCCTCTTCTGCAGCCGCCAGCATACGTTCCCGAATTTGCGTCTTCTGGGCCTCGGTCAGCTCAATGAGACGGGCCATCATGGGGTTCATCAACTGCCCCATCTGGCCGCTGCCCATCATGGCTCCACCACCCACGGGTCCACCCGCCGGTCCACCCGCCGGTCCACCCGCCGGTCCACCCGCCGGTCCACCGGCCATGCCGCGCCCGCCCCTGGGTCCCTGAGCTACGCCCACCAGGCTTACCAGTGCCAGCGACAAACCAAGAATCAATGTACGTTTATTCAACATTTCCTTCACCTCAACTTTAGGATTCCGGCTTGCACCGGGTTGCCCAGCCGCCGCGGGCCGGCGTCCGCGGGCTGTGCAACTGTTGATATGAACCCAGGTCTCCCCGAAAAGTCGCGCGTCCGTCTCGCATTCCGCGAAAGGCGGCCCAGTCAACCCTCGCCTTGCGTTTCCAGGCTATCCACTTTCTTGCGAAGGTCGGCAACCTGTTCCCGGAGCTTGTCAATCCGCGAGAGGTTGGCCAATTGCCGCAGATACTCCTTTAGCGGACGGGCGGGAGTGCCCCATACCACTTCGCCCGCACGGATTACCTTGGAGGTGAGCACGCCGCAGCCGGAGCCAAGCGTGGCCCGGGTTTCGATGCGCACCTTGTCGCCAATTCCCACCTGGCCGCCAATCACTGCGTAGTCTTCAACCACCACCCCGCCCGAAAAGCCTGTCTGCGCGGCCACCACCACGTGGCGGCCAATGCGGCAGTTGTGCCCCACATGCACCATGTTGTCGATCTTTGTGCCCTCGCCAATCCAGGTAACCCCTAGCGCCGCGCGGTCCACGCATGTATTGGCGCCCAGTTCCACGCCGCTTTCCAGCACCACCCGGCCCACCTGCGGGAACTGCTCGTAGTGTCCGTCGGTCATCACGAAGCCGAAGCCGTCAGCACCTACAACCACGCCCGCGTGCAGCACTACCCGGTCACCAAGCTCGACATCGTCGTATAGGGTAACGTTCGGGTGAATCGTGCATTTGCGCCCGATCACCACCCGCTCGCCAATCACACTCCCCGCTCCCACTCGGGTGAAGGCTCCCACCACGCTGCCCGTCCCCACCACCACCCCGGCGCCCAAATGGACGCCCTCACCGAGAGTGGCGTCCGGGGCCACAAAGGCGGTGGGGTGGACGCCCGCTGAGGGAGACGGCTTGGGATGGAATATGCGCACGCAGCGGGCGAAGTCAGTCCTGGGTGCGCGGGAGCGGATCAACGTGCGTTGCTCCTGGTT
>JAHCHD010000040.1 GCA_026129915.1 Bryobacterales bacterium
ATCCACGGCCAATTGACTCTTGCCACTGGCTCCCCGTGAATCCAAAGTAATGATTGTTGGATGAATATTACCCGTGGCGTTGCCACGAAGATCTTCAAGTGTGGCGTTTGACCAGTCGCTTTCCAGTGGTGGCCGGTTAGAGGCCCTGACGAGCGCGGAAGATCGCTGAGTACCGCCTGCGAAGAAATCCGCAAGGCTGATTCCTAGGGCATCGGCGATCTTGTGGAGTGAAGCGATGGAGGGCGATGCCTGGCCGTTTTCGACCTGCGAGACGAAACTGGGCGAGAAACCCGCTCGTGCGGCGAGCGTGCGAACGGAGATTCCACGGGCCTCTCGAATGCTATGGACTCTCGCTCCCACATCTACGGCAGTACTTTCCAGTTGCATGATGTCTACCAAATTTTCCACGCCAGCGTACACGAAGCGGGGGAGTGCTTACCCTCTAGGTTCTCTCCACCCAACGTCAATCATGAAACTGAACCGAACGGCGCGACCGTCTGGATTCCCCCGCCCAGCGAACCCGCCACTACATCCAGTTACCACCGCGCCGGATTCTGGAATTTGCACAAGAGCACCGGGCAAAAGAAGCCCGCAACGTACCGGCAGAAGACAACCGATGCGGAACGGGCGGGACCGCTTCAGAGTGAGGATAACCGCAGAGGGGTGCACGCCCATCTCTATGGGGAGTGTACAGCTATACTGAACACGTGTCAATCGCAGGCCGGTTCCGGATTCGCCACAGGCCAGCCAATCCACCACGTGAGATTGTTGGAATCCACAACACCTGCCGTTCGGTGGCCGTAGGGCTTGTCGTCGGGCTTGGACTCAGAAACCGATCCCGCAGCCAGCGCCCTCGCATAGACAGCATCCACATCCGGCATCCAGAGGTAGTGCGCGGCTGCTCGCGCAGGGCAAGCGTCACCAGCTTGCCCCAGCATCAAGAGCGAATCGCCAATGCGCAGTTCCGCGTGCATCACGGAGCCGTCGTCGTTCCGATGGCAAAGTGTTTCCTCCGCCAGGAACGCCGCCTTCAGGAATGCGATCTCGGCATCGGCGTCTGGCACCACAAGGTACGGAGTAATGGTTGCGTAAGAGTCGTGATTTTCCTTCATTGCCCCAGTCTACGGAAGCAGAATCTGTGGGGATTGTAGGAAATCGACGTGGTTGTGGAATCTTGTTACCGCAGAGCGATACTCGCTGGGGGTGATGCCGGAGAACTCGCGAAAGTCGTGAATCAGGTGGGCTTGATCGAAGTAGCCGCAATCGAGCGCAAGCGTGGCCCAGGCCTGATCCCCATTGGCGGCGGACAGACCGCGATGTGCCGAACTCACCGCTTGCTGGAAGCGAAGCAGCCGGCAGAATCTCTTTGGCGTCATTCCCACCTCGGCGCGGAATCGCCTTGAAAACCCTTCGGAACTCAGGCCTGCCATCGCCGCGACATCCGC
Source organism: Bryobacterales bacterium (assembly GCA_026129915.1). Lineage (GTDB taxonomy): Bacteria > Acidobacteriota > Terriglobia > Bryobacterales > Bryobacteraceae > JACTMJ01. Next base: position 1,446 of record JAHCHD010000040.1, read on the forward strand.
AACTCGCTCCACTGCCGGGCGTTCGCGGAAACGGGCGAGTGAATGCGAAACGGCCGGATGGAGGGTGCGAGCAGTCCATGCGGCCAGGAGCCACGCTTGGAGAATATCGAGGACCATCCCTGGAGACGCTGCCTCGAGCAGTTGCTGCCGTAGCCTTCGCGCCTCACCTTCGCCGGCCAGCGCGCCAAGGGGAGTGTCAGCATCCGTTAGCTCCGGTGCGGGGTGGCTGAGGAAGGGCAGGGTGCCGCCAGGGCGGAATGCGATACCAGCGACGTGTCTCTGTTCGGCGGTATCGATGATCTGAAATCGCGTGGCGGCGCCAGTGAGTACCGTACCCGGCGACTCATCGCACACGAAGCCAGAGGGGCCATGGCGATAGGTCCGTGTCCTGTCTTCGGCAAGGTTGATGATGAGTTGCGGGGCTCCCGTCGGCAATATCCGCTCGAGCGCCATCGGCCGGGCATCGTCCAGGCACAGCCAGACGCAATCGACATAGCTATTCAGCGGCGGTCCGGGGTTGCGTGAGACAAAAAGCATCCAGTGGCCCTATCCTCGCACCTCCGCTACTGGCTGACAACTCTCGAGTGCTAGTGCTGCGTCCTCAATCGAGGCGGACGATACGTCAAGATTCTTGCGCCATGGCTAGCAGTTTCCGCACGGTGTTCCAGTTTCGTGTGGTGCCGGGATTCGGTTCGCCGCCCGCACTGCGAAGTGCGCGCTCCAGCCTTGGAATCGGTAACTTGGATTGGCCCATTCCAGTGGGATAGTACACGAATAGGTCACGCCCTGTGAGGCGGAGTTGCTCTCCAGTTGCGCCAAGAGACTCAAGTGCAATAGGGTCAACATGCGCAGGCTGCTCGCGAAGAAACAAAACCGTGAGTTTCGAAGGCGCTCCCTGGGCCTCATGGGGAAAGGGATTCGCTTCCACGGTGGAACGCAGCTCGGTGGCGCTACGCAGAATCACGGCGGGAAGAAAGCCGAAGGTGCTTTCTATCGCCTGCTCGATTTCGTTGGCGAGGGTGGGGGACTTTCGCTGGGGGCTGCCAAACACGATATTCCCGCTCTGAATGTATGTTCGTGGGTTCGTAAAGCCAAGCTGGGCGCAAAGCTCCCGAAGGGACTCCATGGGGATTTTGTGATGTCCTCCGACGTTGATGCCGCGCAACAAGGCAATCCATGTGGTCATGGATTGAGTGTCGCGCAGACCGAAGGCCACAATGGTCTACCCGTTATGACTGATGCAGCAAAGATGGTCGCCGGTAAATTTCAGCGGGCCGGCTATTTTCCGATGCAGAAGGTGTTGAAGATGCGGTGCAGGATGTCATCGGCAGTGGTGGCGCCGGTGAGTTCGTCGAGGGAATGCACGGAGGAGTAGAGGTCAATCAGCAGCATCTCGTGGGGGAGGCCGGCGTGCTGGGCTTCCATGCCGCGGGAGAGGGCGTCGGCGGCGTCCCGTAGTAGCTTCGCCTGACGGGCGTTGGTGATGAGGCTCTGCTGAAGGGGGATGCCATCGTCTGGGACCACCTTCGCGACGATTGCTTCCCGAAGCGCCTGTACGCCGTCGCCCGTCGTGGCGGAGACGGGCAGGGCGGGGCAGGGCAGTTCTGCATGCTGGGGCAGATCGCATTTATTGCCTGCAACCAGGAAGGCGCCTGCGCTGGTCACGCGGCCGAGCAAGGCGTGATCGCCGGGCTCCAGGGGTTCGGAGAGGTCAAACACCAGCAGAGTGAGATCAGCGTCCGCGATTGCGGAGTAACTGCGCTCAATGCCCAAGTTCTCCACGCGATCCTCGGAGGGGCGGATACCGGCCGTATCCATCAGACGCACGGGAAGGCCGCCGATGGCTGCGCGTTCGCTCACCACGTCGCGGGTGGTGCCTGGGATTTCGGTGACGATGGCACGCTCCTGCTGAAGCAGGGCGTTAAACAGGCTGCTCTTGCCGACATTGGGCCGTCCGACAATAGCCAACTGGATGCCTTCCTGAACAAGCCGTCCAAATGAATAGGAATCGGCGAGGCAACGCAACGCGGCAAGAGGCGAGGCGAGGGCAGGCAGGATGATGCCATTCCCGGGGATGTCGATCTCGCTGGTAGCGTCGTCGGCGAAGTCGATGCCTGCTTCCAGTTGGGCGATCAGGTTCAATAACTGATCCTTTACGGGCCGGAGCTGCCGCGCCAGGCTGCCATCAGCCTGCTGGCAGGCGATCTTTGCCTGGTAAACGGTGGTCGATTCGATGAGGTCGCGGACGGCTTCGGCGCGGGGAAGATCAATGCGGCCGTTTGCGAAGGCGCGCAGGGTGAATTCGCCGGGGCCGGCGAGGCGCGCACCCCCAGCCATCGCCCTTTCCACACAGAAGCGAAGCACCACGGGTGAGCCGTGGCACGCAATCTCCACCACGTCCTCGCCTGTGTAGGAATGCGGGGCAGCAAACCAGGTGAGCAGAACCTGGTCAACGGCTTGGCCATCGTCGTCCCGGAGAGAGGTGAGGGTGGCGCGGCGGTGCTGCCAGCGCTGGTGTGCAGTGCTGCCAGTGAGCCGAGCGGCAATGCTGGTGGCTTCCTTGCCGGTGATGCGGACAATCCCCAGTCCGCTCCGTCCTGGCGGAGTGGCCAGCGCAACAATGGTGTCGTGCAGGTTCACGGGACCATCAGCCGCGTGGACCGCGCCGCGGGGGACGGTCGCCGCGTCCACCATCGCGTCCGCCACGATCCCGCCCGGCGCCATCTCGGCGAGGAGGACGCCGATCGTCGCCGGGGCCGCGTGGAGAGCCGCCTTCCGGCCGTCCGCCGCGAGGAAGGAATGGGCCAGGTGGCGGTGGTGGCACTTCCGGAGTCTTCATCGCAGCGGGATAGATCACCACGTAGCGGCCATGGGCACTGGACGCGCTCTCTGAACGGACGTCCGTGCGGTCACGCAGTGCGATGTGCAGCACGCGCCGCTCCCGGCTGTTCATGGGGTTGAAAGCGAAAGGCTTCTTTGATTCCACCACGCGATCGGCGGCAGTGATGGCAGTGAGCCGCAATTCCCGCATCCGAAGCAGGCGGTAGCCGTTGCAATCGAACGCGATGCGTGCGTGATGGTCGTTGGGGACGTGAAGCACTTCGAGCGTCAGCATCTCCAGGGCAAGCAATACCTCGCCCTTGTTTGCCAGGAGCAAGTCAATGTCCTCGCCTGAGAAATCTACCATCAGGTCGGGACGGTCGAAGTCCGGGTCGTGGCGCTTTGGCGGCGCTACCGTGCATTCGAGGTCGAGCTGAGCGTGTTCAATGACTGTTCGCAAGAAGTCGCGAATGCGTTCGCCATGCTCGGCTTCCGTATAGATGACGGTTTGCGGGTTCGGTTCCTGTGCTTCTGGCATTGGCAGGTGCTTCCTGATGCAGTGAGGCGCAAACTTGGTTTACTTGCGCCGCTTGATGGACTTTTTCTCCGCAACCACTGGGACTAGCGCAGTGTTGTCTGTAAATTTGTTAATAAACAGTTGCTGCACGATGCCAACCAGGTTGCTGGTAAGCCAATATAATACCAGTCCGCTTGAAGCCCACCAGAAAATCACACCGAAAACCAGGGGCATGGTGTTCATCATCATCTTCTGGGTGGGGTCAGTTGAAGGGGTGGGCGTGAGCCGCTGCATGAAGATCTGCGACACCACCATGGTAAGCGGCAGGATGCGGATCGCGAAGGACTCGGGACGTGAAAGGTCGTCCACCCAGAGCCAGTTTGCGCCGCGCAGTTCGATGGCCACGCTCAGCACCTGGTAGAAGGCAAAAAAGAACGGAATCTGAAGCAGCATGGGCACGCAGCCAGCAGCCGGGTTTACCCCGTTCTTCTGGTATAGCTCCATCACTTCCTGGTTCTGCTGTTGCTTGCGGGGGTCACGGAGGCTAATGCCTTTGTAACGGTCGTTGATGGCCTGGATCTGGGGCTGCAACGCCTGCATCTTCTTCATGCTCTTCATGCTGGTGATCTTCAGCGGCAACATTACGAAGTTGATGCCGATGGTAAGCACGACAATGGCCCAGCCGAAGTTATGCAGGTGGTTGTCGGCGAGCCAGTTGAGCGAGAGGAAGAGGGGTTCGGCGATAAAGAAGAACCAGCCGAAATCCACCAGACTTGCCAGTTTGGGGTGAATGCTCTTCAGGATGTCGATGTTCTTTGGGCCCACGAACAAGCCGAAGTCGTTTACACCCGCGCCGCCGATGGCGATGCCTACGTGGTTATTTTCCACCTCGTCGCCGTTATAGGGTACGGAATCGGCACTGACATCAAACTCCACTGTGCCGCGTTCGGTGGGCAGAAACATGGCTGCGAAGTACTTGTCCTGCAGTCCAGCGAAGTCATAGACGCCGGGCAGGACAAGAGGCGCATCGGAGGCATCGCCGGCGGTACGTGTCTCAACCTTGCCGCGGGGTTGGTCGTAGAGGGCCGCGGTTTGGAAATCCTGCCGCTTGTCGACGCTCGAATCACCGAAACCGCCGCGCCAGGCGAGCAGGTGGGGAACCGGAGATTGGCCATTCATTACCTCGGAGCGGACGCGGGCACGGTAGCTGCTTTCCTCGATCTCAAAAACCTTCCGGAAGGTCCATGTGCCGTTGGAGAGCAGGAACTCAATGTGGCGACCGTTCTCGCTCACATTGGCCACGTATAGGTCTTTGTTAGCGTCAATGGGCGCTTTCTGGCCGCGCAATTGGATGGAAAATGGCTCGCCCACCTTGGCGAATGCCGCCTGATTAACGAGTTCCAGCGGGCTGCCATCGGTGCTCTTGTGGTCCTTGATGGTCCAACTGCGCACCACTGCGCCTCGGTTGCTGAAGGTGACCTTCACAAGGTTGGTCTCAACGATGAATAGCTCTTCGGTTTCCGCGCGGCGAATGGCGGCAGGGGAGGCGGGGGAAGCCTCAATGGACGGGCTGGAGGCCGGTGCCACCGGTGCGGCTGCGGTAGCGGGTTCCGCACTGGGCGTACCTCCCTTGCTTTCCGCTGTTTCGGCCACAGGAGTTAGTGTGGCTTCCGGTGGTGGCCCGAATGCGCGGAACAGATACTGGCTGCCGATGAGGACCGCGCCCATCAGCACCAACGCCAGCAGCATGCGCCGCTCCACGGAAATCTCACCCTTTGGTTTTCCTGCAGCGCGGTTGGGGGTTTGCCCGGTGGGAATTTCTGGCATCAGTGATCTCAACTATCAATTTGGACTGGTATATCGACTCGAACTGGGGGACGATGCTGGTTGGCAGGCATGGCCCTTTGGGGGTGGCACGGGATCCAGTCCACCCTTGCAGAATGGCTGGCAGCGTACGAGACGCTTCAAGCCCAGCCAAGCACCGCTCGCCGCGCCATGCAGTTCCACCGCTTCCCGCATGTATTCGGAACAAGTGGGATGAAAGCGGCAGGCACTCGGCAGCATCGGAGAGAGGAAGCGCTTATACCCAACCAATGTCATGATGATGAGGCGGCGCATCGGTCCAATACCTGCACAACTTCCGCGAGCACCTCATCGAACGGCAATTCGCCAGCGATGCGTCGCGGATTAAATACCAGGCTCCACCCTGTGGGTAAGCGCCTCAAGGAGATGCGGACCGCCTCCCGTACGCGCCGCCGGATGCGATTGCGCCGGTTTGCCTTGCCCAGCGCACGCGGAGTAGTGAAACCCGCCCGAGTTGGCGCATCATCTGCCCGGTTGAGGCAAAAGGCCACGAAGCTCCGTTTGGAGAGCTTCCGGCCGGAATCGTAAACCAGACGGAACTCTGTCCGTTTGCGGATCCTGCGTTCGCTGCTGAAGGATTCGTCCTGGCCGGATGCAGAAGTCAAGGCGTTCGCGGTGCGCTTTCTAGTGCGAACGCTGTACGGCGCGCTCATCGCTGACCGTGAGCTTCCAGCGGCCACGCGCACGCCTGCGGGCAAGTACAGCACGCCCGTTCTTGGTTGCCATGCGAGCGCGGAACCCGTGGGTCTTGGCGCGCTTGCGGTTATTTGGTTGAAACGTCCGTTTCGGCATTTTTCCCTCGCTGGAGTCGGCTGTTCAGCCGAAGTAGACAAATGTGCAGTTGAGCTCCCGCGTAAGAAGAAATCCGCAGGGCGACAGAATTTCATTTTATCTCGTTTTGCGGAAGGGGGCAAAGCGCGTTGCGAAGAACGGGTGCACGATAGTGGTTTCTGGCGGCCTTCGTGCTACGCTTGAGAAAGATCTGGGACTTTCTTTTGAATCGGACTCAGTTGGAGTCCTCTCCTGGGGAAAGAGTCTTTATTGCAGAAAAGTGATATCTTGCAGGCCTGGAAAGGGATCCTTGCCGGTCGGCGGCCGTCCCTGTCAATTGAGGTTACCCGGGAGTGCCCCCTGCGCTGCCCCGGCTGTTATGCCTACGAGCCAGCACACCTTGGTGGACTGGTTACCCTCCGCGAACTGAACGATAGCAAAGGTGATGACCTGGTAACGGGCGTTTTGCGCCTGGTGGATTTTCACAAGCCACTGCATCTGTCTCTGGTGGGCGGCGATCCACTGGTGCGCTACCGCGAACTGGAAAAACTAATGCCCCACCTGGTGGAGCGCGGCATCTTCGTGCAGGTAGTTACCAGTGCATTCCGGCAGATTCCCACTGCGTGGAAGGATATGCCTCGCGTGAAGGTGGTGGTTTCCATCGACGGTTTGCGCGAAGATCACGACGAACGCCGCAAGCCAGCTACCTACGACCGCATATTGAAGAACATTGCCGGCCAGCGAATCACCATCCACAGCACCATTACCGGGCAAATGATGAAGCGTCCCGGTTACCTGGAAGAGTTCATCGCCTTCTGGGCGGAGCGGCCCGAGATTGAAAAGATCTGGATGAGCATGTTCACCCCGCAGCGAGGGGCGGAAGCTCCCGAGATTCTCACGCAGGAAGAACGTCGGCGCGCGGTTGAAGAAATGATGATGCTGCGGCGGAGCTTCCCGAACCTCGAAATGCACGATTCGACGCTCAAGCAGTTCCTCTCGCCGCCTAGCAACCCGGATGATTGCATTTTCGCGAAGACGACGCATACCATTTCGGCGGACTTCAAAACCAAGATCACGCCCTGCCAGTTTGGCGGCGACCCCGACTGCAGCCAGTGCGGCTGCATGGCGTCGATGGCCTTGGGGGCGGTGGGCGAGTACCGTGTCGGCGGACTCATTCCGGTGAAGGCGCTCTTCCAGGCTTCGTTTGCCGTGGGCCGATTATTCGAGAAGGAGATGCCGGAAGCGGAAGGTGCTTCCCAACCTGACGTGAAAACAAGGGCCGAGGCTGCCTAGCTTGTTCCGGCCAACCCCTGGGAAGAGCGAATGCGGGGTGAATAGGCGAAATCCGTCAAGTGCGGTATACTTTTAGGGTAGGAAGAGTGTTCGCTCGCATCCCTCCCTGTTGTTGGCCGCTCGCATTTCGCTTTTCCCCTCCATCGAATGAATCTGTTTTCTGAACTTACCATCAACTCTGCCTTGCAGAGCAATCTAGCCAAGCACGGTTTCGTGCAACCTACCCCTGTCCAATCCAAAGCCATCCCCCCGGCACTTGCCGGTCGTGACGTGGTGGCAACTGCCCAGACGGGCACCGGCAAGACGCTTGCGTTTGTGCTGCCGCTGCTTGAAAGCCTGATGTCCGGGCGTCGCCGTCCGGGAGTGCAGGCCATCATCCTGAGCCCCACGCGTGAACTCGCGCTGCAGATCCAGGAAACTTACGTGAAACTGGCTGAGGGCACGGGCATCCGCGCCGCCTGCATTGTAGGCGGCATGAACGAACGCCCGCAGCTTGATGCCGTGAAGCGCGGCGCGCAAGTGCTGATTGCAACCCCTGGCCGTCTGGAGGATTTCCTTCAGCGCAGGCTGGTGCAGCCATTCTTCAACCGCTTTCTGATTCTGGATGAGGCGGACCGCATGCTCGACATGGGATTCCTGCCCAGCATCCAGCGCATCATTGCAGCCATTCCGCCGCAACGTCAGACGATGTTCTTTTCGGCAACCATCGAAAAGTCGGTAGCTCATCTGGTGGAGCAGTATGTGAACGATCCGGTTCGCATTACCATCGGACCCACGACGGAAGCATCGGCGCAAGTGGAACTGCACGCCTACGAGATTGCCAAGGAAGCCAAGTTTGAGATGCTGCGGCATCTGCTGGAACAGGATCCGTCCGGCACCTTTCTCGTCTTCGCCCGCACCAAGCACGGGGCGGATCGTCTGGCCCGGCAGTTGGAACGTGCCGGCTACGATGCTGCCGCTATCCACGGCAACCGCACCCAAAGTCAGCGCAATAGTGCACTCAAAGGTTTCCAGACAGGCGAGCATCGCATTCTGGTGGCGACGGACGTGGCTTCCCGCGGCATTCACGTGGACGGAATCTCGCATGTCGTTAACTTCGACTTGCCTCAGGTTCCCGAGGACTTCATTCACCGCGTGGGACGCACGGGGCGTGCCGGGCTTACTGGCATCGCGTCCACCTTCGTGGCGCATGGCGAACGCGGCGAAGTGCGCCGCATCGAAAAAGAACTCAATGCGCGCATCGAGCGGCAGTCTATCCCGGCGAGGGTGGCGGCAGTTCGGGGCGAAGAGCCGTCCGAATACCGCGAAGACCGGGGTGGTCGTCCAACCGGCGGAGGTTCGGCACCTCGGCCCACACGCGGTGCTTCGGCAAGCCGGGCGGGCTCTGGTTCGCGTGGTCGTAGCGGAGCAGCTGCGGCGTCCCCGGCCGGCAACCGCAGAGGTTCATCGGCTCCGCGCAAGCAGAGCAAGCTGGCGGGGCACGCTGCTTAAGCGTTTCCCCACCTGAATCCACATCTTGGATACCAAAGGGCCCGCCGCCATGGCGGGCTTTCTTGTTGATGGCAAAAGAAGTGATGCCAGGCATTCCACTGTGGCACTGATTTCCATTCTGTGGATCTGAATCCTCTACAGCGCCGCTCGCAATAGAGCTTCCATCTGTGATTGACCAAGTGGTGCTGGGTTGGCCGTCATGCTGCTGGTGCGCAGCGCTTTCTCCGCCAACACCGTCGCATGCTGCGCCGCGACGCCATAGGCGTTCAACCCCGGGATGGCCAGGTCGGTTACCAGCATACGCACCTGGTCGACAGCGGCCTCTGCCGGGGCGCTGTCGTTCCCGGTGAGCAGGGCCGCCACGCGCGCGAACCGGGCCAGACGGGGATGCTGCGAATCCTCCGCCCGGAGCGCTTCCAAATTAGCGTGCAGCCCGTGCGGCAACAAAGCAGCACAGACCGCACCGTGTGGGGCGGGGAAGGCGCCTCCAATGGGCGACGCAAAGGCATGCACCACACCTAAGCCCGCGTTTGCAAGGGCGAGCCCACCAAGCAGGCTGGCCCATGCCATGCCAGTGCGGGCTTCGGTGTGCTGTCCGTCGCGGTATGCGGTCAGCAGCCATCGCGCAACGCAACGGATGCCCTCTTCGCAGAAGAGGTCAGTCATCGGGTTAGCGCGGCTGCACAGGAAAGGTTCTATCACTTGGGTGAGAGCGTCAAGGCCAGTGCTGGCAGTTAGAGCAGGCGGGAGGTCTAGCGTCAATAATGGATCCACAATGGCTAGTGCGGGCAGCATACCGGGTGACCGGAGGCTGGCTTTCACGCCATGCTGAGGGGAGCCTAACACCGCGTTTCGGGTGACCTCTGAACCCGTACCCGCCGTCGTCGGCACAGCCACCAACGGCAGTGCCGAGTGCGGCAGCGCTCGGCCGGCGCCAATCACTTCGAGGTAGTCGAGCGGATCTCCCGGATTGGACAGCATTGCTGCAATGGCTTTGCCCGCATCCAGTACGCTGCCACCGCCCACGGCCACCACAACACCGGCACTGAAGGTCCGGGCGGATTCCACTGCCTGCCGGACAAAGTCGACGGTTGGCTCCCCCTCTACGGCGATCACTTGCAGGGCGACGCCCGCCTGCTCGATGCCATCGCGGAGAGATGCGATTCGCGCAGGATCTCGACCGGTCACCAGCAGCGCCCGGGTAGCAAAGCGCCGGACTGCCTCAGGTGCTTCCCGGACGCTTCCCTCTCCAAAGACGATCCGCGTGGCGGTGGCGAATTCGAAGCGCATCAGGCTACCAGCCCTCGTCGGCAGGGAACAAACTCGTGTACTTGAGGCTTGTGCGTGGTGTCGCCATCATATCCGCCACCGCGTCACGCCACACCTGGTAGTGAGTGGTCTCTTTGTGCTGGGCTGGCGCCGCAGCGGTGTGATAGACCTCCACCAGTACAAAGCGCGTGGGGTCGTCCTGCTGTTGAATGAGGTCGAAGCGGGCCACGCCGGGTTCCTCCACGCTTTGCCGGGCGTTGGCCAGCGTCGCCTCAATGAATGCATTCACCTGGTCCGATTTCACGTGGACCATCACATGTACTACCAGCATTCCGGCTCCCCCACGCGGCGATTCCGCGTCCGTTCGCTATCTTACTACCGGTGTGACGCGAGGTATCCCTATAAGCGAAATGTGTCCTGACTTTGTGGCTGCGCTGCCCGCTGATACAATCCAGCAGGAACAATAAACAACTCTGCTTTAGGAGAATCCACCCGTCATGGACATGGCCAACATCAAACGCATCAAGATGAAGATTGGGCGCGTGACTGCGCAATTGATCGAGGAGTGCACCGCGGCCGAACTCACCGTGCCTGGTTCGGTGGCGGCGGCACAGGATGTGAAGAAGATCGTAGATAAGGCATTTGAACTGGTGGGCGACGATACATTTGGCGTGGCGATCGACAAGATCGCTGACCGCCATGGCACCACCATGCCGAACAAGACAGCAGAGACCATCCTGCGCGGCATCTGCGATCTGCTGGACGAAGCACGGCAGTAACGTGTGATGGGTAGGGGGCCGAAAGCCAGCGAATTCAGGCAGCTTCCGGTGTGGCAGGCGGTGGCGCCTCCGGGTCAAACACCGCTTTGGTGATTACTGCGTTGAACATGGGTTCCACAGCAGGCATTTCCTGCTCGATGGTCGTCATTGAGATGACACCCACGATTCCCTGCTTCACGACGTACACCTGGCGCTGTTGCGCGATGGTACCGTTCGCTCCGGTAAATTGTCCACGCAGAGCAATCGCCTCGTCTGTATCCGGAATCTTCACAGGCTGCATGGGGGCGAACTGTGCAAGAGGCAGCGCCTCTCGGGCAATGATCTGCTGGCGCGAAACGTACTCGGTCAACGGAAACTCGAGTGGTTCTTCTTCCTCCACAAACAGGATGTTGGTAGGGAAGCGGCCGGGCTGATTGGCCTGCAAGCCGCGCCCAGGGATTTCTGCCCATCCCTGCGGAATCGCGGGAATCAGCCAGTTCCCAAAAGACGGGGTGTAAGTGACGAGGAACTCAGACTTGCCTGCGCGGATGCGTTGCCCGGGCGTCACCTGTTGGGCCTGAACGCGCATGCCGTTGACGTAAGTGCCGTTCGAGGAACCCTCGTCAGTAACCATGCAAATGTCACCGTTGCCCACGGCGGTGAAGTGCTTGCTGGACATCGCACTGTCGGAAGGCACCGCGAACGCGGAAGTCTGCAGGCGCCCAAACAGCACCGGCTTGCCTTCCCGTAGCTTTATCCGTTCCCCTTTGCGGGGTCCGTCCGTGACTTCCAGGATGTACATTGTGAAAGCTTTCCCCGCGTCGTGTTTACTGCGAGACGATTCCAGGAACCTGACTACGGATCGGATCAGCCAGCAGAATTCGCTGGATAGGCAGCACGGTTTCGTACGACAGGAGCAGCATTCCCTTATCCTCCCCAATATCGACGGGCTTCACATAAGGCGGAAGCTTTGATGGTTGCAGACTCCACCCAACCGCAAATGCCAGCTCTTCGACGGTAACCGGGACTTGCCGTGATTGCTGCGCAGTCATCTTGGAACCGTAGGCCGACCGGCGGGTGAGTGGAAGCGAAACGGAAAACGAGCCGGTTGCTTTTTCGCCCGGCGGTACCGGCCTGGCGTAGGGGACTGGAGGCGTGTCGGTCATCAACCCCTCTGGTTTCGGTTCCAACGCTCTCTTCAGGAGCGCCTTTGTGCCTCGGATTTCCACGTACGCCCAGCCATCTTCCAGTGCGTTGTTCGCCATGCTCCAGAGTCTGTCATACAACAGCACGGTTTCACCGGTAACGTTTTCGAACTCATAGGCCACTGCCACCGCGTCCTTGGAGACTTGGATGGTCGCCGTCAATTTTGGTCTTGCAGTGGTCATTTCAGATTGTTCCTTCTGCACGGGAGCACCGTTTGTCAGGCGTCCCGCACAACCTAAGCATAATAATGCTGCCAGCAATAGCGAAGTACGGGCCAGGTGTCTCATGTCCAAGCGCCGTCCCTAGTAGAAATCTCGGTTCGGTAGACCAAGATCGTCTCGATAGGTATTCTCCGAGTATTCCTCGTTCTCGTAGGGAGGCAACCCCGCCGCCCGCAGCTCGTCGTTGGAGATTGGTTGTCCGGCTTTTGGCCCATGGTTTGTTCCGTCTCCATTTGGCATCGTGCCGGTCATCATGTCGTCGGCATGCACCATCTCATGGAACAATCCTACGTCCGCTGGCCGGTTCCCTTCTTGAGCCCAATCCGCCGTATTGTAGGGAGATCCTGGAGGCCCAGAGAGGCTCGTCCTGTCTGGGTTATACCAGATTTGTGTATCTGAGCCTGACCCTGCCGTACCGTCTGCCTGTTGCCGGTGGTTGTTGTTTGTTGGCGGGCCGGGGTCAGTCCATGCAGCATTTCCGGGGTCCGCGGGGTCTTCCGGTTGAATCCGGCAATTCTTGCCACTACTTGCCATCGAGGCAAGGAGTTTCTGTCCACTCGGCGTGCCCGAGATCTTGTTCAGGTCGCGCACCACCTTGGCCTGGAACTCCGCGTCGCCCGTAATTGTTATGAACTCGTTGTACTGCGTGACGATGGTGCCATCGGGCTGCATCACGGCCTTGGGATATCCCGACACGAAATTTACAAGGCCGGCGATCAGTCCGCCCAAGATCAGCGCGAATCCGCCGAAGCCCATATTCATGCCAATTTGCACGGTTACCGCGCCAATCTCCAGTTTATCGGGCGGGCCAACACAGATGGCGGGCATTCCCTGATAGGACTGCGGGACGCTACATGTCCATACGGTGAATGAGCCCAAAAGAATGGGTCCGCCAACGTGTGGTTTGGGACCATCAAATAAAGGGCAGGTGTGCATATCGCCAATGCGGGAGGCCGGCTTGTTTTCGAGCAGTACGGTTGGCGCGCCTACGGTGACGATACCGCCGTGCAGTGTAATGGTCGTGATGTTCGCCCCTGGCTTGCCCATGGATCCCACCAACTATAGCGTATTCACTCCGGAAACTGGCTTAGCATGGGCGTCCTACAGTCCGCGCAGGTAGGCAAGCAGGGTTTTCTTCTTGGAGTCGCTCCAGCCGGTCATGTCCACTCCTCCAAAGAGTGCGCCCAACTCTAAGACCTTTGCATCCGGGTACTTACGGGTAATTCCAACGAGAGACTTGGTCTCCGGGGCCGACGCCTGTGCGCCATCAAAACCGTGGCAGTGTCCGCAATTCACCTCGTACGTCTGCCGCCCCTGCAGCCACTGCACCACTGCAGTTTCCATCGCTGCCCATCCTGCCTCACCTGCCGCTTGCGGTTGGCGCAGACGAACGTGCAGACTATCATCGATGATCATTGCAACCGGGAGGCCAGGGGATCCGGATCCACGCCACCTGGCCAGGAGCACCCTGTTGCTGGCCCCGCAGTTTGAGGGAGTTGCTGCGTCGGGCGGGAGAACCAGCAGGCGCGCGATTCGCTCCTTGGCTCCGATCTTCGCCGTACGACCCGCGATAGCGCAGATCTCGGAGATGTCGCCACCTGGAACGAACACCATCAGCAGGGGTGCGCCCTCGGTAAACGTGGCTAGCTTCAGCGGCGTGCCATCCGCCCCCACTAGCGCGAGCGCAACTGCCGGTGCCCCCAGTGCGGGCAGCGCATCGCTTTGCATCCACGCGGAGGTGGTGAGGAGCAACAAAAGGAGGGCAGCGCGCATGCTTCCAGGATAGATGAGACCCATATGAGGCACCGCCGAGACGCTCGCACGCATGGAATCCGTCCGCCCTCTATTCCGTCCCGTATCTCAGCAGGGGTATACTCGCTAGTTTCCCCGCTTCCGCGCATCGGTGCTGCAACACCACTGCAATTCAGTAGCACGGCAAGCGGAATGCATCGCTCAGGAAATCCCGAGGAAGCACGTGCAACTCACCATTATCGATTTTGCCGTCATTGCAGCCTACTTTCTGCTGAACATTGGTATCGGTTTGGCCTACCGAAACCGCGCCAGCAAGAGCATCGACGACTTCTTCGTCTCTGGGCGCAGTGTCACATGGTGGCTGGCCGGTACTTCCATGGTGGCCACCACCTTCGCCGCGGATACGCCCCTTGCCGTGACGGGCATGGTGGCCCGCAACGGCATCGCGGGGAACTGGTTGTGGTGGAACTTTGTGTTCAGCGGCATGATGACGGTGTTTCTCTATGCGCGCCTGTGGCGGCGATCGGGCGTACTTACCGACGTGGAATTCGCTGAGATCCGCTACTCCGGAAAGCCAGCCGCCATCCTGCGCGGCTTCCGCGCCATCTATCTGGGCGTCCCCATCAACTGCATGGTAATTGGCTGGGTGAACCTCGCCATGGTGAAGATCCTGGGCCTGCTGCTGGGCGTCTCCAAGGAAGAGGCTATCCTCATTGTCTTTGGAATTATTGCCATTACGTCGGTAGTTTCGTCTCTCTCTGGCTTATGGGGCGTGATGATCACCGACATGGTGCAGTTCACCATCATGATGGGCATGACCATCACTTTGTCGGTGTATGCCGTGGATGCCGTGGGCGGCATCGGGGCCATGAAGGAGAAATTGATGGCTGTGGATGCCGCGCGCGGCGTCACCGCGGGCAGTTCCGATTCCGTGCTCAGCTTCATTCCTGACCTAAACTCCGCCTGGATGCCTTTTGTGGCGTTCTTTGCTTACCTGGCCGTGAACTGGTGGGCAAGCTGGTACCCTGGCGCCGAACCGGGCGGCGGCGGGTATATCGCCCAGCGCATGCTGAGTGCCAAGGACGAAAAGCACTCGCTGCTGGCCACGCTGTGGTTCAACATCGCGCACTATGCCATCCGCCCCTGGCCTTGGATCCTCATTGGGCTTAGCACGCTGATTCTCTATCCAGGCTTGGCCGACCCGGAAACGGGCTATGTAATGGTGATGATCGACCACCTGCCGCCTGCGTTGCGTGGACTGATGATCGCCAGCTTCCTTGCCGCGTACATGTCCACCATCTCTACCCAGCTCAATTGGGGAGCGAGCTATATCGTGAATGACTTCTACCGCCGTTTCTTCAGGCCATCGGCGCCCGATTCCCACTACGTGATGATTTCGCGTGTTAGCACCGTGGTCCTAACGATTCTGGCAGCTCTGGTTACGTACGTGATCGATTCCATCGCCGGGGCTTATCAGCTTCTGATGGCGATCGGCGCAGGAACTGGCGGTGTGTTGCTGCTGCGCTGGTATTGGTGGCGGGTGAACGCCTGGAGCGAAATCTCCGCGATGGTTGCCAGCTTCATTGTTTCGGTGTTTCTCCAGAAGGTGATGGGCTGGGATTCCCAAACTCCCGACGGGTTCGCGTACGTGCTGTTCTGGACGGTGGGTATCACCACCGTGGTATGGGTGGGGACCACCTATCTCACCAAGCCCGAGCCCGACGCCACCCTGGTAGCCTTCTACCGCCGCGTGAAACCCGAATTGCTGGGCTGGCGCCACGTAGCAGCCCTCGCGCCGGAAGTGAAGCCAAAGAACGACCTCGTTCCCAACTTGCTCGACTGGGCCGCCGGATGCATCATGGTGCTGTGCGCCCTCTTCGGCGTGGGCAGCATCATTTTGATGGACTATGGGAAGGGTGCGTTGCTGATCGCTGGTGCACTGGCCTCGGCCGGATACATCTACTGGGATTTCAACAGGCGCGGGTGGAGTTCGGCGGTTGAATAGACACGCCCGTTGCTGATACGCTCACCGGACGGAGGGTCCATCTGCCATGCGCCAGGTATTCGCGGTATTCGCAATCGTTGCCATGCTCTCGATGGTGCTGTGGAGCAACGGCCCGGGGATGGATGTGGATAAGGACTTCCGCGGGGATGCCCCCTACCTGGTAAGCGACGGATGGATTCCGCTGCTGAACGGGAAGGACCTCAGCGGCTGGCGGGCGCAGGAGGGGATGGGCGAAAACACCTGGCTTACCACAAAGGCCGTGTTGTTCGACATCCTGAAGGACCCGAAGGCTCTTGGGGCGCGCCCGGAACCCGGCGACCGCATTCTGAACGGACCCACTGGCCGCACTGTCAACCTGGTTACCAACATGAAGCACGGCGACGTCGAACTGTACGTCGAATACATGGTTCCGCGAGGTTCCAACTCTGGCGTCTACCTGCAGGGGCTCTATGAAATTCAGGTCTTCGATAGCTGGGGCGTGGCCACTCCGCAAACCACCGACAGCGGCAGTATCTACCACCGCTGGATCAACGAGAAGCCCGTGGGCGGTTCGGCGGCCAAGGTGAATGCCAGTCGCCAGCCCGGCCAATGGCAAAGCTTCCACGCGTGGTTCCGCGCCCCACGCTTCGACACCAGCGGCAAGAAGATCGCCAATGCCCGCTTTGACAAGGTGCTACACAATGGCGTGCTGGTGCAGCAGAACGTGGAGCTTGAAGGCGGCACGCGTGCCCACATGCCAATTCCGGAAGCGGCGCTGAATCCGCTAATGCTGCAGGGCGATCACGGGCCGGTGGCGTTCCGGAATATCTACTACCGGTCGCTGCCGTAGGGAAACGTCGAGGTCGCGGCTGCGCAGTCGTTCCCGGTTCTCACTTGGGTTGGGGCGCTGATTCCCTGCGCCGCTCTATTCGGGTCACAACCGCGCTACCATGCCTTAGTAACGGAGGGGCGTGCCCTAGCGATGGATGCGATTCTGGAACTCGATATGGTTTCAAAGCGTTACGGCGAGACTCTGGCCGTAGACCGTGTTTCGCTTGCCATCCGGCGCGGCAGTTTCTTCGGGCTGCTCGGCCCCAGCGGCTGCGGCAAAACCACCACCTTGCGGATGATTGCGGGCTTTGAAACGCCCGACACCGGCGATATCCGTCTGAACGGCAAGTCCATCACCGCGCTCAGGCCGTACGAGCGGCGCATCAATACGGTGTTCCAGAACTATGCCCTGTTCCCGCACCTCAGCGTGCTTGGCAATGTGGGGTTTGGCCTTCGCGGGGTACCCAAGGCTGAAGCGGGCCGCCGGGCCAGCGAGGCACTCGCGCTGGTGCGGCTGACGGGTAAGGAGGATCGCTATCCCTCTCAACTGTCGGGGGGCGAGAAACAGCGGGCGGCGCTGGCTCGCTCGCTGGTGCTCCAGCCCGAAGTACTGCTGCTGGACGAACCGTTGTCGGCGTTGGATGCACGACTGCGAGACGAGGTTCGCCAGGAGTTGATCAGCCTGCAAAAGCAACTGGGAATCACGTTTCTGTTGGTGACACATGACCAGGAAGAGGCCATGTCGCTGTGTGAAGAAATCGCCATTCTCAACCACGGTCGTCTGATGCAGACTGGTTCCCCGCGTGACCTGTATCTGGCCCCGGTATCGCGCTTTGTCGCGGGCTTCCTGGGCAAGGTGAACTGGATCAACGGCTTTGGCGTGAGGCCGGAAGCGGTGCGCGTGGCTACGGATAATGCGCCTACAGGCGCGCGCACCATGGACGCGCAAGTGCGCCACGCGATGTTCCTCGGCAACTGCCTGCACGTCGAGGCGGCACTGCCCAACGGCGGGCTCGTAGTGGCTGAAACCTCGCGCTTCAACGGCCATTACCGCAATGGCGACGACGTGAGACTGTGGTGGCATCCGCAGGACGAAATCCACCTGCCCGAGGCATCACCTGCCGAGACGCCTGCGGAGTTGCTGTGAGGTGGCGCGGGCTGTTCCTGGCGCCGGCGTGGCTCACCATGGCCGCGCTGTTTCTGTTGCCTATGGCCGTCGTGCTGGCCTACAGTTTGCTTTCGCGCGGCACTTACGGCGGACAGGGCCTTCCGTGGACCCCCGAAAACTACGCGAGGATGATTGACCCGCTGTACCTGGGCATACTGGCAAGGTCGTTCCTGCTGGCAGGCGCGGTGACCGTACTCTGTGTCCCACTAGCCTTTCCCCTTGCGCTGTTCATTTCGCGTTCCGGCAAGCACAAGCTGCTTTGGTTGAACCTGGTGATGCTGCCGTTCTTCACCAGCCTGCTGGTGCGCACCTATGCCTGGATGTTTTTGCTACGCGATACCGGCTTGATCAACGCCATGTTGATGAAGCTGGGCGTCATTAGTGCGCCGCTACCATTGCTGTATAACGACGGAGCGGTTTTGCTGGGTCTGGTTTACAGTTACTTGCCCTTCATGGTGCTGCCGGTATACGCGACACTCGAACGGGTGGAGCCTGCCCTGCTTGAAGCTGCCGCGGACCTCGGCGAGCGGCCATGGGGCGTGACGCGTCGCGTGTTGCTGCCGCTCGCGAAACCGGGAATCCTTGCGGGCGCCTTGCTGGTGTTCATCCCCTCGCTGGGCTCCTACCTCACGCCAGATCTGCTGGGCGGAGGCAAGAGCATCCTCATCGGCAACGTCATCCAGAACCAGTTCACCAGCGCCCGCGACTGGCCTTTCGGTGCGGCGCTTTCCATCTGTCTGATGCTGCTAGTTCTGGGTATGCTGCGCTTGTGGGAATCGCGTGGCGGAGGCGAACTCGGATGAGCAGCCTGCGCGTCAGCCGTACCCTTCGTGCCGGAGCCGGTATCGTCTTCGCATTCCTCTACATGCCGCTGCTGGCATTGATTGCATTCAGCGTGAACGATTCCTCCAGCACCGTGTGGGAAGGCTTCAGCCTGCGCTGGTACGAGGAACTTTGGAACGATCCGCAGATACTCGCGGCTACCGCGAACAGCCTCACCATCGCGTTTACTAGCACTTGCCTTTCCACGATCATCGGCACGCTCGCTGCCTATGCGTTGTGGAAACGTCGCTCGCGCATGCTGATGAGCACGGTGTATCTTTCGCTGGTGACGCCTGAGATCGTAATGGGTGTGGCTTTGCTGGCGCTTTACCAGGCCGTGTTTCGCTTCATGGATATCCGCCTGGGCATGCACACAGTGATCCTTGCGCATGTTTCCTTCTGCATCTCCTACGTGGTGCTGGTGGTGCTGGCACGGTTGCGCACGATGGACGGGACGCTCGAGGAAGCGGCGCTCGACTTGGGCGCCACTGAGTTCCAGGCCTTTTACCGCGTCACTCTGCCTGGATTGACGCCGGCTATCGCAGCCGCGGCGCTGCTCGCCTTTAGTACGTCCTTCGACGATTACGTCATCACCAGCCTGGTGGCCGGCGTCGATTCCGAAACCCTGCCCATGTTGATTTACGCCAAGGCGCGGCGCGCCATCAGCCCTTCGGTGAATGCGCTCTGCGCTGTGATCGTTGTCGTGATTGGCAGTTTGGTACTGGCTGCCCAGAGGTTACAGGGACGATGAAGCGCCGCATGTTCTTCCTGGGCCTCGCCGGGCTCGCCGGATGCACGCGCGATGTCCGCCCGCGCCTGAACGTTTACAACTGGAGCGAGTACATCGCGCCCGACAGCGTACATACTTTCGAGAAGGAGTTCGGCGTCCGCGTCCATTACTCCATTTACGAAAGCAATGAGGAATTGCTCGCGAAGGTGTTCAGTGGAAACTCGGGTTGGGACGTTATCTTTCCATCGCACTATTTCCTGAAGCCGCTGCACGAGAACGACCTACTGGCGCCTCTCGATGCCGGGCGACTGCCGTTGCTAAGCAACCTCAGCCCCGAGATGCAGCAACCCGCGTGGGACCGCAGCCTCGATTGGGGCCTTCCCTATATGCTGGGCGCAGCGGGCATTATCCACCAGCGGACAGTGCCCGCCGCCGAACAAAGCTGGGAGCTACTGTGGCGCGATGATCTTCGGGGCAAGGTGACAATGCTGGACGATCCGGCGGATACGATTGGTGCGGCGCTGCTCAAACTCGGGCTGCCGCTCAATAGCACTGCGCCTTCAGCGCTGCATGCCGCAAAAGAGGCGCTTATTGCGCAAAAACGCATCTTGAGAGCCTACCTGAACTCGGAGGCGCGCCAGCAGTTGGTGGCGGGCGACCTGCAGGCTTCGCACCTGTGGACCACCACGTCGCTGCTCGCCATGGAGGAGACCGATCGGCTTGCGTTCTACTACCCGCGCGAGGGTTTTGCGCGCTATGCCGACTGCGCTGTGATCCTGAAGGAAAGCAACCGCGGCGAACTGGCTCATGAATTCCTGAACTTCCTGTTACGCCCGGAAATCGCGGCGGCCAACGCTGCCGAAGCGCTTACCACTACGGCCAATCAGAAAGCGCGCCCATTTCTGCCCGACGAACTTCGAGAAAGCACCGCGCTGTTTCCCGATGCGGAAACGCTTGCCCGAGGGCAGTGGTTCGAGCCCATGCCGCCAGGTGCACAGCGGCTGCGCGATCGCATCTGGACGGAGGTGAAGGCGCAGTAAACACTTTTTAGTCCTGACTCCCGCCGGGCAGGAATCTGCGAAGATCACGATAGCGAACACAACCATGGCTCCAATGACCGACAGCCCCTTTGCCGTCCTCACCACCGTGGTGGCGCCGGCCATTCTCACCAATGCCTGCTCCGTGCTGGCATTGGGCACCAGCAACCGCATCGCCCGTGTGGTGGATCGAGTCCGTGTGATCTCAGACCGCATCATGGCTCTGCCCGCTGACGACCCGGAGTGTCTCTACTGGGAGAAGCAACTTGTCGGGCTGCGGCAGCGCGCGCGCTCCCTGTTCTGGGCCTTGCGGCTGATCTACGCCGCACTTGGAGCTTTTGCATCTGCGGCGCTGATTGCGATTGTTGGTTCCGCGCTGGCCGTGACGGGCATGGAGCCGGTCTTCCAAGCCTCAGCGATTGCCGGGTTGATTGTTGGTACCGCCGGGGTGGCGGGTCTTGCGGTTGGCTGCGTGCTGATGGTCACTGAAGTGAGGCTGGCCCTCAGCCAAACCCAGGAAGAAGCGGAGTTTGCCTCAGCTCACCACTCCGTCTCCGGCATTGGCAGGACGAGTCCTGCGGCGCAGCCAATGCCCCCGCCCCCCGCGGGTGGCGGAGTGCTTTAGCGCGCTGGTTTATGCAACGGTCCCGATGCCATCGCCGTGGCCGAAGACATCTTGGATAGTGGCGGTGGCCCCTGCAACTGGCTCCAAATGGACTGCTGCGATTGCCCACGCAAGTCGCAGTGCTATGCTTCGCCTCACCTGCTATGGCATCCAGCTTGCCGTGTCGGCGCCGGAAGGGGCAGACTTGCGGATGTGTTCCGCCCAGATGGGCAGGTAATACTGCTCCATTGTCGATCCCTCTGGAATGTCTCCGACGTAGCAATGCGGCTTGTTGTCACCATAGACGATCTTGCCGCCATAGTAGGGTCCCTTGAGTGGTTCCTTCGTGGATTCCAGGAACGATTCCATGCGGTGGACGCCGCCTTCCAGAAAGAAGGTGTCCTTCGTTCCCATCGTTACGTGGATCTTACCGATCAGCTTGGGGCCAAGCACTTCCCAGTTCGCCTTCAGGATGGCGGTAAGGTCGTAATTCTCGGTCCAGTACTTCGCCACGGAGGCGTCAATCACGCCGGTGAGCGGATCCCAAAGCTTGGCGGGATAGCCGTCCGCACCGATGGGACCAAACACGGAATGGAACGCATCCAACTGCCCGCCGGAACGTCCGCGCGTGCCAAGAACCAGTTCCTGGCGTGTGAAGCTCTCGTTGGTGGAAAGTACGCTCCCATTGCCAAGGCGTCCCAAGAGTTTAGGGATTCGCTGGAAGGGGCCTTCGTCGTAGTGAGCGTTCTTGTCTTCGTAAACGTTCACCAATTGGAAGGCATGGAAGTCGAGAGGGTCCGGACAGAAGCTCCAAACTCCGCCGAAGAAATCGGGATAGAACACCTGCTGGGCAAGGCTCATCCAGCCTCCGGTTGATCCGCCCGTCACAATGCGGGCCCAAGGTTCATTGAACCCGCGGAACCGGGTCTCGAGCCATGGATAGAACTCTTGCATCATCGCATCGCCCCACGGGCCATTGTTTGCGGAGTTGATTCCGTAGGAGTCGTCGTAGAACGGTGTGGGATGCTGGGTGAGCACCAGCAGCATCTTCGGAAGCCGGCCAGCCTTCCAGTCGGCTGCGAAGCGGTTGCGTGCCAGCATTGCCTGGCGCATGCCAGCCGAGGCATCTGGCGGGGGCGGCTCGTCGCGAAACGAATTGAAGCCGGTCGGGAAATGCCCCTGGATGTAAACCACAGGGTATCGCTGTAGCGGTTGATCATCGAAGCCCGGGGGTACCAGCACAATCGCACCAATCGGCACCGGCCGCCCCCAGAACTCAGAGAGGATCTTGCTTTGAAACTGCACGCGCCGTATCCACTGCGTGTCCTCGAGCTGCGGAAGAGGGGCGATCACCTTGCTAAGTTCCAGCAGAACGGAGGTATCGGCAGTGATTGTCACCTCCTGAGCTTCACTGAACAGATTGCCGGGAGAGCGGTTCCAATGCTGGCCCTCACCGTTGTCCCAGGGAAGCTTCAGCACACGACCGTCCTTCAGCCGCAAGGTTTCGTAGACGTTTAATACAGCCTGCACGTAATACTTGCCGGGTCTCAGAGCGGCGAGGCTGGGATGCGGGTGGCCGATGGCAGTTTCATCCACTTCCATCGTCTCGCCGGGCTGCCAGGCCTCCACATCAACTCCGAAAACCTGGGCAGTCTCCAGCCCCCAGGAAACCTGAAACCGTGGCTCGGGCACTGGGCGAGTTGCCACTATCAGCACGAGGCGACCATCTGCTGGCTCCGCACGTGCCGCACCAGGGAGGCGGATCTCGAATCGAGGTGTCGCGCAGAGGGAGAGGCAGGCGCAAAGAATGAGGAGGACTAGACGCATGACTTGAGAGTATACGATGTGCGCGGAAGCAACCGGTGGATGGGCAATTATCGCGGGAGGCTAGCGGTTCTGGGCGTGTGCCCGTTTCCTGCCTGGCGCCGCATCGCGATATCCTGAACGGAATGAATCTCCACATGAAGTGAGGTCTTCCCATGCAGCGCAGACACTTTCTAATGACTTCGGCCAGCGCCCTCGGTGCCAAGGCTTTTGCCGCTTCCAAGTCCCCCAACGACACGGTGCGTATTGCTGTGCTTGGCGTGAATGGCCGTGGACAGAATCATATCGAAGGCTACTCCCGCCTTAAGAACGTGGAAGTGGTTTCGCTGGTGGAGCCCGACCTCACGGTTGGCCGCAAGGTAGCGGGCATGATGGAAGGCAAGACCGGTCGCAAAGTGGAAGTGGTGCAGGATTTGCGCCGGGTGCTTGACGACAAGACGATTGATTGCATCAGCGTAGCCACGCCCAACCACTGGCATGCATTGGCTACCGTGTGGGGCTGCCAGGCAGGCAAGGACGTCTATGTCGAGAAGCCGGGTAGCCACAATGTTCTCGAAGGCCGCAAGATGATTGAGGCGGCACAGAAGTACGAGCGTGTGGTGCAGCATGGTGTCCAGCTGCGCAGCTCGGTTGCGCTACGAGAAGCCGTGGAGAAACTCAATGCCGGCGTCATTGGCAAAGTGTATATGTCGCGCGCCCTCATCTACCGGTGGCGTCCCAGCATCGGCAAGCACCCGGTAACCGAGGTACCCGCCGAACTCGATTACAACATTTGGCAGGGTCCCGCGCGGGAAGAGGCGTTCTCGCGCCGCCTTGTACATTACAACTGGCATTACAGCTGGGCGCATGGAAATGGCGAAATCGGCAACCAAGGCGTGCATGAGACTGACATGTCACTATGGGGCCTGGGCGAGCAGATGCCCCGGCATGTAGGCGCGATGGGCGGCAAGTTCCTATGGGACGATGATAAGCAGACCCCCGAGGTGTTGTCTTCCTCTTTCCTCTTTGAGAGTGGCAAGTACCTGGAAGTGGCCGTCCGTCACTGGTGCACGAATGAAGAGCACGGCGTGGGCGTAGGCAATATTTTCTACGGCTCGGAAGGCTACATGACCATCCACGGCTACAGCAAGTACGCCACCTACCTGGGCCAGAAACGCGAACCGGGTCCTACCCGTGATGAGAGCGGCGACCACTATGCAAACTTCGTGGAAGTAGTGCGCAGCCGGGACAAGAGTTTGCTGCATGGTCCGGTGGAGACGGCGCACTACTCGTCTGCCATCGCCCACCTGGGCAACATTGCCCACCGCCTTGGCCGTCGTCTGGAGTTCGACCCGAAGACTGAGAAGTTCGTGGGTGATGCGGAAGCAGATCGCATGCTTACTCGCGACTATCGTGCGCCTTTCGTCGTGCCAGACAAGGTGTAGCCACGGTGATCGACGGCTGCTGTTGTGAACGAAAGCGGCGGGGTCAGCAATGGCGCTGGGGCTTTCGTATTTCCGGACGCTTCCCTGAATCGTGTTGCCCCAGGCAGGCGTCAGCCTAGCTGGGTGAGGTATTGTTTCAGGGAAGGGACGGTCTCTTCGAATCGTCGTTCGATGTCAGCGAGCCGCTGCCTGAGTACTTCCGGCGCACTGAGTCGTTCGTTCTCAAAGGCCTCGCAAGCTTCCACCAAGTCCCGCGCTCCCAGGCTGCTCGAGCTGCCTTTGATTTTGTGAACCAGCTCCCGCGCGTCCTGCCAGCGCTGGAATTCTGCCATCGTCCGCAGGCTCTCAATTCTAGCGCCACTGTCTTCCAGAAACAGATTCACAACATCGCGCACGACATCGGTATCCAGGTCAGCGCGTAGCCGTTCAAGCGCTTCCTCCACGCGACGCGCCGCTGGATTCTGAGTGCCAGCCGAAGGTTCGGGAGCTTCTGCATCGGGTGCGGTCCATCGTCGCAGGACGTCCGCGAGCGCCTCCATCCGGATAGGCTTCACCATGAACTCATCCACTCCGGCTTCGAGACAACGTCGCCGGTCGTCGTCGTGGCCAAATGCGGTAACCGCAACAATCGGTATCCGCCCAATGCTCTCTTCGTTGCCGCGAATGAACTTGGTGGCCTCAATGCCATCCATTTCCGGCATCTGGCAATCCATCAGGATGGCGGCATAGCGGCGATGACAAACGGCATGCACGGCCTCAAGCCCATTGGAGACAATCTCCGCGCGCAAGCCCAGCTTTTCCACCATTCCCTGGATCACACGCTGGTTCACGGGATGGTCTTCGGCAATCAGCACGGTTTGGGTGTGCCTGCCGGACATCAGCCCGATGCCATCGTCGTTACCGGCGCGCAGCATCGCCACGCTCCATGCCAGTTCATCTCCCGCAAAAGTCACCGGGGCTGAGAACGCGCGGAACCGGAGCAACTGCCCATTCGCTGACCGGTGAATGCAGTCCGTATCATGCACTCGATTCCAGGGGATGCCCGCCGGCCCATCCATCTCGGGGATGTCCTGAAAGGTGGAATCAAAGGCAAACAGTTGTTCGAAGCTCGAGGCAGTGACGTCGTCGGAGAGACTTAGATGGCTGCGCAGGGAATCGCTCATTGCCAGCAGGTGCCCGGCGTCGTTCACCACGCAATGCCCTATGCATCGCGGGTCGCTAAGCAGCGTCACATGTTGCCGCAAGATCGCCTGCAAATCCCGTGCTGCTTCTAGCTCCCGCTTGTCCTCGCGCGCCTCCATTCGCAGCGCAATCTGCCTGCACACCTCACTCAACAACACACTCGTCTCTGCGGAAACTTGCGGGCGAGGTACTGGATGCGCAAGCGCTAGCACCGCATTGCAATCGTTTGACAGCACCGGGAAACGGAACAGCATCAGTAAGCCGGGTTCCTGTGCCAGCACTGACGTCAACAGGCTGATGGCCTCGCTCTCAAGCGAAGCATCGGCAATCACGGATTCATGGTCAAACCCATTCAGAGCATCGGGCACCAATAACGCCGCCGTCCGCGCGGAATCTTCCTCCAAACCCAGATACGCAAGTGGCCACACGTTGCCGCGCTGCTCGAGGTACAGCGATGCCGTGCTAGTCAACGCTACGTGAGCGGCCAGTTGCAGCAGCCCTGCCAATGCATCCGGGGGCAGTGCATAAGGAACTGGCCGGGGCCGGGCTGGGCTGCTGGTTGGTGGCGTCATCAAATGCTCTCGATTCACCGAACAGAGAGTCCACGCCAGCTCGACGGCTGTGTGTGGTTTCGCCTTTTCACAACGGCGGCAACCACCACGATGGCGGGGATTCGGATACCTCAGATAATAGTATCCCTCCTGGAATCCGGATTTCCAGAACAAAAATCAATGATTTTGTTGCAGCAACATTGCAGCAGACAAGATAAGGCATCATAGATTCCATGAATCGTCGCGATCTCTGTCGGATCGGCGCGAGCGGCGCCGCCGTCGCCTCCCTCAGCGCGCAGCACCAACACCCGGTTTCCGATGCGGCGAAGAAAGAAGCTGCTTCGGACAACTGGACGCCCGCTGTGTTCGATCGTCACCAGAACGAAACGGTGGTAGCGCTCACTGAGTGCATCATTCCGGAAACCGACACACCGGGCGCCAAAGCGGCCCGCGTGAATCGGTACATCGATCTCTTCTTGCGTGATGGCGAAGCCCGCCGCCGTGAGCAGTTCTTCGAGGGCATTGCGTGGCTGGACGGCTACAGTATCCGTCGTGCCAACACCCCCTTTGTGGGGCTATCGGAGAGCGAGCAGGTAGCCGTATTGCAGGTCCTCGATGCGGGTGACGACCCTGGCATCCAAACAGGCCACGCTTTCTTCCGGATGGTAAAGGCCATGACAGCGAGCATCTATTACGCCACGGAGATCGGCTTCAACGAACTCAACAAGGGCGGGCGCGTCCCGGCGGGATTCGGCTGCGATGGTTCCAACCATGCCTAGCTCGCTACGGCCTTAGGATTGGCTGCCCGCGCAACCACAATGCAATACCCTGACTCGGTGGAATATCTCTACGCCCTCGGCAACGAGATGAAGTCTGCCAAACTCGGGCTCGAACGGATGCAGGCACTGCTGGAGGAACTTGGCAATCCCCAGCAACGATTTCGGGTGGTGCATGTGGCAGGCACCAACGGTAAGGGTTCCACCTGTGCCATGATCGCCGCGGGACTGCAGGCGAATGGCATGCACACAGGGCTCTGCACCTCACCGCACCTGCTTGAACCCACCGAACGTATCCGCATTGCGGGTGTCGACGTCACCCGCGAAGTATTCGTTGAAGCATTCCGGGCGGTGCACGTCGCTGCGGAGGCAATGCTGGCGCGGGGCGAACTGGATGCGCATCCCAGCTATTTTGAAACGGTTACTGCCATGGGGTTCTGGGCCTTCGCACAAGCCGGTGTCCAGTGGGCCGTAGTGGAAGTGGGCCTCGGGGGCCGTCTGGACGCCACGAACGTCGTCCGGCCCGACCTGGCGGTAATCACGCCCGTCGATTTCGACCACGAAGCGTGGCTCGGGCGCAGCATCGAGAGCATAGCCGCCGAGAAAGCTGGCATCCTCAAGTCCGGTGTCCCTGCCCTCACCAGCATTCAGCGACCCGAAGCGCTTCGAGTGCTCAAAGACCGCGCGCACGCCGTGGACACGCCTCTCCACCACAGTGCGTCGTGGCGCCAGGAAGCGCTCGAGGTACTAGCGGACGGCGTACGTTTTGTACTTCACCGGAAGGATGCGTCGCCTGCCGACGCGCCGCTAGTGGTAGAGTGTCCGCTTCGCGGCGCGTTTCAAGCGGAGAACGCACGTACCGCCGCGGCTGCCCTCGATCTGCTTGGTGTTCCCACAAGCAAGATCGAAGCAGGAATCCGCCAGGTCCGCTGGCCTGGCCGTCTGGAGCAGGTTGGCAGGAATCCTGACGTTTTTCTGGATGGAGCACATAACCCTGCCGGATGTGCCGCGCTTGCCGCCTACATCCGCCAGGTGAAGGGGAATCGCAAGGTGTGGTTGGTGTTTGGCATCATGCGGGACAAGGCGATTTCGGAGATGACGAGCGAGCTATTCCCGTTGGCCGATCGTCTGGTGCTCACGGCCCCGAGCCAGCCGCGCGCGCTTCGCCCGGAGGTCCTCGCCGCGGAAGCGGGTGAGCAGCCGCATGTAGTGGCAGCGGATGTGGAGCAGGCGATCGCGGCAGTCCGGAATGCAGATCCCGATGACATTGTCTTTATCGCCGGCTCGCTGTTTCTGGTAGCGGAAGCAGCCGCGCTCCTGTGCACGCGAAACCCCAGGAGCTAATCAGAACTCCGTCACATCCAGCGCATTCGCACGCCACCTCCCGTGGAAGCCGCTTACAATCGAAAGAGCAAAGCGCATGGCCCAGGACCGCATTTCGCCCGCCTACCTATTTGCCATCCTCGTGAAGGCGCCACTGATTTGCCTTTCCACCATCGTGATGGGCAGCATTTCGTTTGCCTGCTCGCTGTTCGATAAGACAGGCAACCCGCAGCACAAGGTGGCGCGGGCCTGGGCGCGGCAGTTGCTGGCCATCGGTGGTGTGCGCGTGCGGGTGGAGGGGCTTGAACGCATTGAGCCAGCAGGCAGCTACGTCTTTGTCAGCAATCATGTGAGCTTCATGGATACCCCGGTTCTGATCGCCCACATTCCGGTGCAGTTTCGTTTCCTCGCCAAGCGAGGCCTCTTCCAGATTCCCTTTTTGGGTAATCATCTCCAGCGTGCCGGTCACATTCCGATTCCGCGCGATGACGTCCGCGGGATGCTGAAGGCGCTCAGCTTTGCGGCTGAGGTGGTGCAGCAGCGCCGCATTTGTCTGCTGATTTTCCCCGAGGGCGGACGCACCCACGACGGCATCGGCCTGCAGGAGTTCAAAGACGGTGCGGCCTACCTGGCCGTGAAGAGCGGTGTGCCCGTGGTTCCCATTGGCTTGGCGGGTATGGAGAAGGTTTTGCCCATGGGTTCCGCGCATGTGCGCAGTGGCCACGCTTTGATGCGAATCGGCGAGCCCATCCCCACGGCGGGTATGTCGCTAAAGGCGCACAAGGCGCTTACCCTTCGTTTACGGAACGAAGTGGCTGCGCTCTCCGGCCAGGAACTGATGCCGGTGGAAACTCACGAACCCGCCGGCGCCGCCAGCTAGGCTACGCTAACGGGGCCTCAGCAATACCGCATCCAGGCTGAAGGTCAGCCGCATCGGCCTCGGATCCTCTGCCTGCATCGGACGGTAGATGGAAATTTGCACGTCTCTTACCGCTTCCGCATCCAGGTCTGCGGTGGTACGGATGCAGCGCCGGTCCTCCGTTATAAACAAAGGCTCCAGCATTTCAACCACGCGCCCAACTCGGTCCTTCCCGGCGCCGCGCAACTCAATGAGATCGTCCGGGGCCGGCACCGCCACCAGCAGACGGCCATCGTCGCGCAATACCCGCCGGAACTCCTCAGGATGCAACCGCGCCGTGATAGACAGCACCGCACCGAATGCCCCTGTGGCGTAAGGCAGGAATCGATCAGCGTTCGCAATCAGCCATTCGCACTCGGGATAGCGCTTTGCTGCCGCCTGTATGGCGGACGTCGAAAGGTCCACTCCCCATGCCCGTGTCTCAAAGCGCGTGGCTAAGTTCGCCGTGTAGAAACCCTCGCCGCAGCCGACATCCAGCAGGGCGCTCCCTTTGGCAAGCGGCATCATCGAGGAGATACCATCCAGCAGGGGCTGGCTAAGCCCGCGGTCGTGCAAGCGCCGCCGCGCGGCAACCGCCTCAACCCGATCGCCCGGATTCCGAGAGCGACGGTCCTGCGGCTGCAGCAAGTTTACATAACCATGCCTTGAGAGATCGAAGGAATGACCTTGGGCGCACACCAGTCGCTTCCCGTCCCGCAATAGTTCCTGGCGGCAATCCCTGACGGTACACAGCAGCATCCGCCAAAGTGTAGCGCAACTCGCGCAATTGCTGGTCCATCCTGACCAGGAACCGCGCGTGACCCCACAAGGGGGCACACATGGCACTTACCGATGTAGTCAAACAATCGAAGAAGTCCCATAGCTCTGTGCAAGCTGCGGTGGCGAAGGCAGAGTCACTTTCGGTGAATGCAAAGGCTAGGCTTCAGAGCATGGGAGGCGCGGTGGCGGTGGCCAACGCCCTTTTCGCGGCCGTGAATAGCGCGGTTACCATCACGGTAGGGCAGGCTATACAGTGGCTTGAGAATGCGCTGAAGAAACTGATTCCGGCGGTGATGGGTTTCCTGGTGAAGTTTCTTGGGCTTGGCGACAAGAATGCACTGAAACTCGCGCTGGAGCAGCTAACCTGATCGTTCCGTAGTCGACTACGCACACTGAAATTCACCTGCCAGGATCCTTCTGCGTTCTGCAACCGGACGTGGAGCTAGCCGATTCTGCCTTCAAAACAGAGTAATGCTGCTGAGCGCCCCCGGGGATCCCATTGGGTGGATTCCCGGGGGCGGCAGCATTGCCATGCGGCGCTCGCAACTAGCGGCGGAAGTCGATGCGAATGCGGTCTCGCCCGGCGTTGCCGTTGAGGTCGATGCGGTCGAGGCGATTGTTGTTCGTGTAGTCCACCCGCATCACGCCCACCACCGCGCCCTCACTGGAATTATCCAAATCCACCTCGTAGAACCCAGCAGAGGAATTGCGAATCACGCCTTGGAACTCTACGGATCGGTTCGCCGTAGTATCAATGCGCACCATGGCCCGGTTGCCGTTCACACGCACATCCGCGCGACTCACCAGCAGATTGTCCCTGCCATTCCATGCAACGGTACCTCGGCCAGTGCTCGCCAGACTTGCTGGCGGAGGCGTACTGCCCCAACCCGAGCCGGTGCCCCATCCGCTGCCCTGGTTGCCACTGCCCCAGCCTCCTGCTTGGTTGCCGCTCTGGTTGCCACTCTGGTTTCCGGTGCCCCAACCGTTGTTGGAACTGCCAGCATTCGAACTGCTACCTCTGCCTGGGCGTTCAGGACGATTCGAACTGGAGGAACCGCTTCCCCATGAGCCACCGCCCGATCCTCCGCTATCCGATGACCCGGCCAGATCCCACTTGATCCGCACGTGGTAGCGCCCGTCGCCACTCTGCGGGTCCCGCACATTAAATACTGCGCGCATGCCATTCCGGCGGTTTGGTTCGTCGATCAACTCCGCACGTCCCCGGCCATCACGCACTTCCCATCGCAAGTTGTTTACCACCCCGCGTGGCAGCGGGAAGTTGCACTCGGAGCCCACGTCCTGAGGGTCCCGCCCGGCAAGTGTGCGTGTCTCCACCCGGTTGCCGCTAAGAGCAAACTCAACCTCGTTGTCCACACGGATACGGATATCGCACTGGCCTTCCCCGCGCGGCACGTCGGTGCGGGTCATCTTCTTCGCCGTGAAGCTGACGTTTGCGGCCGCGGGAATCGCTATACCTAGCAAAAGGGCCGCGGGCAGAGCCAGCACGGCCGTTCGTCGAGGCAGATCGCTAAGGAAATACAACATGGTTGAGCTCCTACCACCAATCCTTGGATTTGCAGATGTCGAACCAGCGTTGGCGCCTTGCGTATGGCTGGGACAAAGCCCCGTACGGGGCATTCATACGCGATGGGGCGGCCAAGCCCTCCAGTCACCCGCAGGATATCATGGATCCTGGGCCAGAGCTCCCGTTCACACCGCTGCTTACACTGCGGATTGACCGTGGTGGCGGGCCGCAAGTTGCTGGTCGTCTGACGTGCAAATCTCCGCCACCATTATCGCTTTCAATGAGGAGCGCAACATCGCACGCGCCATCGAAAGCCTGCGCTGCTGCGAGGAAATCCTTGTTGTGGATAGCGGATCCACCGACCGTACCTGCGAGATTGCCCGGCTCCATGGAGCCCGCGTGGTGGAAGCCGCCTGGCTGGGTTATGCCGCGCAGAAGAATCACGCGGCATCGCTTGCCTCGCACGATTGGATCCTCTCCATCGACGCCGACGAGGCTCTCAGTGAGGCCCTTGAGGGCGAGATTTGGAAGCTCAAGAAGCAGGGACCGCAGTACGATGCG
>JAHCHD010000041.1 GCA_026129915.1 Bryobacterales bacterium
ACCACAATGTCGCCGTCCTTCACGGAAGTAGCGCGCTCCACGAGCACATAGTCGCCATCGCAGATGTGGTCCTCGATCATCGACTCTCCGCGAACCTTAAGTGCGTAGAGATTCTCGTTCGTTACAAAGTCCGAGAGAATCAGGCAGTCAGGCGAAGTGGGAGACTCTACAGGCACCCCCGCGGCGATGTGGCCAAGCAGCGGAATACTTAGCGTACTTTCGTTGAGATTCATGCTCCGCGACATGTCCTGGAAGTAGCGCGGTGCCAGTTCCAGGGAACGGCTCTGGTTGTAGGCGCGCCGCAGATACTGCTTCTGCTCCAGCGCGGAAATGTGCTTGTGGACAGTGGCTAGCGACGCGAGTTCCAGTGCTTTGCCGATTTCTTCGTAGCTGGGGCTGTACCCATGCCCCTGGATGTACTCGGCAATAAAATCGAGTACCTCTTTTTGTCGCTTTGTTAACGCCATCACCTTCTCCCGGTTGGAATTGTCAGCGGGGGAGAACTGCCCCTTCCTTAACTTAGGCGAATAAATGCCGAAGGTCAAGAAAAAAAGGCGAAGAGGCGCTCAAAAAGCATGAAACTGCGGCAGAAAACGTTGCCGGGTGATGAGGAATTCGTAACCACCAACCCGTGGTGGTTGGTAATGCTAGTTTCGGCTGCCGCACATCCCCGGAGTGGGGCACATGCCGCCCGAGGGACAGGCCATCGGCGCTGGCGCCGACTTCGCCGCCCCCATGCGAGGTGCAAATGTGGAGAATTTGCGCTCAAGATGATGGCCGCCGCAAGTGGGGCATGGAATCGACTCAGGGTCGGCTGTGGCGCGGACGATCTTCTCGAATTCTTGGCCACAATCGGTGCAGTGAAACTCGCGGATGGGCATGGTGACTCCGTCAGGGCAAGGAAGCAATCTCTATTGCGATTGTATCGAGAAAGGCTCGTGCTTGTGAGCCGGGACCTCCGTGGTTATTCACCATCACGGAAAAGGCCAGCACCCTGCCGGAGCGCGTACGGGCATATCCGCCAAGTGCCGTCACCCCGCGCAGAGTGCCCGTTTTGGCGCTCACCGCCGAGGCCAGAGGGTTGCTCGCAAACCGGTTGCGGAGCGTACCGTCGTCGCCACCGATGGGCAGCGATGCCACCCAAAGGTCACGATGCGGCCCCTTCCACATTGCCGAAAGCAGCGTTGCCGTGGACTCCGGACTCACCAGGTTCAAACGCGCCAGTCCACTGGCGTCGGTAAGCATGGCTCCGTCGCGGACCACCCCGGCCGAAGCCAGGAAGCGGCGCATTTCATTGATGGCTTCCAGGCGTGAACCTATTCCGTTCTTCACTCGGGCGACCTCGCGAAGCAGCAGTTCCGCGTGCAGGTTCTGGCTCTCTTTATTCACCACTGTGATGAGTTCGGAAAGCGGAGGCGAAAGACGCAGGTGGACGAGTGTGGAAGCCGGAGGCGCATCCGGGATGACGCCTGCGGGGAAGGATTCCGCGGGAAGGCGGTGGCGGGCACGGGCATTCCCGCGCACCGTGACGCCCCTCCGCAAGAGCGCCTGGCGCAGCACATGGGCGGTGAACAGAGCTGGATCATCCACAGCTACCCGCTCCATCCGTGCCGGCGCGCCCGGTGGCAGTTCGCCGCGCAACACCAGCAGACGCTGCCCAGGGATTCGTTCCCATTCCAGGCGGGCGGTGACGCCTTTCACCGTCGTCACCTCGTTGAGGATATCGAAGTACTCCGACTCTGGCTGAATGGTGATGTCAACAGGTTCGCCCGGCTGGGACCCTGCCCGAATGGTGAGCCGCACCGCGCTATCGTTCAAAGTTAGGGCGCTAACCGGCGCGCCGTATTCGAACAGAGCATCGTCCTGCGCCCAGCCCTCATGGAATGGCTCCCACAGGTAGGCGGTGTCATCGCCAATGATGTCGCCCTCAACCACGCGAAGCCCCCGGGCAACCACGGCATCGACGAAGGCTTCCAGGCCAGGAAGGGAATCGTCACGCTGGCGCTCGGTGTCACGCGAGTATGGGTACTGGCGGCCACCAATCGAAGGGTCCCCCTTGCCTACCAGCACCAGGTCGCCCTTCAGCTGGCCGCTCGCCGGCAGGAACTCGCCTTCCATGCGCAGTTCGGTTTCCAACCGATAGTCCGGCCCCAGACGACTAAGAGCCAGCGCCGTGGAGTACAGTTTGGCATTCGATGCGGGTACGAACAGCATCGTACCGTTTCGGCTGAAAAGGAGTTCGCCGCTGGCAGCGTCAACAACGGCTGCGCCGGCAAATGCGCGCTGCGGCACAAGCTCTCGCCGCCAGAGACCATCCAGGCGCGCTGCCAATTCTGGATAAACCGGCTTCTTCCCCGAAGGGGTAACCTTCACCGCGGTGTCTGTTGCCGCGTCCGTGGCAGTCTGCGGAAGCGCCATCTGCCCACTCGCAAACAATGACACGGCAACCCATACGCGCGCCACCGGCCCAACGGAAAGGCGGAGTCTCCAGTCGCGCATGGACATTCAGCGCCTGACCCCCGTCAGCTTCGCTTCCAGCCACAAGAGGCCCAGAATCTTAGCCACCATCAGCAATCCCAAAATCGGCACTACCATCACGAACTGGATGCCGTAGACGTGCATCAGCAGCCCCAGACTCCAGGGTGCGAGCATGCCGCCCACCAGTCCGATGGAGAAAATGCTGTTGAAGATCCCTGGGTGGAAGTAAGGAAACCGGGAGCCTATCAGTTCGAGTGCTGCCGGGTAAATGGGCGCGAAGCCGGCCCCTGCCAGCGAAATCCCGAAGAGGGCGCCAAACAGGTTGTTCGTAACGGCAAGCATCAGGCAGCCCAGCAGGGCCACGCCAAGCCCGATTAGTACCAGGCGATTCCGCCATGCGTGCTGGGCAAATGCCTGCACCGCCACCCGCCCAAGCAGAAGAGCAAACGAGAACAAGGCAAGCCCGTAGAGACCCGTAGATGGACTCACGCCCAACCGCTGAATCAGGAAGACGGGCAACCACCCGAACAGAGCCATTTCATTGCCAAGTTGAAAAAACAGAAGCAGCGCCAGCAGGATGGCAGGCGGGTTGCGGAAGTCTTCAATCGCCTCGCGGAAGGTGCGTCCGCTATCCATCTCCCTCACGGGGACACTGCGGAACCGTAGCGACAACCCAACCATCAGCGGCACTGGAGCCAGGATCAACAACGCCAGGGAATTGCTGGGGCTTACAAACGCGGCCACTGCCAGAGGCGTTAGGGTTGCCCCCATCAACCAGAACACACTCGCCAGATGAAATGCGGAGGAGCTGCGCAGCAACGCCACCGCGCCCAGGCGCTGGAAGACCGTTGCGTGCAGTGCGCCTGTCGCCAGGCCCGCGCAAAAGGCGCCACCCAGCTGAAGCCAAATCGGATATGGTGGCGGTACCAGTGCAAACAGGACGATCGCCAGCAGCGCCAGCGCAGCTCCGGGCAGCGGGCTGAAAACCAGTTGCGGATACCTGGCGGCATTACGGGACGCAACCACGTTGGAGATTGTTGCGCCCAGCGCCAACAAAAGAAAGTGGTTCCCCGCGGAAATGAACTCGTCCAGACGGTGGTAGCCCCACACCGGCAACACACTGCCCAGCAACGTAAGCAACGTGCCCAGGAGAAATACCGTGGTGAGCAGTGACCGCGCCGGAGCGCCGTGGGATGCGGGCTCCGCCCCCGCCAATGGTTGGCCTACCCTCGCTTTCGGTATGGAGGGGGCACCTGTCGCCGGGCCGGCGGCGAGAGGCGGCGTCACAGGGGAATTCTCCGAGACAACGGGCGCTACAGCATCCGGCGCCGTTGGGGCATCCGGTTGCGCGGAAGTGTGTTCGGGCAGTTCTGTCGGCGCTGGCTCGCTATCCGGGTGAATCTCCGCCGGAGCCGTCTGCGAGACTACGGCCCTGGCAGTGAACGTGGGAATCGGGCCGAGGAACTTGCGCGACGCCTTCTTACCACTTGGGCGAAAGACCCCTGGTTTTGTCGGCTTCACGGTAGGTATTGTAACAACCCCAACAAGGTGAGTCTGTCCTGGAGGTTCGAAATGGGGCTTGCATACCAAGCTCGCCGAGCGCTGGCGGCACCTCGCCAAGCACAACAGAACCTACCGTTTTGTGGAGAAACAGCGCGTGAAAATCTGTAGTTCGGGAATCCGAAAGTGCAATTTGTTTGACGAATCAATCACTTAGCTTTGGCCATGAGAATGCATTAAGTTGAGTGGGTCTTGAGTTTGTCGCTTAGGTGGCGTTGCCTCCTCGATGAACACCCCGCCTCCCGGCGGGGTTTTTTTTGCCCCAAGGGCCGGGGAGCTACTGAAGAGGAGAACCGGAGGCGGGCGGCAGGGGGGAGATGCTGGTGCCAATCATCTCTCCGGAAAGCACGAGCTCCACGCGCCGGTTGCTGTCGCGTCCGGCACGGGTCGTATTTGCCTCAATCGGCCTGGATTCACCATAGCCGACAGAACTCAAGTTCGAGGCCGGTAACCCCTGTTCCACCAGAAAGTTCGCCACTGCGGCGGCGCGCTGTTCCGACAACAACTGGTTCTTTCCAGCATCGCCGGTGTTGTCGGTGTGCCCCTCCACCTGAACCTGGATGCCCGGCGCCCAGGAGAGGATGCCTGCGACGCGCGAGAGCAACACTTTCGTTTCGGGCTTCAATGTGAACTTTCCTGGGTCAAACAGGATATCGGTAAGCTGCACCACCAGCCCGCGTTCGGTATCGGCGGTTTCGAGCACCTGGTTCAGGCGCTGTACCAGCAACTCGCGGAGTTGGTGCTGTTCCTGCAGGAGCTTCTGCGCCACCTCTCTGGCTTCAATCGCCTCCAGTTGCGCACGCCGCCGCTCTTCCACCGCCAGCCGCATTTCTTCCTCGGCACGCTGACGTTGGGTTTCGGCCAGCTTGGCAGCGGCCTCCGCGGTGGTCTGCATCTGCAATGCATCACGCATGCGGCGTTCGGCGTCTTCGGCGGTGAAGGTGGCCCTGCGCACCCGGTCGTCGGCGGCCTTTTGCAACAACTCGTTGCGGAGGGTCTCCTGCCGTTCCAGCGATATCCGGACACCATCGCCCACCACTTGCACGGCCTCACGGGCAGTCGCGGTAGCGGAACGGGCGTCACCGCCATGATAGAGTTCGTTGGCTCTGACAATCAGCTCCGTCGCCTGCTGAAAAGCTGGCTCCACAAACTGGTCCATGCGGGTTCGTTTCGCAATCGCCAGCGCGTTGCGCGCTTGATAGATATCCAGCGGAACACCGGGCTCAAAGCTGAGTGGTTTCACCTCCCCGGCTTCAGCACCCACTCGATACTGGCCGCGCGGCATCATCCGTGCCTGCACTGTGGATTGTGACGGCGTTCGCTTTTCGTCTGGCGCCGGGGCGTTTTGCAGCACCACGCTATCGCTTGGCATGGCGGTAGCAAAGTAGGGTTCGGAGGTGATAATCAAACCAAACGATTGCAGGTCTGTCTGCGCGCGCAGACGGCCTTCCCCCCGTTCAAGCGCCAGTTCGCCTAGGTTCGACCCAATCCCCGCGGTGGAAATAGCCCACACTACATAAGTAAGATATTCCGGACCCAGTGACTGCGGCGTGGGCAGGCCCTTCACGCGCAGGTCGAGTTCGTTGAAGTTGGCGCGGCTGCGGACGCGCACTTCCCCGTTCGCGTTCCGAGCAAGGTCAGTACCCGTCATCGCCAGCTTGATGGTGCCTTCGGTCCAGGTATAGCGGAACACGGGCACCTCAGTGGTAGCAGGGCGCAACTCGTACAGCACTTCCAGGCGGCTCTGAATGGCCTCCGCACTTTCCTGGGAGGGATCCTGCGCAATAGCAATCCCGCTCTGGGCAGACGTGCGAACACAGCCCCACCACAAGCCAATGGCAAGGGAGAGCGTTACGGGGATCCAGTTTGGTTTCCGGAAGAGCGACATCCGACGCAAGGAACTTCGCATCCTTTCCTATTACACTACATCGGCTAAGGGCATTGCCCCTCACGCCCCTGACGAGCCGGCGTATTCAACTCCGCCGGCCAGCCGCAATGGCGTAGGCGACGCAGCCCGCAAGCCGCGCCCATTTTGCCAACTGGCCGTGCCAACCAGTCCTACAACTTGGGACAGCGGTGGTAAGCTATAAGTTTCCCGAAAGGGCTCGTAGCTCAGTTGGTTAGAGCGCTACCTTGACACGGTAGAGGTCGGCAGTTCGAGTCTGCCCGAGCCCACCACTCCTCTGTTTCCCCTCGCATTGGAATCCCCATTGATCTCTTTAGCCCACGCTTCCTGCTAGGGATATGCAATCGCATCGCCGGTTTTTGTGCGGGCTGTCGCAGTAAGTCCAGCGGTCATGCCCTGCAGTTCGCAGTTGGGCAGAAGCATGCCAGTGCTAGGCTTGAATCCATGGAAGACTTGCCGTTCATCACGCCACCCCAAGCGGTTGCCTCCATCCTTAGCGAAACGGAGCAAATGAACTTTGGCATGGCTTCAGAGCCGCTAGTCGGCGCGCTGCTTTGTACGCTCGCAGCTTCAAAACCTGGGGGACGATTCCTGGAATTGGGTACCGGCACTGGCGTCGCGACGGCTTGGCTGCTTTCAGGGATGGATCTTCACTCCACGTTGGTTAGCGTAGATATCGATGAGAAGGCCCAGAACGTTGCGGCGAGAGCACTTGGACACGACCCGCGATTGCAATTGGTGAATTCGGGAGCGATTGAGTACCTCGCCACCCAACCCGCCGAGTCCTTCGACCTCGTATTTGCAGACGCACTGCCAGGGAAGTATGAAGGTCTTGCCGACGCTCTGGCGGTCGTGAGGCCTGGTGGCTTCTGGGTGGGCGATGATCTGCTTCCCCAACCAAACTGGCCGGAAGGACACGCGGCGAAGGTCCCGAATCTTCTGGAGCAACTGGCTCAGAATGCGGACTTTTCCGTTCTTCCCATGGTTTGGGCAACCGGTGTAGTGCTCGCGGTGAAGAGGCGGATCTCATGAATTCACGCCATCCCGATTCGCGACTTAAGTCGGTTGCGCCGTTTCGCGCAGCGGAGAGAGATTCCCGCAGGTTCCAGTTGGATGACGCGCGACCCGCAAGCTGAGGACGTTCACGTTCTGCCGAGTCTGGCGGTCCTTGTGGATCCCGCCCCCGGTCGACTCAGCCGGCAACAAACACCTTTCTCAACTTCGGCCGCCTCGCCGACATCAACCGGCCCCACCCTTGCCCCTCTTCTTTGAACGCAATAGAATACCTAGGAACCTACTTTGCTCTCCATGTGTGGGCAGGTCCTTTCTTTATGCGTACATCCCTCCGTGTCTTGTTGGTGCTTGGTGTTTCCATACTCGTGGGCCAGGGTTTGCTGCCGCTTGCCCAAACCGCTCACGCAGGGGCAACCAAGCCAGTGGATTTTCGCAACGAGATTCGGCCACTGCTGTCGGACAACTGCTTTCACTGCCATGGGCCTGACCACAGCACGCGCATGGTGGGATTGCGCCTGGACATCCACGAAGAAGCCTTGAAGCCACGCAAGAACGGGGCGCCCATCGTCCCTGGGAAAGCCGAAGAAAGCCTGCTCTACAAGCGCATGGCGGAACCCGTGGCAGCCAAGCGCATGCCGCCTCCCTACGCCCACAAGGAACTGAAGCCCGAGCAGATTGCCCTATTCAAGCGCTGGATCGACGAAGGCGCCAAGTGGGAGGAGCACTGGGCCTGGACGGCTCCCCAGAAGCCAGCCGTGCCCGCAGTGAAGAACGCCGCGTGGGCGAAGACCGACATCGATCGCTTCATTCTGGCGCGCTTAGAAGCGGAGGGTCTTAGCCCGGCGCCACAGGCAGACAAGTACACACTCATTCGCCGGGTGGCCTTTGACCTCACGGGACTTCCGCCCAAGCCCGCCGAGGTCACACAGTTCCTCGAAGACAAATCGCCCGACGCCTACGAGAAGATGGTGGATCGCTACCTGGCCTCTCCCCACTACGGCGAACACCGCGCCCGCTACTGGCTGGATGCCGCTCGCTATGCCGATAGCCACGGCATTCATATCGACAACTATCGCGAGATCTGGCCCTACCGCGATTGGGTAATTAAGGCATTCAACCGCAACCTGCCTTTTGACCAGTTCACCGTTGATCAACTGGCCGGCGACATGCTGCCCAACCCCACTCTCGAACAGCGCATCGCTACTGGCTTCCAGCGCTGCAACGTCACCACCAACGAGGCGGGCATCATTGAGGACGAGTACGAAGAGATCTACGCCAAAGACCGCGCCGACACCGTGGGCGCCGTCTGGCTGGGCATGACCGTGGGCTGTGCTACCTGCCACGACCACAAGTTTGACCCCATCAAGGCGGCCGACTTCTATGCCCTTGGCGCGTTCTTCCGCAATACTACCCAGCAGGTCTACGACGAGAACGTCTACGACACTCCGCCCATTCTGTTGGTACCCGCGGAGAAAGACCGGCCGCGCTGGATTGCCGTGCAGGATCGCCTTAGCGCCATTCGCCAGGAAATCGCACGCATGGAAGCAGCAGCGCCGGAAGCCTTCACCGCTTGGGCTGCCACCGCGACTCGCGATGAGACAATACGTCCGCTATCCGCAGAGGACGAAGTATTCACGGCAGAACCCTTCCGGCTGATGGTGGGCCAGCCCGGCGTGTCGCTGGGCCAAGGCCCGCACGAGGGTACGGAAGCAGTTCACTTTCCGGCCGCCCTGAACCAGGGTCTGCGCATTGAGGACGCAGAGAAGCAGGACGCCGACGAACCCTTCTCCGTCAGCATCGAATTCCTGACGCCCGAACGGCGGGACGCCACTTACACGCTGGTGCAGCGACGCCACCGCGAAGCCAACAACCGCGGATGGTCGCTTGCCGTCGCCGACCGCGTGCTGATCTTCAACCTCACCGGTGGGGCATCAGACTCCATCGAGTACCGGGCTGACCGTCAGTTGCTTATGCGGAATGGCGTCTGGAACCACATCACCGTCACCTACGACGGCATGCGCACGCAAGAAGGACTGCAGCTCTATCTCAATGGCCAGAGGATGCCTCTGCTGGGCCGCCAGATAAAGCCAGAGAAACTGCGTGGTGAAATCGACGTCACCGAACCCATCGTGCTGGGCGGCGGCCTCGCTGGTGGCGCCATTAGCGATTTCCGCATCTTCCGCCGCCTGGTGACCGAGAGCGAAGCAAAGCTGCTTGCCCGCTGGACGGCTGTGGAATCGGCCCTAGCCAAACCCGCCGCTGAACGCACTGAAGCCCACCACGCGGCGCTATTGAGCTACTACCTGAACTCGCGCCACGAAGACTTCCGCGCGGTTGCCGCCGAGCAGGCCGAGTTGAACGACGAAGCCCATGAAATTGCCCAACGCGGAGCCATCACCCACGTGATGCACGAGCGG
Source organism: Bryobacterales bacterium (assembly GCA_026129915.1). Lineage (GTDB taxonomy): Bacteria > Acidobacteriota > Terriglobia > Bryobacterales > Bryobacteraceae > JACTMJ01. The sequence continues at coordinate 9,376 of JAHCHD010000041.1, forward strand.
ACTGACCAAACCCCCTTCGCCCACGTTCTGCATCGCGGCGCCTACGACCAGCGGCGTGAACGCGTGGAAGCCAGTCCGCCTTCTGTCCTTCCGTCCCTTCCCGCTCACCTGCCGCGCAACCGGTTGGGGCTGGCGCAATGGCTCTTCCTTGAAGAGAATCCGATGACGGCCCGCGTTACCGTGAACCGCATGTGGCAGGAGGTCTTCGGCACTGGCATCGTGCGCACGACGGACGATTTTGGCAGCCAGGGTGAGCCGCCAGTCAACCAGCCGCTGCTCGACTGGATGGCCATCGACTTCCGCGAAAGTAAGTGGGACGTGAAGCGCTACTACCGGCAATTGCTGCTTTCGGCCACTTACCGGCAGGAATCAGTGGCCACACCGCTGAATCTCGAAAAGGATCCGCAGAACCGTCTTCTTAGCCGCGGACCGCGCTTCCGCATGGACGCCGAGATGGTACGCGACGCCGCCCTCGCGTCCAGCGGCCTGCTGGCCACCAGAATCGGCGGGCCCAGTGTGAAGCCCTACCAGCCCGAGGGCATTTGGGAAGCGGTTGCCATGTTCGGCTCCAACACCCGCTTCTACCAGCAGGATGAAGGCGCCGGCCTCTATCGACGCTCAATGTACACCTTCTGGAAGCGCAGCGCGCCTCCTGCCTCCATGGACATCTTCAATGCACCGACGCGCGAAAACTGCACCGTACTTCGTGAGCGCACCAACACGCCTTTGCAGGCGCTCGTCACCATGAACGACCCACAGTTCTTCGAGGCAGCCCGCGTGCTTGCGGGCAGGGCCATGAACACCGAGGCGCACTTTGATGGACGCCTCAGCTATATCGCGCAACGCCTGCTGGCCCGCCCGCTATCCGGCGCGGAACAGGCCATCGCCGAAGGCGCCTTCAGTGACTACCGCGGCTATTACAGCGCCAATCCTGAGCATGCCCAGAAGATGCTGGCCCAGGGCGATTCCGCTCCTGACCCTTCGCTGCCTGTCAGCGACTTCGCGGCCTACACCATGCTCACCAACCAACTGATGAATCTCGACGAGGTGCTGAACAAATGAGCCGCCGCCGCAATCCCCTGCTGCCCGACGACGAAGGCCATTATTCTTCCGACACTCGGCTGCTGGACCGCGAATCCCACCGTCACATCGGTGCCGGTGCGCATCCTGTCGACGCCATTGCGCACCAAATGGCGATAGAGGAATCGCGCCGCCGCTTTTTCGGACGCGGCGTCCAAGGCCTCGGCGCGCTGGCCTTGGCGCACCTGTTGGGAACTCCTGGTTTACAGGGTGCGGAAGCCAGGTCGCCCTTCGCGGAAGCCAACCGGGTGGGCGGCCTCGGTCTCCTTCCCCACTTCGCCCCCAAGGCCAAGCGCTGCATCTACCTCCACCTCGTGGGTGCGCCGCCCCAGCAGGATCTCTACGATTACAAGCCGAAGATGGAGGAGCTTTTCGATACCGATCTGCCGGAGACCATCCGCCAGGGACAGCGCCTCACTACCATGACCAGCGGCCAGACGCGCTTCCCTATCGCGCCTTCCATGTTTAAGTTCGCCCAGCACGGCAAGTCCGGCGCATGGATGTCTGAACTGCTGCCCTACACCTCGAAGATGGTGGACGATATCGCCATCATCCGCAGCATGAATACAGAGGCCATCAACCACGAGCCGGCCATCACCTTTTTCCAAACCGGCTTCATGATCGCCGGCCGCCCTTGCATCGGTTCCTGGATGAGCTACGGCCTTGGCACCATGAACGAAAACCTGCCAGCCTTCGTGGTGTTGCAAGCCAAGCACAAGCATCCCAAGGCCAACGTGCAGGCCATTTCCTCGCGCCTTTGGAGCGCGGGCTTCCTGTCGGGCGAGTATTCCGGCGTGGGCCTGCGGAGTGCCGGAGACCCTGTTCTGTTTATCAACAATCCGGAGGGAGTCCCCGCACAGGTGCGCCGCCGCATGCTCGACGCCCTGGGCCAGATGAATGAACTCAACTATCAGAAGCTGGGCGACCCCGAAACCAAGACGCGCATCGCGCAGTACGAAATGGCCTTTCGCATGCAAAGTTCGGTGCCCGAACTCACTGATCTCAGCAAGGAACCGGACGACATCTGGGAGATGTACGGCCCTGACGCGCGCGAGCCGGGAAGCTTCGCCAACAGCGCCCTGATGGCGCGGCGCCTGGCCGAACGCGGCGTGCGCTTCATCCAGGTTTACCATCGCGGCTGGGACGTCCATGGCAACCTGCCCGAAGTGCTACCCAGCCAGTGCAAGGAAATCGACCAGCCTTGCTGGGCGCTGGTGCAGGACCTGAAGCAGCGGGGCATGCTCGATGACACACTTGTGATTCTAGCGGGCGAATTTGGGCGTACGGTTTACTGCCAGGGCCGCCTCACACGCACCGATTATGGACGCGACCACCATCCCCGCTGCTTCAGCCTATGGCTGGCCGGTGGCGGCATCAAGGGTGGCGTTGTGCATGGCGAGACCGATGAGTTCAGCTACAACATCGTGAAGGACCCTGTGCACGTCCGCGACTTCCAGGCCACGCTCATGCACTGCTTCGGCATCAGGCACGACCAGTTCACCTACAAATATCAGGGCCTGGATATGAAGTTGACCGGGGTGGAGCCGGCCAAAGTGGTGAAACCGATTCTTGCCTGACGGCGCAGCGGTAGGATCCGCCGCCTCGCCCGTAACGCATCTATCTTCGGACGCCTGACGCCGCCTCGCGGTAGATCTGCAGCACCAATTCCGCGGCGCGAGTCCAGCTATATTGCTTGGCCTGGACGCGCCCTTTCTCAATCAGGCTGGCCTTAAGTTCCGTGTCGAGCAGCACGTCGTGGATACCGCGGGCGATATCGAACACGTTGTCAGGGTTCACGAGCATCGCCGCATCGCCCAACACTTCCGGCAACGCACTTACGTTGGAAGCAACCACCGGCGTTCCGGCCACCATGGCTTCCAGCGGGGCGAGCCCGAAGCCCTCATGCAACGACGGGAACACGAAGGCTTCAGCCGCCTCAAAAAACACCCGCAGGGTTTCGTCCGGCACAAAGCCAAGAAAACGTACCGAGTCCTCCAGACGGCTGTGCAGCACGGCCAGGCGAACCGCCGGATTCTTCGAGATGTCGTCTCCAATGATGATCAGTTTCAGGTGCCGGAAGTGCGGGTGCTGCTGCAGTTCGCTGCGCAGCACTGAGAAGGCTTCAATCAGCCGGGGCACGTTCTTCTGCGGTCGCACGGTTCCCGCGTATAGCAGGAAGGGATAGTCAATCTGATACCGGCCAAGAAACTGGCGGCGGCGTTCAGTGCGTTCCGTTTCCAGCTCCTCCAGAGTCTTGCCCGGAGTCTCATGAAAGAGCCGCGGGTCAGGTGCGTCATAGATACGACGGATCTTGCTGCTGGGCACGCTGAACAACTGCTCAACGTCGCGCTGCGTGGCGCCGGAGACAGCGATCACCGTGTGCGCCCGCTGCAGACCGCGGCCAATGATGCGCTCGCGCCATTCCATCCGCCAGTCCTTTTCCTGAGCGTGCTGGGCGTAGAGCAGAAAGCCCAGGTCATGCACGGTCACCACGTACGGTTGTGGCATGAACAGTGGCACGCGGGCAAGGGGAATGTGGTAGACGTCCGCGGGATGACTGCGTAGGAACCAGGGGAAGGCGTATTGGTCGCGCCAGTTGTCGTCAGCGCCCTCGTAAAAGACAGTGGTGAACCGGGTGGATTCGCGGTCGATCGCGCGAAGATCCCGGCGCGATTCACGTTTGCCAATCAGCACGTACTCGTTCTTGGCATCCACTTCCAGCAACGCACGCAGCAAATTGCGGATGTAGGTGCCAATGCCGAAGTCGCGTATGTGACGAGCGTCAAAAACGATGCGCACCGGGTTCTCCTGAAGGCCCGAACCTGAATCGCAGCATCATGCGTGCGCCATGCGCCACGCATAGAGCGGGTACTTTTCCGTAAGAGCGGCCACGCGACGGCGCACGCTCTCCACCGTCGATGGGTCGTCCTTGCCCCGCAGGGCTTCTGCGATGCAACTGCCCACCTCGCGCAGTTCGGCCTCGCCGAATCCGCGAGTGGTTACCGCGGGTGAACCCAGGCGGATCCCGCTGGGGTTCATCGGCGGGTTGACGTCGAACGGGATGGCGTTCTTGTTCGCGGTGATGTGCGCGGCGTCCAGAACCTGCTCGGCTTCCTTGCCGCGCAGGCCCTGCGAGAACACATCCACCAGCATCACGTGGGTGTCAGTGCCTCCGGAAACAATGCGAAAACCCTCACCGGCAAGGCTGTGGGCCAATGCCCGGGCGTTCGCCACCACCTGTGTCTGATAGGCCACGAATGCAGGGGTCATGGCTTCCTTAAAGCAGACGGCCTTGGCTGCAATCACATGCACCAGCGGACCGCCCTGGGCTCCAGGAAACACGCATCGGTTGATGTCCTTCCCATACTTCTCCCGTGCCAGGATCACGCCGGAACGCGGGCCTCGCAACGTCTTGTGCGTGGTGGAGGTAACAATATCGGCGTAGCGGCAGGGGTTCGGGTAGATGCCCGCGGCCACCAGTCCGCTGAAGTGCGCCATGTCTACCAGCAGCACCGCGCCCACCGCGTCCGCGATCTCACGGAACTTCGCAAAATCAATCACACGGGAATATGCGCTGGCGCCGGCGATGATCAGCTTTGGCTTGTGTTCTTCCGCCTGGCGGGCCACTTCCGCGTAATCGATGAGCTCGGTCTCCTTATCAACGCCGTAGCCCACCACCTTGTAGAGCTTGCCCGAAAAATTGAGCGGATGCCCGTGAGTGAGGTGCCCGCCGTGGTCGAGGCGCATGCCCAGAATGGTGTCGCCTGGATTCAGAATGGCGGCGAAGGCGGCCTCGTTGGCTTGCGATCCCGAGTGAGGCTGCACGTTGGCGTACTCAGCCCCAAACAGAAGCTTGGCGCGATCAATGGCAAGATTCTCCACCACGTCCGTGTGCTCGCAGCCGCCATAGTAGCGGCGACCGGGGTACCCCTCGGCATACTTGTTCGTAAAAATGCTGCCGACGGATTCGAGAACCGCTTCGGACGTGAAATTCTCACTGGCTATCAATTCGATGTGGCTGTGCTGACGCTCAGTTTCTTTGTTGATGGCGTCAAGCACTTCAGGATCCACTTCAGAAAGGGGGCGTGCGAGTCGTTGCTGTTCGGTCATGCGGATGGCTGCCTCGTCTTAGGAATTCAATGGTGTCGGCCGTCTGGGGATGATCAACCCCGGAACGTTACTCTGGTCTGCTTGCGCTGATGCCGCGCCACGTCTGGACGCAGCGCAAAATCTGCCGGGACGTCCGCCCATGGCGAACACTCGAGATCAGAAAGTTGCTGCCTTACGGTCGCGTTGAACCGTGCTTTGCTTCCAAAGCTGCAATCTTGTTGACGCGACGCTCGTGGCGTCCGCCGTCGAAACCCTCACGCAGAAAAATCTCGGTCCAACGGTTCGCGCTCTCCTGGTCAGTAAGGCTGGCCCCTAGCGTGAGCACATTGATATTGTTGTGGGTCCGGCTGAGCACGACTTCCTCGTCTGACATCGCCATGGCGGCACGGATTCCCTGTACCTTATTGGCTGCAATACTCATGCCCACACCCGTCGAACACACCAGCACCCCCCGCTCAGCCTCACCGGTGCTTACCCGGCCTGCGACGGCGGCGGCGTAGTCAGGATAGTCAGTGGATTCGGGCGAAAAGGTACCTACGTCCTCCACGTCGTGGCCAAGCGCGCGGAGCCGCGTAACCAACTCATTCTTCATTGCATAACCGGCGTGATCAGCGCCTATCGCTATTTTCATGCAGGCTTCATTGTAGCATCCGCGCCTTGGGGAACCCCTCCCGCACCAGGGATCGCACCAGCCGCGGCCCTGGTCCGGGAGGCGCCCCGCCCGTGCTATCGTGGAAGGCGTGTCCTTTCCCTGGAGCGTCCAGTTAGAGCGCTATGAAGGCCCGCTCGATCTGCTGCTCGATCTGATCCGCCGCCAGCAAATCGACATCTACGATATCCCTATCGCGCAGATTACACAGCAGTACTTCCACTACATGGAAGAAGCTGCTTCGCTGGATATCGAACTGAGCGCGGAGTTCGTCTACATGGCGGCCACCTTGATTCACATCAAGAGCCGCACCCTGTTGCCCCGTGACCCGGAATTGAAGACTGAGGATGACGGGGACGATCCGCGAGAAGAACTCGTCCACAAGTTGCTCGAGCACGAGCGGTACAAGAATGCCGCCGAAATGCTGAAGCAGAAACGGATGATTGAGGAAAACGTCTGGAGCAACCCCCAGATGAAGCAGTTTCTGGCCGAGGAGGAAGACCCCGGTGTCCAGGTGGAACTGCTCGATCTGGTGAAGGCGCTGCAGTCTGTGGTGGAGCGGGCCAAAACCCGCCCTGTGTATGAGATCACCACTGAGCACGTCACGGTGGGGGAAATGATTCGCTACGTATGCGAATTGTTCGTGCGCGCCAAGCACGACAAGCCGCTGCTGGTGGTTGATCTGTTTGAAGTGCAGACCTCCAAGCGGGCCATGATTTGCCTGCTGCTGGCCATGCTGGAAATGGCCAAGGCGCAGGCGCTGGAGATTGTCCACGATGAAGACCCGGCCAAGGTGGGTGTCCGCCGCAACCGTGGATTCGAGAGTTTTGTGGTTTCCCAGAAGGAGTTGGGAACCCTGGATAGCGACTACAACTAGGAAGCGACTGCAGCTGGGAAACAACTGCAATGAAGCCTCAATGATGAATGGAATCATGGTGAATGTGGTGTCGGCGCGTCGCCGCGTCCGGAAGCCCGTGCGCGTGCGCAACCCTCGCCGGCTTGGAGAACTCACGCTCGTGCTGCCGCCACAGCTTCGCAAACGGGCCCTGCGGCGCCGTGCGCGCAAGGTTCATCTGCCACATAGTCGCCCGCATTTTTTCAAGGGAAAGCGCCTGACAGGCGTGGAGATCTTCGCCAAGGCGGCGGGACGCTTCGCGGAGGCGCCTCCTCCGGAAATCTCGATCGATGCCTTCGCCCTGCAGCCTGATGGGCCCCCGGCGATGACCGGCGACGCGGAATTGCGGGCCACCCTGGAAGCAATCGTCTACGTCACCGAAGAACCCGTCACCGCGCAGCAGATTGCGGCGGCTCTCGGACTGCCCGTCGCCAAGGTAGCCGGTTTGCTGGAAGAGCTGGCAGCCGAGTACGCGCAGCCGCACCGGGGGGTCTCCATCCGCAGCCTAGCGGGAGGCTACAAGATGAGCACCAAGCCGGAGTTTCACGAAGGTGTGCGGCGTTTCGTGCGCAGCCTGAAACCCCCGCTGAAGCTAAGCATGGCGGCGCTCGAAACGCTGGCCGTGATCGCGTACAAGCAGCCCATCACCGCGCCGGAAATCCTCGAAATCCGTGGCGTTCAGGGTGCCGGTGTGCTGAAGACACTGCTCGACAAGAAGCTCATCACAACGGCGGGACGCAAGAACGTGGTGGGCCGGCCGATGATGTACAAGACCACCCGCGAGTTCCTGGTCCAGTTCGGACTTAATAGTACGGCGGAACTGCCCACGCTGAAGGAGTTTGAGGAACTGAAGAACCTGGCACTCAGCGAAGCGGAAGAAGTTGACAAGGCCGAGGCCGGAATCGCTCGCTACGAGAAGTACGCGGAGGTTGCCGCTAGTGTGGATGCCTATGCCGAACAAACCGCTGTTGCGGAACTGCCCGGCGAGACCCCAGCCGATGAACCAGGAGACGACAGCCGTGGCTGAGGAACGTTTGCAGAAGATTCTTGCCCATGCCGGCATTGCCAGCCGCCGCCATGCCGAAGACTACATTCTGGCCGGGCGCGTGAAAGTGAACGGCAAGGTGGTGAACACGCTAGGTGCGAAAGCGAATCCAGCCGTGGATCACATCAAGGTGGATGGCCGACTGCTGCAACAGCAGCGCGAGACGCTCATCTACATCGCCCTGCACAAACCGAAATCCGTCGTCACCACGGTAAGCGACCCCGAGGGACGCGAAACCGTGATGCAGTTTCTGCCCAAGGTGAAGCAGCGTGTGTATCCCGTGGGCCGCCTGGATTACCAGAGCGAGGGACTGCTGCTGCTTACCAACGATGGCGAGTTCGCCAACCGGGTGATCTCGCCTCGCTATCACATCCCCAAGACCTACCTGGTGAAGGCCACCGGTTTGCTCACGGAGGAACAGGAAGAGCAGTTCCGCGAGGGAATCGTATTGGAAGGCAAACGCACGGCCCCCGCGGAATTGCGGCTGGTCAAGAGGGCGCAAAATCCGTGGTACGAGGTCACCATCACCGAAGGCCGTACACACCAGATCCGTAATATGTTTCGCTACTTTGGCAAACTAGTGGAGAAGCTGCGTCGCGTAACAATCGGTCCCATCGATATCAAGGGGATTCGTCCCGGCGAATACCGGCTGCTGAATGTCCAGGAGATCCGCCGCTTCCGTCGAATTCTCAAACTCCCCCAGATCGTGTGACTCTGCGGAGATACCTCATTAAACTCAAGGTGAAGAGATAGCTGTGAACTACTTGCGGCGCTCCTACGCGCGTAATCTCATCTTTGTGCTCGCCGGACTGTTGTTGCTGGGAGGATGCTCCCGGCGCGGCGGCGCGGGCAAAGACTTCATACCCACAGCCGTCACCGCGCCTGCCTCAAGTGACCCTTCACCGGAACAAACACTTGCCGACTATTACACTGCCCAGCGCACCGCGGAACGACTCCGCGATTTCCGTGTGGACGTGCAGATTGAAGCATCCTTGCCGGCAATGAACAAACAAGGCGGCATGACCGCCACACGCGTGCAACGGGGGACCGACACGCTTTCTTACGCGGGGGCACAGTTTAGTGGCGACGAGATGATCAAGCGGGATGTGATCACCCGCTACCTGAATGCGGAAAAGGAGGCGCTGCGCAACCCCCCGGATGTGCTTATGCTGCCCAGAAACTACCGCTTTGAGTATCGCGGAGTGGCCATGCATCTTGACCGCCGCGCACATGTCTTCGAGGTGATCCCGCGCGAAGGTCGCATCGGTCTGTTCCGCGGCGAGTTGTGGATCGACATGGAAACCGCGCAGCCGCTTCGCGAGTTCGGACGGCTCGTCCGCAACCCTTCGGTCTTCCTGAAAGACGTCGACTTTGTGCGGGACTACCGCATCATAGACGGGCGCGCTCTCCCTTCCCGGTTCATCAGCAATATGGACACGCGACTAGTGGGGCCAGCGGCAATCACCGTCACCCTGAACAATTACGAATTTGCCGGGCAGACACCGTAGCACCGCCAGCCCCCCACGCATTCCGCCTTGCAGCTCATGGAACGTACTGACGCCCGACGCTCGAATCGAGACAGCGGTCGAGCAGGTCGTCGCGCTCCATCACCAGTGTGCCCCCCTGTGCCTTCCGCTGCTTTTCCCAGTTCGCCAGCAGTTCAATGCAAGCGTGGTCGATGTAGCGCAGCTTGTGCAGAAGCACATGCAGTTCGGCACCCTGCGGCACGTCGTCCAGCGCCTCAGCCAATAGCGGCAGCCGCAGGAAGGTGGCCGAACCCATTAGCGTCAACTCCACTCGTTTGGCCTGCAGATCGTGCTTGATCTCGATTTCCAGGTGGCTGGCAGCCCATAGCACTTTGATGAGCGAAAGCACCACACCGATAATCACGCCCGTCAGCAAGTCGGTAGCGACAATGCCGATCAGCGTGACGAAGTAAATGATCAGCGGAAATCGCCCGTAGTGCTTAAGAATCTTCACCTGCTTCAGATCAACCAGCTTGAAGCCGGTATAAACAAGTATTGCCGCGAGGGTGGCACGCGGAATCACCGAGAGCAATTCGGGAAATACCAGCACCACCACAAGAATCCAGAGCCCGTGAAATATCGTGGAAAGCCGCGTCTTGGCGCCTGCCAGTACATTGGCCGAACTGCGCACAATGACACCCGTCATTGGAAGTGCGCCGAGGAGTCCGCAAAGGGTGTTGCCGACGCCCTGCGCCAGCAACTCGCGGTCGTAGTTAGTGCGGACGCCATTGTGCATTTGGTCTACCGCGGACGCCGACAGCAAGGTTTCCGCGCTGGCGACGAAGGCGATCGTCACAGCGCTCACAATCAGGCTGGCGTCTCTGAAGAGAAGCAAGTCGTCGAACTCGAAAATGCGAATGGTCTCCAGCATGTTGTCGGGGATGGAGACAAACAGCACCGGAAACTGAAAGAGAGCAGCCGCGCCGGAGCCTATGACCACGGCCACAAGCGGCGCGGGCACCAGGCTGAGACGCTTCGGGTGGAATCGCTTCCAAAGCAGCAGAGATCCGATGGTCAGTAGCCCGATGAATGCGGCAAGGTGATGCGCACGGTCGCCTACGTCCGGGCTGATTCCCTTATAAATCGCCTCGGGAATCGACATCAGATTCTGAATGCCGTTCGAGCGCGGGGAATCGTCCACCATCATGTGGAACTGGCTGGCGAAGATCAGTACGCCAATTCCGGCGAGCATTCCATAGATAACCGCCGGCGTGATGGCGCGGAAGACCTGGCCGAACTTAAACGCACCGGCCGCAAACTGGATGATGCCCGAGAGCACAAGGGCCGTGGCCATTCCTTCGATGCCATGCTTTTGGACAACCTCCCAAACAATGACCGCAAGGCCGGCGGCCGGCCCGCTCACCTGAAGGGGCGAACCAGAAATCAGGCCCACCACCAAGCCGCCAATCACACCACCGATAAGCCCTAGGGCAGGCGGCACGCCAGATGCGAGCGCAATACCCATGCAGAGGGGCAACGCCACCAGAAAGACCACCACGGAGGAGAGCAGTTCATTGCCCCAGGAGAACTCCTTCGGCAGGAACTGCGTACCATCCACCCTTTTCTTCTTCACGGGATCAGGCATTCGAGCCAACCTCCACCGGGAACGTCGCATCGATGGCTTCATCGTCGCCAAAAGTGATGCGGACAAACTTCTCGGTATCGGGATCGTAGGAGTCCACGTCGCCGGTGTCGATGTGGTACATCCAGCCGTGCAGGGAGAGCCTGCCCTTAGCCATGGCCACCGCGACTGGAGGATGGGTTTCCAGGTGCTTCAGTTGCAGCAGCACATTGCGCTCAGTGAGTTGATGGAGTTTTTCCTCCTCGCTGGCGTCAGGATAGAGAGCCTCCACGATATTGCGCGCCGCGCTTACGTAGCTTAGCCAGCCAGCCACGTTCGGCAAGTTGGCCATCTTCTCAGGATGCAGCACGGCGCTCATCGCCCCGCAGTCGGTGTGGCCCACCACGATGATGTGCTTGACCTTCAATGCGTCCACGGCATACTCGACCGTTGCCGAGACACCGCCATAGGGACCGCCGAAGGGGGGGACGATGTTACCCACGTGGCGGCAGATGAACAGGTCACCCGGCTTCGTCTGCGTCAAGAGCGTAGGCACCACCCTGGAATCACCGCAGGTAATCAGCAGGGCACGCGGCTCCTGCGCGGTGGACAATGACTCATACAGAACCTTGTGATGGGGGAAGACTTCCTTCTGAAATTGCTTCAGACCTTTCAAAATTTGTTGCATGGGACCCTCCGGAGCACTTCGTTGGCTGAAACAGAGCACGGAGCGCAGTCCACGCTCTAAGCGGGAATCGACACTCCAAACCACAAACGGGGATGAGGCGCAAGATCAGACGACGGCAGGGGGGGGCTTTGGCAGGTACGGTGCGTGAAAGGATGACGTTCCGCGGAGGCTGCCGTGGACGGAAGCCGGTTCCCAAGCCACCACGGGCAGACTGATCCTGGTGGCTTGGCTTGCACTTGGAGCAACGCCATGAATTGGCGCTGAGGCATGCGCTGCGCGGGCATCGCTTAGTTCCGAACTGCCGCACTCGGCAGCTTCGGCATGGGATACAGGGCTGCTGCTGCGCACGATGCGGGAAGTGCGCTTAGGACTGCCGGATTTGGTGCCGCCACGCTTCGTTTTCGCCACGGGCCGAGGGCGAAACCGGTTTTCAATTCCCTCAGCGGCGCCCACCGCCAGAATCAGCAGTATCGCAAGGGCTGCTCTGGAAAGAAACCTGGAGCAGGCAATACGGCTACCAGCCATCGCCAGCAGAGCCAGCGACGGCGAGGACAGACGCAATGAACCCCTGGATTGCATCCAACCGGTTCCTCCAGCAAAAACAAAGATCGAGCTTCTTCTCTAGGATAAACGACCGTCGACGCTATGTGTACTGTTTCGCTTTTCTAACGATTTTCCACTCCTCTTTTCTCTTTCTGTTTCTGTTTGGAGACCGGAAGACGGGCCACCGGACGATCGCAAGCGTTCGATTCCAAGACAGGAACAAATGCCCGCTCCGCGGATCGTGCGTAAGGTCATCGCGTACCGCCCATAGAGTTCGTCGAAACCGCGATGGACTACGAGTGAGCGACCGTTGCCGAGGCGAACCACCACCGCGTTCCACGCCCCACGCACCGAAGGCACCTGATGTTCGCAAGTGACAAGTTCCACCGGCACGATGCGGCTCACCGAAGCGTCTTCAGCAGACTTGCTCCGGTTCACCCGGCGGATGTAGTAATCCAGTGTCGTGACGGCAATCCCCGCCTCGGCCGCAAACTCCTTGCGTGTCAGCGCGCTCCTGAGGTGACGCCAACGCCAGATCTTCGCCGTCATCCAGGAGACCAACGCCATCGTTCCTGCCTCCAGATCAACAGCATTCGAAGATACAGGCCAGAATGGGATTGCCAAACACTTCCAAACGAACTAGTGCCTATCTCCCAGTGTGTCTACCGGCAAGAATCCCCTCTGCCGCGCGGGGTTCGGTAGCCCGTCACCGTTGCCTCGAGCGTCAGCTTGAGCTTGGAGGCCCGCTCCGCGAGTTTCTGGCGGCCCAGCGCGCCTGGAGCATGCCGAGACTGCGGCCCTGATGAATGAATTCGCTCTTGGAGTTCCTAGACGATTCCTTCTCTCTGACGATTGGCGGTGATTTGGTGGGCAGAATTCGTGGTTTCCGTGGTCGGTTGTGGGGACTGTGTGTGTGCTGTAGGAGCAACCTCGTCATTTTGCGAAACGAACTCTTCGGGGCGGAGGGTGGCTAGCATTGCCTGGCGCAAGCGGAGATCCGCCTGGCCTCTGGCCATGAGGTCTGCGTGACGTTCATCGCGGCGGCGCTCGGTGGCTTCCTCCTGCTGCTGGCGACGGAGGTCGCGCTGCTTGCGGCGCTCTTCGCGGGCCATGCGGGCTTCGTGCCACTCCTGCCTCTCGCGGTCGCGGGCGTCCTGGCGGCGGGCTTTGCAGGCGCGTTCGAATTCGGCGATCGCACGCTGGTGACGGCGCTCCCACCAGGTGCGGTAGCGCTGCAGGTTGTTCAGGCCGGGCCAGAGCGGGATGTCGATGAAGGGGCGGGGCTTCTGGTCGAGCATGGGGTCGTAGCGGCCCGGTTCGAATTTCTGCGGTTCGGCGAGTCCGCCGAGGGCTTCGCCGTAGCTGTAGGGATATTTGGGATCGGCGAAGAAGGGGCGGGTTGCCTTTTCGATTGCCATCAGTTCGGCCTCGTCGAAGCGGCGGAAGGCCCAGCGGCATTGCGAGATGTCGTCGACGGCGAGGGTCTCACGGGCGGACTGGGGTTCGTAGATGGCGAGGATGGAATCGCGGAGTTCGTCGTACTCGGCGGGGTCCTCGTGCGGGAGCAGGACGTGGCGCTGGATGGAGAGGCCGAGCTTGAGGGCGTTCTGTGCGGAACGGGCCTTGCCCTCGGGAGTGCGCGGTCCGGTGGGGCCGGGGGATGAAGAAGAGTTATCCGTTGTCGGTTCACAGTTGTCAGTGGGGAAGGGCGAGGGGTTAGGGTCTAGGGATTGGGGGTTAGCTCCAAAACACGGGTTGTCGGCTGACGGTTGGCCGCTGTCCGCGGGCGGAACTGCGGAATCCAGAGTTGGGGGTTGGGTATTGTTGTTGGTCGTGATGTTGTCGCGCAATTGGTCTGGCATGGAGTGAGATCCTTCCCGCACAAAATTTCAGTCGCGTGAGTATAGGGGCGCGGGAGGGAGAAGTAAGGGGTAGTTATTGCGGAAGTGTTTGATTGCAGGGGAGAAAGGAATTTTCCATCTCGCGAACTGGTGGTGGATGGGTGAGCGCGGGTGGACCAATTTTTAGGCGTTGGTAGGCGGATTCGAACGTTTTGCAGGAGCTAGGGCGCTCGGCGAATGGAAGCAGCGTCAGTGATACCAGAGCCGGCAATGGGAGGCGGACATAAGGCGTGCCACCCCACTCGGGGTTCCTCTCTTGCTGCGACGAGACGGGGCGCTGACGCACCCCGCTGGCCTATGTCGCCCGGCTAGCCGGGCATCCGCTGTCACCGAAACTCCCACACGCAATTGCGCCTCGGTTGCTGCGGCGCCAAGCAACGCCAGATAGGTGAGCCGGTCCTCATCGTCGAGGAAGACTTCTCGCCGGAAGTTGCCGCGCTGCGTCACGCGATGCAGGCAACCGATCGCTACCACCCTGCCGATGCGTCCCATCGTGGGTATAGTCGGCGGACGGGGGAATTCCTCTCACAAAGAGTTTCGAGGTTGAGGTGTTTGTCCCCAAAGCCCCGGAGATCCCTTGGGAGCTGGCGGGAATGGGTTGCGGTGGCCGGGAATGGTGGGGTCGCAGCCGCAAACAGGCGGCTGCTCCGCGGACCCGCCACGCGAGGCTGGATGCTGTCCACGGGTAGCGCTCCGCTACACGCATGGCACGACTACCCCGCTAGTCTTGGTTTCGGAGTGTCACATCCTATAGAGTGGAAGGATAACCTGATAGCGAATTCCTTAGAGTGGAAGGATAACCTGATAGCGAATTCCCGCAGTCTCCGATGCCTTCGCCGCATCCTTGGCCTTCTCAGCATTCCGTGCTGCCTTGACACCGTCGGTCGCGTTGTCGACTTTGTTGGCGATCCGCGCTGCCTTAAGTGCCGCGCCAGCACCACCGGGGACAAACGGCACCGCGGTCGCCACCACGTCCACGGCAACTCCGCCCGCGTCCCACGCGGCTTCGACGTAGTTGCCTTGAGAAGCGTTATCGACGAACGAATAGAGTCCAAGCCCGATGTTAGCGATGTCCCACAGGGTCTCGGCCACGTTTCCGCTGGGATCCACGTACTTCTGCGGATTGTTCCGCACATACGCATACAGGTTCCAACTCTGCGGGTCATCTGTATGCTGATCCGCAAACGGCGCATCCGCACTCGTGAACCGCCCCGGCCCGGCCGAGTAGTACCGTGCCCCGAAGTAATCGAGCCTGGTCTCGCTATCCCGTTCCTTGCCGGTGAAGCGCTGGGTGGGGGTGTAGACCCCTTCCGGTGATGTCAAATATCCGTGGCCGTTGGTGCGGCCGGTCAGTCCTGAGTATAGCTCCCAGCCGAAGGGGAGGTAGTCGTGCCGGCTCACCACCGCGCCGGTCTGGTTCGTCACGAGGCGCGTCGAGCCTAGATGGTCTGTCGTTAGAGGTAAGCGTCCAGCCGCCGAGCTGGGTCAAGTTGCCCGCATGGCGAATTCTGATGGCAAGTTCCTAACCTACCCAACCCAAATCGTCTCAATGCCTTCAACCCTCCACTCGAAGGATTCTAGACCCTCCCTATCTGGTCCACGAATAGCCACGATGAGGGGCCCACCGTCATCGAATCCGATGGAAATTTGCTGCTCATCCACTCAGGTGTCTACGACAGCCCGGTTGATTCGCACGCCCAGCTCATGCCTGAAGAGTGGGGACGACCAATCAAGCTCATGACCAGCAACACGGATGGTCGGGTGGGCGTAAGCGCTTAGGCCGGCACCCAGGTTCCCTGATTCAAAGCCGAACTGGGCGTAGTCATGGATGAACTGAACTGCCGTTAGTCTTTGTCCTCTGACCTTCGCCAGGGCCTCCTCAAGTGAGATCAAGTTGTCCTCGGGATCCATAAGTGCTCCTGCGTTGGTCATGGTTGACAGTCAGACCCAGCGGCAGAACACCCGGGCTGCCGCTTCGGGCTGAGGGGAATGTGTCGAGAAAGATCAGTGTGCGGTACAGTCCTACCCGTCTGAGGGTTGACGCCCCGGGGGACGAGGCCGTTCGCAGACAAAGAACACATTGTGATCGGATTCTGCGACGAGCCAGCTGAAGTCTTGTGCCAGCACGTAGTACTCGAAGTACGGACACTCCCTGATCACGCGCTCCACATTCTTCGCGTCGAACTCATAGACCGGTAGTTCTTCAGCGTCGGTTTCAGGGATCAGCCAGCAAGTACCTTCTCTGCTGGGTAGAACTTCAGTGAGTCCAAGTTCCTCGGCGGGCACCTGCTTGGAGGGCAGCTTTAATCGAAGCCACCAAACACGCGGGTCATCCTCCACGTAGATATCCCGCGCGATTTTCACAACTTCGCGTCCCTCTTCAGGAGCTTTTCGCTTCAACGGAAGTCCCAGAGTGGTTGCTGCTTCGCTTATCCACGTTTCGATTTCGTGCATGTTAATGGGGCTCCACATCACCCTCATGCTTCTTCACAGAGCGGCTTGGGTGTTGAGGTCCGGTGTACGGAATATTGCCGCGTTCCGTTCCACCTTGAGTTCTCCTGCCCGCAGACTGATAGCCGACATGCGGACTACTGTGACCGGGACCGGGTGTCGCGTGAGGCCCGTCATAGGCCACCTTGGCTCCTCCAGGGCCTTTAAACTCGACGATCGTACCCGTCTTCGGATCTACCTTGGTGAACTTCACCTCGCTGGGATCTGTCATCCCAGCCTTCTCAAAACCTTCACGCCGGGCTTCGTCAAAAGTCTTGCTAGCGGGCTTACCCGCTTTGGCGGTCCCAGCCGCATCATCCACCCGATCCAGCGCCTTGACGCCGTCAACAATGTCATCAGCTTTCCCTGCCAACCGGCCTGCCTTAATCGCCGTACCGGCCCCACCAGGAATCAGAGGAACAGCCGCTGCCGCAGTGTCTAAAACAATCCCAACCGCATCTACGGTCGCAGACCTATAATTGCCAGCCTGAACATTGTCGATGAACGACGCGACCCCCAGCCCGATGTTCAGCACATCCCAGGCAGTCTCGATCGCCTCACCAGTGCGGTCTACATACTTCAACGGGTTGTTGCGTGTGTAGCTGTAGAGGTTCCAGCTTCGCGGATCGCTTGCATGCTGGTCTGCAAACGGCGCATCCGCGCTTGTGAACCGCCCCGGCCCGGCCGAGTAGTACCTTGCCCCGAAGTAATCGAGCCTGGTTTCGTTATCCCGTTCCTTGCCGGTGAAGCTGGGTGGGGGTGGGGACCCCTTCCGGTGATGTCAAATATCCGTGGCCGTTCGTGCGGCCGGTCAATCCTGAGTATAGCTCCCAGCCGAAGGGGCAGGTAGTCGTGGCGGCTCACCACCGCGCCGGTCTGGTTGGTCACCAGGCGCGTCGAGCCCAGATGGTCTGTGGTGAGTAGTGCGTTTCTGTTGCGCCAGTTGGGTTCGTGGAACTGTATTCGGCGGCAAGCTGGCCAAAGGCATCGTAGACGAAATACGTGTGAACGCTGCCCGTGTTCTTCCCACCCGGCGGTAGTCGGCGTCGTAGAGCAGCTCGTCACGCTGCCGCCGCTTGGTGCGGGTCTTCATGCGATTGGCAGCGTCATGGCCAGCGTCCAGCCGCCGTGGGTCCGTCATGTTGCCCGCGGCATCAGGCCCAGTTGCTGCCGGTGAGCGGTTGTTGGCCGTGTTGTACGAGCTCAGCAGGCTCACCGTGAGCGGGTGCGGCGTAACGCCGGGGTAGCCTTCACGGCCATGTTCCCCAGCGGTCGAACATGTAGGATTGATACCAGGTATCGCCGCTCAGCCCGGTGGCGTCGCCGCACGCGCGGGGCCAGGGGCGTGGTGCTGCTGGTCTCGCGGACGGTGCAAAGTCTGTTCACATCGTCATAGTTGTAGGTCTGGTTGAAGCTGGCGCCGCTGATGGTGTGGATCTGCCCCAGCACGTTCCCGTTGTTGGTGGCGCAGGATTCGGCCCGGAAGAAGGGGCTCGCGCCGTAATTGCAGTAGCGGAACTGCCAGTCGCCGCGCAGGGTCGCATTGCCGCTATCGCCGAGGCGGATCTGACGGACTTGCGGAAGACCGTTGAGGTCGCTGATTTCTGGATTTGGCCAGAACGTCAAAACGTGCGGCGGCAGTCCACGCAGCGTGACGGAGGACACGTGGGACTGGTGGAATATTGCTCCGCACCTGCGAACCACTATCGCATCTCCCCACGACGTTCTATGCTGGCTACGGTACAGAAGTGTCGACTAGTCGAATCGCGGCCACATGCTCCCGCGAAAGCAGAAAGATAATGCCGGGGTATTTGAGGGTAAAATCGCCAACTCTTCCAATCATCGACCCACCCTGCGAAAGCGTTGTCTGAGTTTCAATACCAGGTCCGTAAGCAGACCTGACTTCATCCGTTGTCGACCCAACGCGTATAGACCGATCAGTTACATACTCTGAGCTAGTGATCACGATCTCCGACAGCACACCGGCCTCATTGAACGAGTACCAGACACCATCATTTGCATACTTGTTCTTGGTCTCTTCGGTGTTGAGTTCACCGTGGCCAAGCCGTTCCCCGAGCCGGAGATCACCAACACCGACCCCGGGCTTCAACAGGTTATTCATGTCTCTTCCTCCTCCACAAGAAACGCCTGCCAGGAGGCCGCAATATGCGACGATGAATGCTATTATGCGGAGGCTCATCTCTTCTCCTACGGCTGTGGTGGTTTCGGGGGCTGCGGTGGTTTTGGCGGTGGAGCCGTCGTCTTCTGCTTCCGTAGTTCCTCACCGAGCTTGCCAGGATTTGACCCTTGCCCAAACGGCCACTTGCCTTTCGCATCCGGTGTCTTTATTCCAACGGATGCAGCCTTCTTGCATGCGTAATCCGTACAGTTATTTGTGTTCAAGTTGTATTTCGGAGGGTTTTTCTTATCTGCGTCCGTCTCCTTTTTCAGTTTGTTATACTGCTCGTCTGTAATCGTGTAATCCTGCTTCACATCCCATTTATGTTTGCTGTCGTCAACAATGACGCCTGGAACTTCAACGGGCCCGGTAACTGGGTTTACCTCTTTCGCTGGGTAAAGCCCCAGACGTCTTTCCTCGCCGGTCTTCGTGTCGCGAAGGCCTATGAAAGTGTGGCCTACTTCAACGTTGCCACCCCGAATAGCATAAGGATCACTCGTGCCAGGCTTGGGTTGCTGCACATAAATTGTTAGGATCTTCTCGAGCCCATCTAGGTCGATATACTTTAGAGGGTTGTTCCCCACGTAGGCATAGAGGTTCCAACTCTGCGGATCATCCGCATGTTGATCGGCGAACGGCGCATCCGCACTCGTAAACCTCCCCGGCCCAGCCGAGTAGTACCGTGCCCCAAAGTAATCCAGCCGGGTCTCGCTATCCCGTTCCTTGCCGGTGAAGCGCTGGGTGGGGGTTGCTATCCCTTCCGGTGATGTCAAATATCCGTGGCCATTCGTGCGGCCGGTCAGTCCTGAGTATAGCTCCCAGCCGAAGGGCAGGTAGTCGTGGCGGCTCACCACCGCGCCGGTCTGGTTGGTCACCAGGCGCGTCGAGCCCAGATGGTCTGTGGTGAGGTAGTGCGTTTCTGTTGCGCCAGTTGGGTTCGTGGAACTGTATTCGGCGGCAAGCTGGCCAAAGGCATCGTAGACGAAATACGTGTGAACGCTGCCCGTGTTCTTCCGCACCCGGCGGCCGTCGGCGTCGTAGACATAGCTCGTCACGCTGCCGCCGCTTGGTTGCGAGGTCTTCATGCGATTGGCAGCGTCATAGGCCAGCGTCCAGCCGCCGTGGGTCGTCATGTTGCCCGCGGCATCGTAGGCCCAGTTGCTGCCGGTGAGGCGGTTGTTGGCCGTGTTGTACGAGCTCAGCAGGCTCACCGTGAGCGGGTGCGGCGTAACGCCGGGGGTAGCCTTCACGGCCATGTTCCCCCAGCGGTCGAACATGTAGGATTGATACCAGGTATCGCCGCTCAGCCCGGTGGCGTCGCCGCACGCGCGGGGCGCCAGGGGCGTGGTGCTGCTGGTCTCGCGGACGGTGCAAAGTCTGTTCACATCGTCATAGTTGTAGGTCTGGTTGAAGCTGGCGCCGCTGATGGTGTGGATCTGCCCCAGCACGTTCCCGTTGTTGGTGGCGCAGGAATCGGCACGGAAGAAGGGGCTCGCGCCGTAGTTGCAGTAGCGGAACTGCCAGTCGCCGCGCAGGGTCGCATTGCCGCTATCGCCGAGGCGGATCTGGCGGACTTGCGGAAGACCGTTGAGGTAGTCCGTGCGCTCGATGAGGTTGTTGCCGAGGGTGACCTGGCTGAGCGCGTCGAACGGCGTGTAGCTCGGCGGCGAAGTGAAGTAGTTGGTGGTGACCGAGGACTTGGTTCCGGACAGGGACAGAACAAGGTTGCCCGTAGTGTAACTGATGGCGAGGCTGCGCCCGGAGGGATAGCCCATGGTGCGCAGATTGCCCGCGCGATCGTAGCTGTAGGTGGGGTTTCGGGGACGTGCACTCAACCTCGATTCTACGCGAGCGGAACTCCGCCTGCAGCAGTCTGAATTTGCTCTGCTGCTACTGACTTCGGCCCGCGCTTCTGCGGCAATAGAACTCGGTCTAGCTTCGCTTCCAACTCGGCGACGAAGTCAGGCGCTCCAAATGGGCGACCGGTTCGCGTGGCTTCCCGGAGTCGATCGAGGTCACCGGATAAGCGAAACCCGAGACCGAGCACTTCGCGCCATTTCTCGGGCGGATACCGTTTGGCCCAGTCTTGACTCCCGTGCCAAGGGGGCGCTGCATCGAGCCCAGCGTGGGCCTTGGCGCTGGACCAAGCGTAGTCCAGGACGGACTCCACCATCCCTGCGCGGACCGGATTGAATTCAACGTAGCGCATGGCGTAGGCGGCGTGCGCAGGGTCCAGGGGGCACGAGAAGTAACGGTTTTGCCACACATGGCCACAGCGGCGCAAGCGGATATTGAGCCAACGAGAGTAGTTACTGTGGGCGATGCGGAAGCTCTGGCCATGGAGTCGGACGTTCGGTACGACGATCAAGTGAACATGGTTTGACATCAGGCAGTGACCCCAGATGCGTAGCTGCGGATCGTCGAACGCCTCGGAAAGTTGATCCAGGTAGGTCTGCCGGTCTTGGTCGTCAAAGAAGATGTCACGGCGGAAATTGCCGCGCTGTGTGACGTGATGCGGGCAGCCAACGGCCACCACTCGAGCGATTCGTGCCATCACGGATATAGTGGCTGGAAGGGGAGATTCCTCTCAGGGAAAATTCGAGGTTGAGTGCGAGCTTGTCGGAATGAACGCAACCAGCTACGAAGAATCAATAACTTACGGGCAGACCCTTGCCTGTAAATTGTTGATTCTAGGTTCGGGAGATTTTCATTCCGACAAGCTCGTGCACCGTCCCCGAAACCACTTGCCGAAACGCGCGTCTTCCTCGCTGTCGGTGCGCTGGGCTTCCTCCATCCAGCGATTCACCAATTCGGTGAGCTTCTGTTCTTCCTCGCTCATCTTGGCATGGCTTCTGCCGCGACCCCACCCCGCATTGGCCTTCAGCTTGGTGCCGTCGATGGCCACATTGGCCAGCTTCACCAAGCCCGCCTTGCGGCACAACCGCAGGGCCTCGACGAAGAGCGCAGCGAGCGCCTCCAGGTGCTGCTGGCGGAAGGCGGCGATGGTGTCGTGATCCGGGTGCTGATCGGCGGCAAGGTAGCGGAAAGGGACGCTGTCGTAGGTGGCTTTCTCGATGCGGCGCGAACTGGTGAGGCCCGTCGCATAGCCATAGAGCAGCAGGCGAGTGAGCATTTCCGGGTGATAGCCCTCAGCGCCGCGGCCGTCCTTACGCCAATACACGTCCAGGATGGGCTTGAGGTTCAGTTCGCCAACGATCTCACCGATAAAGCGGGCCAGGTGCTTCTCGGGTAGCCAGTCATGCAGGGAAGGCAGGACCAGCAGTGGCTGATCGAGAGAACAAGTTCGAAATCTCCGCATCACTCAATTGGATGAGCGAGCCTAGAACAAAGCTGCCAGGAAATGGTTGGAATCGCCAAATAGATGACGCGTCAATCTCCGACAAGCTCGTGCTATGTCCCCCCCAATGCTCACAAAGAGTTTCGAGGTTGAGTGCTATGTCCCCCCCAATACGCTCGGAACAAAGATGTTCACGCCTGCGAACAAACCGTTCGCATACGCCAACCCGCGCCGGGGTGACGTGTCACCCCTTCAGCCGATGCGTAGCATCGTCTTCTTCGGGCTTTCGATACTGCCTCGGTAACTTGCTGATTCCCGTAGTTCCCATATGGGAACGCAGGTGTGATCTATTGGCGCAACGGATGGCCGCAATGGGCTTCCTGGAAGCTCCACACGCCGGCCTTCTCGCCTTGGTCAAGCAACGCGTATGCTTTGTAAATGTCCACGTCGGGCGGCACGTCAACAGCGAACAGTCGAGCAGTTCCTCGTTCGTAGCTGCAGCCTAGGGTTTCCAGAGGCTGCCAGTACGGTTTCCATTGTTCATCACCGATCCCGGCCATCAAGAAGAACCGATACGTCGAGTGTCCTCCACGCTGAGCCACTTCCCGACAAAACAAAGCGTCACCTTCCAGTTCCGCTCGTAGAACGTCATCGTTGCTAATTCCCATCGCGTAGAACGGTACGTTCCTCACCCGGTAGAGTCCCTTTGAGAGTGGGTTCGCCCAGACGGATTCGGTCTCGTAGTTGTGCCAATCGGCTGGTTCAAGACGCACAAAAACCTTAACTAGTTGTTCGTCCTCGCCGATGTCAACTGGACGGCTCATCCTTTAATTCCCTCCGGACCGGCGGCGCAATTCCTCTTCATACTCTTTCGTGGTGCGAGTGGCCTTGTCAAGATTGCAAGTTCTACAGGTGTTCTGGGCGTTGTTCAGAGTATTGTTTCCCTGCCTGCTCTTCGGTATCGCATGATCGATATTCGATTGGCTCGGCCCAGCCGTCCTTGTAGTCGGCTGGCTACAGAAGACGCAAGTGTTGCCGCTCTCAGCGCGCGCAGCATCTTTGACTGAATTCGCGAACGGTTTACCCGCACCTGGGCCCCCAGCCTCGCCCACCTTCGTCATGCCGCTGACGATCGCAGAACCAGTCCCTGTCTTGACGACGGTTTCGGCACCGGCTATGCCGAGTTCGGTAACGGACGTGGCTTTCGATGCCCCGCCCGTCATGACTGCTACGCCGGCATCGAGGCCAACCTCGGTTAGAGTTGTGATCTTGTCATCAAGACTGGCGTTCGCAAAATTCTTTAGGCCGGTTCCAATTGCGCTCAGGGTTTCGCTCGGATGCGTTACCGCGTTCCAGACGTTGCTTGCAGCGGCAGGAATCGTCTTTTCTGGTGCCAACACCAAACTGACAAAAGCCCCACCCGTTCGGTCAACCCATCTCGCCGCCCCTTCGAGAACGCCTTCACCATTCGGATCGACATATCGCAGCGGATTGTTCAGTGTGTAGGTGTACAGATTCCAACTCTGCGGATTCTCAATGTGCTGGTCAGCAAACGGCTTGTCAGGGCTGGTGAACCTTCCCTGTGCCGAGCTCATGTACCGAGCCCCGAAATAATCCAGCCCCGTCTCCGCATCCCGTTCT